>JALFGN010000136.1 GCA_022777285.1 Blautia sp.
CCCTTGTCCAGCCACCAGTTGATGTTTTTGTATATTTCTTCTCTTACAGCAGGATTTTCCCAGTTCAGATCCGGCTGTTTCTTGTGGAATACATGCATATACTGTTTCTCCGGATGTCCTGGGAGTGGTTCCCATACAGGACCGCCGAAGTAGCTTCTCCAGTTACAAGGCATTTCTCCTTCTTTTCTGTCTTCGATATAGAAGAAATTACCGTATTCGCCATCCGGATCCTGGCAGGCTTTCTCGAACCATTCGTGCTCATCGGAACAATGATTTACAACCAGATCCATCAGAATATACATATCCCGTTTCTGTGCTTCTTTCAGCAGCGTATCCATATCTTCCAGAGTACCAAAGCAGGGATCAATGTTATAATAATCAGAGATATCGTAGCCCTGATCTGCGAATGGAGATGGATAGATAGGAGAAATCCATACAATATCTACACCAAGATCTTTCAGATAATCCAGCTTGCTGGTAATTCCGGGAAGATCTCCGATGCCGTCTCCGTTTGAATCATAAAAGCTCTTCGGGTAAATCTGATAAGCAACTTTTCCATGCCACCATTTTCTTTCCATTTATATTGTCCTCCTGTGAATAATAATTTTCGTTCCTTATGCGGATAAGCAATATTATAATGACGAGAAATGATTTTGTCCTACGAATATTTGATGAAAAAATACGTTATTTTGACTTCTGGGAAGATAAGAAATTTTTTCTGTACTGAAGAGGCGTAATGCCTGTCTTCTTTCGGAACTCTTTCAGGAAGTTTCCCAGGTTATTAAAACCGCAGTCCAGGCAAATATTCATGACAGGCAGCTGGGTATCCTGCAGCATAGTAATGGCCCGGCTGATGCGATATTCATTGATATAAGTAACCGGTGTTTTTCCGATGATTTTTTTGAAAAAACGGCAGAAATACTGTTCATTCATGTTAGCTTGTTTTGCCAGATCTCCGATATAGAATTTTTCCTGATAATGTTCGTGAATAAAAGCAAGAGCGTTTTTAATAATATTTACGCGGTAATCATCGGTATGTTCTTCGGAGGACAGAAGAGAAAAACGCTCCAGATGTCCCAGAATCTTAAGAAGATCTGCACGGATAAAAAGCTGGGAGGCAAGATCCTCGATAATCGTCTGATCTTCATTGGGACGGGAAAATCCTTTCTGATAAAATACATTGACGATTTCCAGATACTCTTTTTTCAGGCTTCGGAAAACCGGATGCTCCGGAAATACACAGCGGGGGAAATACAGCTCTCCCTTCAGCATAGGCTGCAGAATTCGACTCTGTGCAGTATCGTAATAATCAAAACTCAGAATTCTGGGATGGAAGAGAACTGCGGATTCTTTGCATAGAGAATGGACAATAATGGAGTGCAGTTCTCCGGGATTAATAAAATAAAAGCATTCTCTGTCAATGGAATATGTTTCCATATTGACGATCAGTTCGAATTGGCCTTCCATAAAGTAAAGAATCTCCATTTCGTCATGCCAGTGATGCTTGGCTCCGGGCCAGCAGGGGTTATCATAAGTCTCGTATAAACCACAGGGAAAAGAAAAAGAACCATGATCTCTTTGTTCTTTCAGATTTGTTTTTGAATGTTCGGATATATCCATGAAAATCCCTGCCTTTCTTGTTTGTCATAATTGTTCTATTTGAAAAGTATAGCACAGAAAAAAAAGAGGAGCAAGCATCCCTATATTGACACAGGTATAAAAAAGGACTATACTGAATACAATAAAGAAAACGGCGCGGGGTGGAGCAGTCTGGAAGCTCGTCGGGCTCATAACCCGAAGGTCACAGGTTCAAATCCTGTCCCCGCTATTTTAGAAGAAGGAAAGCCAGTGGGCTTTCTTTTTTTTACTTCCTGTGATAAAATGATGCCAGGAACAGGAAACACGTAAGTGCGGAGAAATCCGAGAACATCAAGGGGTTCAGAAGCAGAGGAAAATTATGAGTAAAAAAAGAAAAAAGAACAAACGGACATTTGGGGATGTTGTGAGAGACCTTCTCCTGCTGATCGCGATTGTGGTATTTCTGTTTTCTTCCTATCAGCTTTATAAAATTTATAGGGTTTATAAAGAAGGACAGGAAGAATACGATAAAATCAGAGAATATGTAACAGAACCGGAGGAAGAGGAGACGGGGACGGAAGGGGAAGCGGAAGTGCCCAAGGAGGAAAGCAAAGAGCTTCCCAAGGGGCCGCAAATTGATTTTGAAGGGCTGAAGAAGATCAATCCGGATGTGATCGGGTGGCTGCAGATCGAAACATTGGATATCAGCTATCCGATTGTGAAGGGAACGGATAATGAGCATTATCTGCACTACACATTTGAAGGGCAAAAAAATGCAGTGGGTGCGATTTTCATAGATTATACAAACAGCAGTAATTTTGAAGACTGCAATACAATCATCTATGGGCATAACATGAAAGACGGATCCATGTTTGGTACGTTCCGGAAACTGCATGAGAAAGAAAATTTCACCAGCCCTTATGTCTGGATCTGTACACCGGAATATACCTGGCGGTATGAGATTTTTTCTGTACACACTACATCGGCGTCTGGTGATACTTATACGTTATTCTCGAATGCAGACCAGGAGTTTGCACAGTATCTGGAAGAAATGAAAGCAGCTTCCGAGTTGACACTGGATGCAGTGCCTTCTGTGGAAGATAAAGTGATAACCATGTCTACCTGTACAGGGGACAGCAGCACACGTTTTGTAATTCAGGCGAAGCGCCTGCCGGAGGTGTATGAGTAATGAAGGAAATTGAAAAACTGCAGAAAATTATTTCGGAGCATGACAAGATTGTGTTTTTTGGAGGAGCCGGTGTTTCCACAGAAAGCGGAATCCCTGATTTTCGAAGTGTGGATGGCTTATATCATCAACAATGGGATTATCCTCCGGAAACGATTTTAAGTCACAGCTTTTTTATGAGAAAGCCGGAGGAATTCTATCGTTTTTATAAAGCGAAGATGCTCTGTGAAGGAGCAAAACCAAATGAAGCGCATAAAAAACTGGCGGAGATGGAAGCAGCAGGAAAACTCCGTGCAGTGATTACTCAGAATATTGATAATCTTCATCAGATGGCAGGCAGCAAGAAGGTATATGAGCTTCATGGAAGCGTTTATCGAAATTATTGTATGAAATGTCACAGCTTTTACGACTTTGCTTATATGAAAGCGGCAGAGGGTGTGCCAAAATGTGAAAAATGCGGAGGCATGATCAAACCGGATGTGGTGCTTTATGAGGAAGGGCTGGATGATACTGTGATCCGTGGTGCAGTACGGGCCATTGAGGAAGCGCAGGTTCTGATCATAGGAGGAACTTCTCTGGCTGTTTATCCTGCCGCTTCGCTGATTGATTCTTTCAAGGGCGAATATCTGGTTGTGATCAATCGGGATCCTACGCCAAGAGACCGTATGGCAGATCTGGTCATCAATGATTCCATCGGTAAGGTGTTTTCCAGGATTACGCTGTAAGAACAGATAACGAGAAAGGGACAGATTATGACGTATCAATATGAAGTAGGCGATATTGTAAAATTAAAAAAACAACACCCATGCGGCAGCAATGAATGGGAGATTCTTCGCGTGGGGGCAGATTTCAGACTGAAATGCACCGGCTGCGGTCACCATATTATGCTTGCAAGAAAACTGGTGGAAAAAAACACCAGAGATTTGAAAAAAAAGGCTTGATTATTTTAGAAACTTATGCTAGAATAAATCCTCGTGATATATGATTATCCTTGCTCTCTGAAGAGCAGAGGGCCAAAAGACCAAAAGGAGGTACAACAAGCATGAACAAGTATGAATTAGCATTAGTCGTTAATGCGAAAATCGAAGATGAAGCTCGTGCAGCAGTAGTGGAAAAAGCAAAAGGCTACATCACCCGTTACAACGGAAACATTACAGAAGTTGAAGAATGGGGCAAAAAAAGATTAGCTTATGAAATCCAGAAAATGCGCGAAGGTTACTACTACTTCATCCAGTTCGAAGCAGATGCAGCATGCCCTGCAGAAGTAGAACGCCACGTTCGTATTATGGACAATGTATTAAGATATTTAGTTGTAAGAAAAGACGCTTAATTCTTTCTTAGAGCACAATTTGCGAATCCCCTTAGAATTATAGGCGTTTATAATTCCCGATTCTATGTGCAGAATAAAAATGTTGAGGTGAACCGTATGAACAAAGTAATTTTAATGGGACGTTTGACAAGAGACCCGGAGGTAAGATATTCCGCTGGTGAAAACTCTATGGCTATTGCCAGATATACACTGGCTGTTGACCGCCGTTTCAAAAGAGACGGGGAAGCAACTGCAGACTTTATCGGCTGCGTTGCATTTGGGAGACAGGCAGAATTTGCAGAAAAATATTTCCGTCAGGGAATCCGCATTACCGTTTGCGGAAGGATCCAGACTGGCAGCTATACCAATAAAGATGGTGTGCGTGTGTATACTACCGATGTAGTAGTAGAGGAACAGGAATTTGCAGAAAGCAAAGCAGTCAGTGACAGTCATGTGGCTCAGGCTTCCCGTCAGAGTATGCCGTCACCGGCTCCAGCAGCTGCATCAGCAGATGGATTCATGAATATTCCGGACGGAATTGACGAAGAATTACCGTTTAATTAAGAAACGGAATATATCAGGAGGTAAAAAATCATGGCTTTCGAAAAAGGTAACAGACCAGATTCTCCAATGAAGAGAAGAGGCGGACGCAGAAGAAAAAAAGTTTGTGTATTCTGTGGTAAAGAAAATAATGAAATCAGCTACAAAGATGCAAATAAATTGAAAAGATATGTCTCTGAAAGAGGAAAAATTCTTCCAAGAAGAATCACAGGAAACTGTGCAAAACATCAGAGAGCTCTTACTGTAGAGATCAAAAGAGCAAGACATATGGCTATTATGCCATATGTACAGGACTAATCAGGACTGTCAGGCCGTCACGTTATGTGGCGGCTTTCTTTTATTTGTGAACCATGCTATAATAATTCAGAAACAGATAATAGCAGATAATGAAAGAAAAGGAAATAGAATGAGTTATAATATTTTAGTAGCAGAAGATGAACAGGAGATAGCCGGAATTCTGAGACTGTATCTGGAAAAGGAAGGTTATCAGGTCTTTTGGGCAAGAGATGGAATGGAAGCTCTGGAGTGGATGGAAAAGGAAGCAATCAGCATGGCTGTACTGGACATTATGATGCCAAGAATGGATGGGTATGAATTGCTTGGCCGGATTCGTGAAATCAGTAACATGCCGATTTTGATTTTATCTGCACGGGGACAGAGCGATGATAAAATTCTGGGATTGAATCTGGGAGCGGATGATTATCTGGCAAAACCCTTTGATCCACTGGAGGTTGTGGCACGGGTGAATTCAGGGATTCGGAGATTTTATCGACTGAGTGGGAAACCGCCGGAGGATGAGCAGAGTCATATTTTAAAGGTGGGAGATCTGGAGCTGGATACCCAGACACTCATTTTGAAGAAAAGAGACAAAGAAGTCCTGCTGACACCAATGGAATATAAGATACTGGCAATGTTTATGAAAAATCCCGGTACGATTTATACGAAAGTGCAGATTTATGAGAATATAAGCGGCGAATATTTTGAGAGTGATGATAATACAATCATGGTACATATTTCCAATCTCAGAGACAAAATTGAGGATAATCCAAAGGATCCCTGTTATATCAAAACCATCAGAGGAGTAGGATACAAAATTGAAAACCGATAAGAGAAAAAAAGGCAGTCTTCTGTCTATGATTACCAGGAATTATCTGGGATTTTCTTTTACTGTACTTGGATTGCTTCTTGGCTTTGGCTGGTTTGTCAATCGGGAAACGGAAAAACAATTTTATATCCCGACTCCGGAAAAACTGCAGAAATACAGGCATTATTTGCTGGAGGGGGAATATGAAAAATTTCCGATAGAAAAATTTCTCGGGAAAAAGGGCGGATTTTCCGTACTGAACGGGGATGGAAAAGTGATTTATTCCAGCGATGAGCAGATGCCAAAATGTTTTACCAGAAGTGAACTGTCTGTGATTGTTGAGATTGGGGAAGAAGAAAAAACAAGGGTAACCGTTTATACGGATGAAGACGGAGAAGAAACAATTCTGATTTCAAAAACAGAACATACCTGTGAAGCAGTTGAGAAAATGGAGCAATATCTTCTTTTGGATTCCGATTATAATATATTGGTGGATTGTGTGGGAATGGATACAGACAGACTGTCAGAAAAAGAACTGCAGTATATGACCAATATGGGAAAAGAAGAGGTAGAATATAGGAAATGGGACTTTTTAAAAGATACAGGAGAGAAGAATACCGTAGTTTTCCGGTGTCAGAAAAATGACGGGAAGAACTATGCACGGCTTACCAGATCTGCAAGAATGCTGTGGTTTTTTGTGATTCCTGTATTTGGTCTGGTTTTTCTGATTTTTACAGTCAGCCTCAGTTACCGGGTAAGAAAGCCGCTTCTGGCATTGCGGGTTTCTATCAACCGGTTTCGGCAGGGACAGACATTGACCAATGAAAATGCAGGTCCGGATGAATTTGTGGAAATCGGAGATGATTTTGTAAGGCTTGCGCAGAGACTGGCAGAGAGTGAGAAGAGCAGGAAGAAAGCAGATGAAGACAAACAGAAAATGCTGGCGGATATTTCTCATGATCTGAAAACCCCGATTACGGTTTTACAGGGCTATGCAAAGGCCATTTGTGATGGTGTGATTCCGGAAGAAAATAAGGAACAGTATCTCAGAATTATTTGCAACAAAGCGACAGAACTGAATGAATTGATCAATACTTTTTATGAATACAGCAAACTGGAACATCCGGATTTCAGCCCGGTAAGAAAAAGACAGGATATTTGTGAGTATGCGAGAGAGTACCTGGCATCCAAATATAATGAAATTGTATTGGCAGGATTTTCTCTGGATGTACAGATTCCGGAGAAAGCCATCTTCTGTGAAATTGACGGAGGTCAGTTCAGACGTGTGTTGGATAATATCCTGAATAATTCCATTAAACACAATAAAAAAGATACGATTTTGTTCTTTTATGTGGTGCAGGAAGGAAATACGGTATGTATCAAAATCGGAGATAATGGATTGGGAATCCCAAAAGAATTATCGGAGACGATTTTTGAACCGTTTGTCATAGGAGATGAATCAAGAAACAGCAGGCAGGGGACAGGGCTTGGCCTTGCAATTGCAAAAAAAATTGTGGAAGCCCATAGAGGATTTATCGAACTTGCCCGCAGGCCGGATCCCGGTTTCTCTTCTGAATTTCTGATCTGGCTTAGAATCAGTGAATCATCTGGTCAGACAGATATTGTACAAAGAGAAAATAAATGATATAATACTCCCGTACATATTTTTTATGACAATGACGGAAATGGATAATGTTAGAAAATGAAAGGTAAGAAGATATGAAAGGCAATATGAAGATAAAGGGGCAGCTTAAGCTTTATATGCAATGGCCGGTGATTCTGGCAGTTTTGCTTGTGATTATGGATATCTGTGTATTTCAGATCAGTGTAAAAGCAGGTGCTGTTACTACGTTCTTTTTAATCGTCTATCTGGGTATTGCAGTTTTTCAGTATCGCCATAGCAGAGCGAATATATTGAATGAGTTGATCTCTTTTGCCACGCAATATGGACAGGTTCAGAAGAGTCTTCTGAAAGAATTTATTGTGCCTTATGCCCTTCTTGACGGAAGAGGCAGAGTGCTGTGGATGAATGATGCTTTTTCGAATCTGTGTGGAAAGCCTTCTAGATATCATAAGTGCATTACCGGTATTTTTCAGGAAATCACACTGGAACGACTCCCAAAAGAAGAATCTTCCGAAGTAAAATTCCACTTTCAGGAGAGAGACTATCGGGCTTCTATGCGCAGAATTTCCATTGAGAAGATGCTGGAAGATTCCGGTCTGATCGAAACGGAGGCAGATAATCATCTTACAGCGCTTTATGTATTTGATGAGACAGATGTGAACCGGTATATTCTGGAGCGGGATAATGAAAAACTGGTAACAGGACTTCTGTATCTGGATAACTACGAAGAAGCATTGAACAGCGTAGAAGAGGTAAGACGTTCTCTGCTGGTTGCCCTGATCGAACGGAAACTGAATAAATATTTCAGTGAAGTGGATGGTCTTGTAAAGAAACTGGAAAAAGATAAATTTATTCTTATTATGTGTCAGCGTTCTCTGGAAGAACTGAAGGAAAAACGTTTTAATATTCTGGAGGAAGTCAAAACAATTAATATCGGAAACGATATGGCAGTGACGATCAGTATCGGAATCGGTATTAATGGAGAAAATTATGTACAAAACTATGAATATTCCCGTATTGCCATTGATCTGGCGCTTGGCCGCGGCGGAGATCAGGTAGTTATTAAAGACAATGACAATATGATCTATTTCGGTGGGAAATCCCAGCAGATGGGTAAGACGACCCGTGTAAAAGCCCGTGTGAAAGCCCATGCGCTGAAAGAATTTATGGTGGCAAATGACAAAGTGGTTGTTATGGGACATAAAATTTCGGATGTGGATTCCATCGGAGCGGGAATCGGAATCTACCGGGCAGCAAAATCTCTGAATAAGCGTGCCCATATTGTTGTGAATAATCCTACCATGTCTGTTCGTCCGATTATGGAAAATTTCCTGAGCAATCCGGATTATGATGAGCATATGTTTATTAACAGCAATGAAGCGAAAGATATTGTGGATAACAATACAGTAGTTGTAGTTGTGGATACCAATAAGCCGAGTTACACAGAATGTGAAGAACTGCTGTCAAGAAGTAAGACGATTGTTGTTCTCGATCATCACAGACAGGGAGCAGAAGTGATTTCCAATGCGGTTCTTTCTTACATTGAACCGTTTGCTTCGTCGGCTTGTGAGATGGTATCGGAAATTCTTCAGTATTTTTCTGATAATATTAAAATTTATAATATTGAGGCAGATGCTTTGTATGCAGGGATTATGATTGATACCAATAATTTTACTGCAAAGACAGGTGTCCGGACTTTTGAAGCGGCTGCATTTCTGCGCAGATGCGGGGCAGATGTGACGCGTGTTCGAAAGATGTTCCGGGATGATGTGGATTCTTACAGGGCAAAGGCAGAAGCTGTGCGTAATGTGGAAACGTATCGTGGTTGTTATGCCATAGGTGTGTGTCCAAGTAAAGGACTGGACAGTCCGACAGTTGTGGCGGCCCAGGCTGCCAACGAACTGCTTGATATCAACAGTGTCAAGGCATCCTTTGTGCTTACAGAATATAATAATACGATTTATATCAGCGCCCGTGCCATTGATGAGGTGAATGTACAGATCATTATGGAACGAATGGGCGGCGGCGGCCATATTAATATTGCCGGTACACAGCTGGCAGATAAGACAGTCACTGTAGCAATCGTCCAGCTGAAAGAAACTATTGACCAGATGATTAAAGAAGGAGCTATTTAAAATGAAAGTAATTTTAGTTGAAGATGTAAAATCCCTTGGAAAGAAAGGGGAAATTGTAAATGTAAGTGACGGATATGCAAGAAATATGTTGTTCCCGAAAAAACTGGGACTGGAAGCAACTCCGAAGAATATCAATGATCTGAAACTGCAGAAAGCACATGAAGAAAAGGTTGCAAAAGAGCAATTGGAAGAAGCAAAAGCATTTAAGGCAGAACTGGAAACAAAAGAAATTACAGTAACTCTGAAAGTGGGAGAAGGCGGACGTACATTTGGTTCTGTTTCCACAAAAGAACTGTCAGAAGCAGTAAAAGAACAGTTGGGCTATGACATTGATAAGAAAAAAATGCAGCTTTCCACACCAATCAGAGAATTGGGTGTAACAAGAGTACCGATTCGTCTGCATACAAAGGTAACTGCAGAATTGAAGGTAAATATCAAAGAAGCATAAGAAGACAGAAGAAGCAGAAAGACATAAGAATGAGAAAGGATCTGTGTCTGTCATGGAGGAAACACTGATAAAGAGAATCCTGCCTCACAGCATTGAGGCAGAGCAGTCCGTGATCGGTTCCATGATCATGAATAAGGATGCCATTGTGACCGCTTCTGAAATCATTACAGGAAACGATTTTTACCAGCAGCAGTATGGAATCGTATTTGAGACCATGGTGGAACTTATTAATGAAGGAAAACCAGTGGATCTGATTACGCTGCAGGACAGACTGAAAGAAAAGGATCTGCCGCCGGAGATTTCCAGTATGGAATTTGTGGCGGAACTGGTCGCATCGGTTCCCACTTCCGTAAATGTGAAATATTATGCGGAAATCGTAAGTGAGAAAGCAATGCTCCGCAGACTGATCAAGACAACAGAAGAGATTACAAATACCTGTTACCTTGGAAAAGAACGTACACAGGATATTATGGAAGAGACGGAGAAGAAAATTTTTGATCTGGTTCAGAAAAAAAACGGCGGTGATTTTGTACCGATTAAACAGGTGGTACTCAATGCCATTGAAAAAATCGAGAAATCATCCAGAACAAAGGGAAGTGTTACGGGAATTCCTACCGGATTTATGGATCTTGACTATAAAATGTCCGGTTTTCAGCCTTCGGATCTGATTCTGGTGGCTGCCCGTCCATCCATGGGAAAAACGGCCTTTGTTTTAAATATTGCCCAATATATGGCATTTCGAAGTGGTATCACAGCTGCCATATTCAGTCTGGAAATGTCAAAGGAGCAGTTGGTAAACCGTCTTCTGTCTCTGGAATCAAAAGTGGATTCTCAGAATATCCGAACAGGAAATCTGGAAGATGAAGAATGGGCGAAGCTGATCGAGGGTGCTAATATTATCGGTTCTTCCAATTTGATTATCGATGATACACCGGGTATTTCCATATCGGAGCTTCGATCAAAATGCAGAAAATACAAACTGGAACAAAACCTGGGAGTTATTTTTATTGACTATCTCCAGTTGATGACAGGAAGTGGAAGAAGTGAATCGCGTCAGCAGGAGATTTCTGAAATTTCCAGATCTTTGAAAGCGCTTGCAAGAGAATTGAATGTACCGGTCGTTGCACTGTCACAGCTGAGTCGTGCAGTAGAGCAGAGACCGGATCACAGACCGATGCTTTCTGACCTTAGAGAATCAGGGGCAATTGAACAGGATGCGGATGTTGTCATGTTTATTTACCGTGATGATTACTACAATAAAGATTCTGAGAATAAAAATATAGCGGAAATTATTATTGCCAAACAGAGAAATGGTCCCATTGGAACAGTAAATCTCGTATGGCTGCCAAATTATACCAAGTTTGTAAATATGAAAAAATAAAAAAAGATTGCGGATGTGTTCAGAACATCTGCAATCTTTTTTTACCTATATCTGTAAAACAAAATTAAAATTTGGAGATGCTGAAATTTAGATATTGTATTATACATGAAAATTCGATAGAATAACTATATGCATACTGGGGATCTTATGGCAAAATTTGCTGCAAAGGAGTATGCAATGAAAAAAATAAGAAAAACAGTTTTACTTTCGATTATAATTGTGTTTGCAACAGTCCTGTGTACAGGCTGCGCAAATTCCACAGAAACACTTGTTCTGACCCAGAAAGAGGATACGAAAGAAGCGGACATAAAAGAAAGGGAAGCAGAGGAGGAAGAAGAGGAAGAAGAGAAAGAAGAAACAGAGAAAATCTGTGTTTTTATCTGTGGTGCAGTCAATCAGGAAGGTGTCTACTATCTGGAAAAAGGTGCCAGACTTTATGAAGGAATTGAGGCAGCCGGAGGATTTACAGAAGCGGCAGATACGGGCTGGCATAACCAGGCAGCAGTTCTGGAGGATGGAAGTAAAATACAGATTTATACTGTGGAAGAAACAGAGGCATTCAGACAGGAAGGCATCCGGGAAGAGCAAACGCAGATTCCCGGAAAGGAAGAAACCGATTCCGACAGCGGGGAAGATAAAACTGTAAATATCAATAAGGCATCTGCAGAACAGCTGCAGACAATTCCCGGAATCGGTGCGGCAAAGGCCGAAGCGATTCTTACCTATCGGGAAAACAATGGAATGTTTTCCAGTGTGGATGAGATTCAGAATGTACCGGGAATCAAGGGAAAAACTTATGAAAAGATACAGCCTTATATAACGACAGAAGAAAAGTAAGGATAAATAAAAATGAGGAGAAAAATTAATGAGTAAGAAAATACTGGTTGTAGATGATGAAAAATTAATCGTGAAAGGAATCCGGTTCAGTCTGGAGCAGGAGGGAATGGAAGTGGACTGTGCTTACGACGGGGAAGAAGCCCTGAATAAAGTAAAAGAAAATCATTATGATATGGTGCTTCTTGATATTATGCTTCCGAAGATCACAGGACTTGAAGTGTGTCAGCAGATTCGGGAGTTTTCATCCGTGCCGATTATTATGCTTACTGCAAAGGGTGAGGATATGGATAAGATCCTTGGCCTGGAATACGGGGCAGATGATTATATTACAAAGCCTTTTAATATTCTGGAGGTAAAGGCCCGGATTAAGGCAATTATGCGCAGAACGCAGAAAGAAGAAAAGGTGGAAGAACAGCCGAATATTCTTACAGTAGGAGAGATGCGTATGGACTGTGAAGGCAGAAGAGTCTTTATCAGCGGAAAAGAAATCAATCTGACAGCAAAAGAATTTGATGTACTGGAACTTCTGGTAAAAAATCCGAACAAAGTATACAGCAGAGAAAATCTTCTCAATCTGGTATGGGGATATGAATATCCGGGAGATGTACGTACTGTAGATGTGCATATCCGACGTCTGAGAGAAAAGATTGAAACGACGCCAAGTGATCCAAGGTATGTACATACCAAGTGGGGCGTAGGCTACTACTTTCAGCTTACGAATAAGTAAAGGGAGTTCTTGAAATTGAAGAAAAAACTGAAAGTTACATTTTTTAAAAGTCTGCGTTTCCGCATTCTGCTGATTTTGGTGATCATCGGAATTGTTCCCAGTTTTATCGTGAAGAGTGCCATTGTAAACAGTTACGAGAATCGGGCAGTTTCTCTCAAGAGGGTGAATCTGAAAAATCAGTGTGATATCCTGGGTAATCAGCTGATGAAAGAAAATTATCTGGAACATCCGGAATCCGAGGTGATTAACAGTGAATTGTCTATGCTTTCTGCGATTTACAACGGAAGAATTCTGATCATCAATAAAGATGCAAAAATTATTAAGGATACGTATGATATTGATGTGGGAAAATATTCCCTGTCTCAGGAAGTGATTCAGTGCCTGAATGGGCAGATTGCATCCAATTATGATGACAAGAATGCATATATTGAGCTTACCAGTCCGCTGACAGGACCAGACCCGGATCAGATCGAGGGGGTTATGTTGGTAAGTATATCCACCAGTGAAATCGAAGACAGTATCGAGATGCTGGAAAGGAGAGGAAATCTGATCCTTTGTATCATTTGTATTCTGGTGAGCGTTCTTGGATATCTTCTTGCAGGAATTCTGGTAAAACCATTTGCAAGAGTCACAAAGTCGATCGAAGATCTGACCGATGGATATCTGGATGAGGAAATCTCTGTTCCGGATTATACGGAAACAGAACTGATTACCAATGCATTTAATAAAATACTGGCCAGAATGAAAACGTTGGATGAATCCAGACAGGAATTTGTATCCAATGTGTCGCATGAATTGAAAACGCCGATGACTTCTATGAAGGTGCTTGCAGATTCGCTGGTAGGACAGGAGAATGTTCCGATAGAATTGTATCAGGAATTTATGCAGGATATTGCAGTAGAGATCGACAGAGAAAATAAAATCATCACAGATCTTCTGTCCCTTGTAAAGATGGATAAAAAAGCAGCGGATCTGAACATTGCCGAAACCAATGTAAATGAGTTGCTGGAAAATATTCTGAAGCGTCTCAGACCCATTGCATCGGCAAAACATGTGGAACTGGTACTGGAAAGTTTTCGCCCTGTAGTTGCAGAAATTGATGAAGTAAAGCTGAGCCTGGCATTTTCCAATCTTGTGGAAAACGGAATCAAATATAATGTACAGGATGGATTTGTACATGTGAGCTTAAATGCAGATCATAAATATTTTTATGTGACAGTAACCGACTCTGGTATCGGAATTCCGAAAGAAAGTATTGACCGGATTTTTGAACGGTTTTACCGGGTGGATAAATCCCATTCCAACGAGATTGGCGGTACCGGACTGGGTCTTGCTATTACCAGAAGTGCGATTGTCATGCACAGAGGGGCAATTAAGGTTCGCAGTGAAGAACACCAGGGAACCACTTTTTCCGTGCGGATTCCGTTGATTTATATTGCCTAGGAGGAGCGCGATGAGGAAACTATTTATAGCTGCAGTGAGCCTGCTGGTTTTGTTATTATCCGTTGGATGTGGAAAAAAGCAGGAAAAAGAAACTGCGGAATATCAAATGTACTATCTGGCAGTCTCGGAAAAAAGTCTGGTGGAGCAAGACTATCATCCCACTGAGAAAAATACGGAAAGTATGGTAAAAGAAATTGCCGAAAAATTTATGGAACCGGTGACCGATCTGGATTATCTTCAGCTTCTTCCGGAGGATGTGGAGATTCTTGACTGCAGATACAAGGAGCAGAGAGTAGAGATTAATTTTAACGATGATTATTATCAAATGAAAAATACAAGAGAGATTCTTGTACGTGCCGGAATCGTCAAGGCATTTACCCAGATTCCGGGTGTGACTTCCGTGGATATTCAGGTAAATGGAAGTCCGGTGTTGGACAGCAATGGAGAAGTGATTGGAAGTCTTGGACAAGATTCCTTTATTGAGAATGAAGGGCAGAACATCAATACGTATCTTTATACAGAGCAGACCCTGTATTTTGCCAATCAGGCCGGAGATAAACTGGTGAAGGAAAAAGTGGAACGGCATTACAGCAGCAATGTTCCTCTGGAGAAGATGATCGTGGAATGGTTGATCAAAGGACCGGATAACAGCAATGCCCGGGCTGCTATTTCTCCCGATACGAAGATTCTGGGTGTTTCCATTGTAGAAGGTGTCTGTTATGTGAATCTGGATCAGACATTTCTGGATCAGGCTATGAATGTGCAGGAGAAGATTCCGATTTATTCCATTGTCAACTCACTGATGGATGCATGCAAAATTCATGGTGTACAGATATCCGTAGAAGGAGAAACAAAAGTTACATTTCGGGAAACGATGAATCTGAATCATCTGTACAAAGCAGATTATACGCTGGTAGAAGAAGAGGAGGATGCTGGTGAATAAGCGACCCTTGTGTATATTTGCACTGTTTCTGGCGGGCATGATCTGGATTTTACATCTGGGCGGAGTTCCCATTCCGGGAATTTCGCCGCCGGTGCTTCCGGAAGACTGCGGGGCAAAAGCGGTTCTTGTAGAGGGTCTTCTCTACCGGACGGAAGAAACTTCTTTTTATACGATTCTATATCTCAGACGGGTTCGTCTGATTCAAAATTCTGAAAAAATATATCCCATAGATAATATAAAAGTAAATATTAAGAAAGAAAGCATGGAAGATTCCCTGGTGCCAGGTATGACCGTAAATATAAAAGGAAATCTGAAAGAAATTCCGCTGCCGTCCAATCCGGGACAGTTTCATGAGAGAAACTATTATTATGCCCGAAAAATCCGATGGTATATGGAGGGACAATGGGTCGGGGAAGTACAGAAGGACAGAGATTTCTTCCTTTTCTGGAGAAACAGGATCAAAGAAAAAATCAAAGAAAAAATTCTTTCCATTGCTTCTGTGGATACGGGCGGATTGTTTTGTGCGATGCTTCTGGGAGACAAAAAAGAAATGGAGAAACAAACTGTTTTAAGACTTCAGATCAGTGCAATGGCTCATTGTGTGGCAGTTTCGGGTACCCATTTGTCGGTACTTGGATGGGGGCTTTTTCGGATCCTCAGATCTCTGCGCCTGCCGCTTCCGTTAAATACAGGAATCTGTTCTTTTCTTATGATCCAATATGGAATCCTTACGGGAAGCAGTGCATCAGCGATACGTGCAGTGATCCTGTTTGTTCTGGCAGTGGGGGCATTGGCAGCAGGACGAACCTTTGATCTTCCTTCTGCTATGGCATTGGCCTGTATCTTTTTGATTCTGGACAGCCCTGCATGGCTTCTGGACAGTGGATTTTTACTGTCCTTCGGAGCAGTTCTAAGTCTTGCAGTGTTTCAGCCTGCCATAAAAACAGGAAAACAAGGAAAAATAAGACAAACATACAACGGAAGCTGCTCGGTTTTTCTGGGACTTCTTCCGATACAGATGCAGTTTTTCTGTGAAGTACCCTTGTTCGGAACGCTTGTCAATCTCGTTGTATTACCTACTATGGGAATTGTTCTTATGACGGGCATTGCCGGATGTATAGGAGCCATATTCAGTATAGAAGCAGGAAAACTTTTGATTTTTCCGGGGGATCTGATCTTGAAGGGATATTTGAAAATCGGAGAAATCATACAGCAGATACCGTTTGCAGTGGCTATAACAGGAGCACCGAAACTATGGAAAGTGGCAGTGTATTATGGAATGCTTTTCTTTTGGTATGTCGTGAAGCGCAAAGCAGGAATCATAGTTCCGCTGTTTTTTGTGATTTTTCTGGCCTTTGGAATTCCCGATCAAAATCTGCAGGTGCATTTTCTGGATGTGGGGCAGGGGGACTGTGCAGTGCTGCAGAAGGGACGCCGGGTCTATATGATTGACGGAGGCAGCAGTGATGTATCCGGGGTAGGAAGATACCGGATTCTTCCCTTTCTGAAATGGAAAGGGATTTCGGTCATTCATGGGGTCTTTTTGTCTCATATGGATGGAGATCACATCAATGGCATAGAAGAACTGTTGGAAGCGATCATTCAAAAAGAAACCTGTCTTCGGATAAAGAATCTTTATCTGTCTTGCTGTAAAGAAAAAGAAGAAGAGTTGAAAAGAATCGAAAAACTGGGGAAAGAAGCCGGCTGCAGAATTTTTTATATTCAAAAGGGAGATCGCATTCTGAACAAACAGCTGCAGATTACCTGTCTGTATCCGGAAAATGAGCAGGGAGAAAGCAATGAAAACTCACAGGTTCTGTATGTAAAAGGAAGGCACATTTCTTTGTTGTTTCCCGGTGATCTGGAAGGCCGGGGAGAGGAAACGCTCGAGAAAATTCTGGAAGAAGGAACGTTTCCGATACAGATTTTGAAAGTGGCACATCATGGATCGAAAAATTCTTCAAAAGATACGTTCCTCAACAGGGTGAATGCAAGCATCGGAATCATTTCCTGCGGAAAGGAAAATTCCTATGGACATCCACACCCGGAGCTTATGGAGAGGTTGGAAGCAAGGGGAATCAGACCGTATCTTACACCGGAAAGAGGAATGATTACAATCCGGGAAGAGAGAAAAACAGGAAAAGTATCTTTCCAGTTAAAAGAAAGCATGATAGAATAATTGAGAACAAAGAAAAGAGTGGAGTTCTTTATGAAAAGTTTGCAGGAAGATATAAAACAGCAGGATTTCAAGCAAGTTTACCTTCTGTGTGGGGAGGAAGCTTATTTGAAACAGCAATACAAACACAAATTAAAAGCAGCCCTTGTTCCGGAAGAAGACAGTATGAATTTTTCCTTCTTTGAAGGGAAAAAGACAGAACCAAAAGCAGTGATTGATCTGGCCGAAACGATGCCTTTTTTTGCAGATCGGAGAGTGATCATGCTGGAGGGAACCGGATTCTTTAAAAATCAATGTCAGGATTTGCCGGAATATATGGCACAGCTTCCGGAATATCTGTGTATGATATTTATAGAAGAGGAAGTAGATAAAAGAAACCGTATGTATAAAGCAGTGAAAAAATACGGACGGGTGGTAGAATTTGCCAAACAGGATACGCAGACACTGATGAGGTGGATTCTGGGAATCCTGAAAAGAGAAGAAAAGAAGATTACCCGGGAAGATATGGAACGGTTCCTTGCAAAAACAGGAACCGATATGGGAAATATTGAAAAGGAACTGGAGAAACTTCTCTGCTATACGATGGGAAGAGAAGTGATCACAACACAGGATATCGAAGCAATCTGTACCACGCAGATCACCAATCATATATTTGATATGCTGCGGGCAGTGACAGAAAAAAAACAGAAAAAAGCGCTGGATCTGTATTACGATCTCCTGGCATTGAAAGAACCGCCTATGCGGATTCTGTATCTTTTGTCCAGGCAGTTTAATCAGATCCGTCAGGTGAAGGAGCTGACCGAAGAAGGCTACGATCAGAATTCGATCGCAAAAGGTCTGGGAATTCAGCCGTTTGTCGTACGCAATTATATAACCTGTGGAAGAAATTACAGTATTGGGCAGCTTCGGGAAGCCGTAGAAGCCTGCACACAGACAGAGACCCGGGTAAAGACCGGACAAATCAGTGATGTGATGAGTGTGGAGCTGCTGTTAATACAATTTAGTCGGTGACCGTTGATGACAGCATAGAAAAAACGCATAAGAAAATCTCGTAACTTGTTCTTGACAAGGTAGTTTGGTAATGCTATGATTTTATAAATACGAGATGTAGATAGAGGTCGCATTTTTCATCAGTAAACAGTCGGATGTTTCAGGAACAGAAGAAGACTTTTGAAAGGGGAAGATGCCGAAAGAATGCAGGAGCCTGACACTGTGTTTTTGGGCATGGCATGAACAATGACATGACTGTCATCGCAGGATGGAGTGCTATCTGATAGATATAATACAGTGTATCTGGAGACGGCGCATCTTGCCGTCTCTTTTTAATTCTATAAGAAGAATGAGGAGGAAAAATATGGCAATTTTTAAAGGTGCCGGTGTTGCAATTGTTACACCAATGAAAGATAATTATGAAGTGAATTATGAAAAACTGGATGAGATTCTGGAAGAGCAGATCGCGGGAAAAACCGATTGTATCGTTATCTGTGGAACAACCGGAGAATCTGCAACATTATCAGAAGAAGAGCATATGGAAGCAATCCGTTTTACCATTGACCGGGTAAATCACAGAATTCCTGTTATTGCAGGAACCGGTTCCAATTGTACCGCAACAGCAATACAGATGAGCAAAGAAGCAGATGAAGCAGGAGCAGATGGGATTCTGCTGGTAACACCGTATTATAATAAAGGTACGCAGAATGGTCTGATCGCTCATTTTACATCGATCGCACAGGAAGTAAAAATCCCGGCAGTGCTCTATAATGTTCCGAGCCGTACCGGATGTAACCTTCAGCCGAAGACCGTTGCACATCTTGTAAAAAATGTTGAGAACATTGTAGGAATCAAAGAAGCATCCGGAGATATCGGACACGTTGCACAGCTGATGAATTTGTGTGATGGAAAGATCGATCTGTATTCTGGAAATGATGACCAGGTAGTACCGATTCTGTCACTGGGCGGTCTTGGTGTGATCTCTGTTCTGTCGAATGTGGCACCGGAATATGTTCATAACATGGTATATAAATTCTTTGAAGGCGATGTTGCAGGAAGCTGCAAGATGCAGCTGGATGCAATCCCTGTGATTAATGCACTTTTCAGTGAGGTAAATCCGATTCCTGTAAAAGCAGCTATGAATCTTCAGGGAAAAGAAGTAGGACCACTTCGTCTGCCTCTGACAGAGATGGAACCGCAGAACAAAGAAGTATTGAAAAAAGCAATGGAAGATCTGGGAATCTTATAAAAAAGCAAAAGAAAGCGCATGAATTGCAAAAATTGCGATTCATGCGCTTTTTTCATCAGATGCCTTTGTCAACGCATAATAATATAGGCAGAATAGCAGACATAGGAAAGCAGGAGAATACTTGCCTGTATCCGGGAAATCTTTTTATCCCGAACTACAAACAGAAACAGGAGCAGACTCATTACAAGAAGAAAAATTCCATCGTATAAAGCGACTCTTTGCAGTGTCATTGGCGAGATGGAAGCAGAAGCCCCGATAATCAAAAGAATATTAAAAATATTGGAGCCTACCACATTTCCTACAGCCAGATCATTTTCACCTTTGGAAGAGGCCACAACGGAAGTGACAAGTTCGGGAAGAGAAGTTCCCATTGCCACAATGGTAAGACCGATCAGAGTCTGGCTCATGCCAAAAGCGGCAGCAATATCACTTGCACTGTTTACAACAAAATTACCGCCCAGAATGATCATAACGACACCTGCGATGCTCATAAGAACACTGATAGAAGGTGAAAGCTTTTTCCCGATCTGTTCTTCCTCCGGCCGTACTTCCCGGTTTTTCAGGGCACTGTGAATCTGTTGATAGAGGAACAGTGCAAAAAACAGAAGAAGAATCAGACCTTCCACACGGCCAATCTGTAAAGCTCCATCCGTTTTTCCGGAAAAGAATGCACAGAAAAAAATCAGAAGAGCAGTCATTCCAATCGAAAAAGGAAGCTCTTTTTTACAGATGCCGGCCTGTACATTCAGAGGAAGAATCAGACCGCAGATACCAAGTACCACCAGACTGTTAAACAAATTTGATCCAATCACATTACTGATGGCAATATCATTGTTTCCGCTTAAAGAGGCTACGATACTGACAGCAGCTTCCGGAGCACTGGTACCGAAAGCAACAATGGTCAGGCCTATGATTACAGAAGGAACACGCAGCATTTTGGCAATGGACGCGCATCCGTCTACAAAAAAGTCAGCTCCCTTTACAAGAAGGACGAAACCCAGGAGCAGCAAAAGGTACATCATAATAAAATCTCCTTTACATGTTTTCTTCTGTGAGTGTAACATTTTAAAGAATAATTTTCAACGTTTTGCGAAAAAATTGACGAAAGAGCAGGTTTTCGATATAATATTGCAGGAAGACATTTCCTGTTTGTGCAGATAGATGAATGCATACAGCAGGTGAGAAAGAGGAAGTTATGACAAAAATGGATTTTAATATTGTACTCATCGGATTTATGGGAGCCGGAAAATCTACGGTGGCAAGCGGATTGAACCGCCTCTATGGAATGCAGATTGTGGAAATGGATGAGTGCATTGCAAAGAGAGAAGGAAAAAGTATCCCGGAAATTTTCGAGACCAACGGGGAAGAATATTTTCGGAATCTGGAGACAGAACTTTTAATAGAACTGCAAAAGCAGACAAATCTTGTGATTTCCTGCGGCGGAGGTGTACCTATGCGGGAGAGAAATGTGGCAGAAATGAGGAAAAACGGAAAAGTCGTGCTTCTGACCGCATCACCGGAAGTGATTCTTGAGCGAGTCAGAAACAATCATGACCGGCCGCTTCTGGAAAATCATAAATCAGTGGAATACATCGAATCTCTTTTGGAAAAGCGCCAAGAAAAATATCTTGCAGCAGCAGATCTTGTGATTTCCACAGATGGAAAAACAGTGGAAGAAATCTGTAGGGAAATCAAGGGGCAGATTTTAAGAATTGTTTAGTTGCCTTTTAACTGGTTTTATAGTATGATTATTTCGATTAGAATTAGGATGAATAGAAGGTGATAAACCTTGATTAAAGAAAATCAGAAGCATTTTAATCGTCTACAGGTAGCAATTGATGCTTTTGTGATTGCAGTGTCATATTTTATGGCATGGTTTTTAAAATTTCACTTGCCTTTTTTGAGTGATGGCGGAGGAAGATTGCCCTTTCGTATATATATGAGTGCATTGCTTCTGATTGTACCAGGTTATCTGTTGCTTTATTATGCATGCAGTTTGTATACGCCGAAACGGGTACAGGGAAGAAGACTGGAATTTTCCAATATATGGAAGGCGAATACCATCGGTATGTTTCTGCTTCTGGCGGTTCTCTATATGATCAAGCTGATGGATTTTTCCCGCCATGTAATCTTTATTTTTTATGTGGTGAATATATGCATGGAGATTCTGTCCCGTACGCTGATTCGTGTAGGGCTGCGAAAGATGCGCGCCAGTGGTTATAATCAAAAGCATATTCTGCTGGTAGGATACAGCAGAGCCTGTGAAGAATATATTGACCGGATTCTGGCTAATCCTCAATGGGGATATCAGATTCGCGGAATTCTGGATGACAATGTGGCGGCCGGTACAGAATATAAAGGAATCAAAGTACTTGGGAGAATTGCAAATCTGATGGTGATTCTTCCGCAGAATCATCTGGATGAGATTGCGATTACACTTGGATTGAGTGAATATTTTCGGCTGGAAGAAATCGTTGCACTTTGTGAAAAATCGGGAGTGCACACAAAATTTATTCCGGATTACAACCGGATCATACCCACAAAGCCTTATACAGAAGATATTCTGGGACTTCCGGTTATCAATATCCGTTATGTTCCCCTTACGAATACCTTCAATGCACTGGTAAAAAGGATTATGGATATTTTCGGTGCAATCGCGGCCATTGTATTATTTTCACCGATTATGCTTTTTTCGGTGATTATGATAAAACTTACTTCTCCGGGACCACTGATTTATAAACAGGAGAGGGTAGGATTGCATAACCGGACATTTATGATGTATAAGTTCCGTTCTATGGAAGTGCAGCCACCGGAGGAGGAGAAAAAAGCATGGACAGTTAAGAATGACCCGCGTGTGACAAATTTCGGTAAATTTATGAGAAAAACAAGCATTGATGAATTACCGCAGTTGTTTAATGTGCTGAAAGGTGAAATGAGTCTTGTTGGACCACGTCCGGAACGTCCGTTCTTTGTGGAGAAATTCCGGGAAGAGATTCCAAGATATATGATCAAACATCAGGTTCGACCGGGACTTACCGGATGGGCACAGGTAAATGGGTACAGAGGAAACACATCGATACGCAAACGAATCGAATATGATTTGTATTATATCGAAAACTGGACGATTGGTCTGGATGTGAAGATACTGATCCTGACGTTTTTCAAGGGCTTTGTAAACAAAAACGCTTATTAACAAGGGGAAATGAGATGGCAAGAAGAAATAAGGCATCTGCAAGACGCAGAAGAAGAAGAGTCCTTTTTGGACTGGAGCTGTTTGTATTGCTGCTTCTGGTAGGAGGACTTCTGATCTACGCAAAATTGAACAATTCGCTGGATAAGATGAATCTGGACGAAAGCGGAGAGAAGAATGCGCATGTAGAGGTAAATGAACAGGTAGTAGGCAGTAAGGCATTGAAAGGGTATACGAATATAGCACTTTTTGGTGTGGATACCAGAGAAGAGGATCTGGAACATTCCAACAGTGATACCACGATCATTGCCAGTATCAATAATGATACAAAAGAAGTGAAACTGGTATCGGTTTATCGTGACACTTATCTGAATGTCGGAAAGGATGAATACGATAAATGCAATGCAGCGTATGCAATCGGTGGTCCGGTCCAGTCTATGTCTATGATCAATACGAATCTGGATCTGGATATTACCCGGTATGTGGCAGTAGATTTTAAGGCACTTGTAAAAGCTATTGATCTTCTGGGCGGTCTGGATGTGGATCTGTCTTATGAAGAGATTGAGCATATGAATAATTACTGTGTGGAAACATCGGAAAAAACCGGTGTAGATTATAAGCCAATTGAAAAACCGGATCCAAAACCGGAAAATGAGGCAGAGATTCTGGGCAGTTATCATTTAAATGGTGTACAGGCAACCTCTTATTGTCGTATCCGTTATACACAGGGATGGGATATGAAACGAACCGAACGGCAGAGATATATTATTTCTCTTATGGTTGACAAAGCGAAGAAAGCAAGTATTTCTCAGCTCAATGATCTTATGGATGAAGTATTTCCATTGATTAAGACTAATTTCAGCAAGAGCGAACTTCTGAAGCTTGGTATGGGAATTCTTTCTTATGAATTGAAAGAAACCCAGGGATTCCCAAAGAGCAGTATTATGGGGGAAGATGTGAAATCTGCAATCGGTCTGGACTGTGTGGTACCTACCACTTTGGAGGCAAATGTGAAACAGCTGCATGCCTTTTTATTCGAAGAAGAAACGTATTCACCATCTTCGATTGTACTGGAAAGAAGCGATTATATTGCCGGACATACCGGGTTTGGAAACAGCTGGGTTTCTGATGAACTGAAATCATACATTACCGAACGGGAATCTACGTATACGGGAGATTCTGCAGGAAGTCAGGAATCTTATGAGGCAGAAGGGTATAGTGATACTTCCGGAGAAACCGGTTATGAGGAAAGTTATGATGATGACAGCTACTATGATGATAGCAGCTACGAAGAAGACAGTTATGAGGAAGGGTATGAGGACTACGCTGCCGGTTATGATGACACAAGTCAGGATTACAGCGAAGAATATTAAGAGTATGGAACGGGGATGTTGTGCGTGCACGGCATCCCTGCTGTCATAGTAGGAGGAATAGGAGAAACGATGAAAAATGAGAAAAAAGATGCAGGAAATCTTACCGTATCCGTGATTATTCCTGTATACAAGCCAGATGATAAATTTCCAAAGCTTTTGCGTATGTTGGAGAAACAGACCTGTTCTTTTGAACGATTAATTATTATGAATACCGAAAAACAGTACTGGAAGAAAGAATGGGAAGAACTGGTTTCCAAAATGGAAGTACATCATATCCGGAGAGAGGAATTTGACCATGGAGGAACCAGGGCCCAGGCTGCAAACATGTGTACCAGCGATATTCTGGTATATTTTACGCAGGATGCAGTTCCGGCAGATGAATATGTAATTGAAAATCTTATAAAGGCTTTTGAAAACCCGAAAACAGGAGCTGCTTATGGTCGGCAGCTTCCGGCAAAAGACTGCCAGATTGCAGAACGATATACGAGGGAATTTAATTATCCAAAGACAGGACGGGTAAAAAGCAAAGAAGATCTTCCTGTACTTGGAATCAAAACCTTCTTCTGTTCCAACGTCTGCGCTGCCTACCGAAGAGATTTGTATGAAAAACTGGGAGGATTTATCACCCATACGATTTTTAATGAAGATATGATCTATGCCGGAAATCTGGTCATGGCCGGATATTCGGTTGCCTATCAGGCAGATGCCAGAGTCATTCATTCTCATAATTACGGAAATATGCAGCAGTTTCGCAGAAACTTTGATCTGGCAGTTTCGCAGGCAGATCATCCGGAAGTCTTTGCGGGAATCCGTTCAGAGAGTGAAGGCATCCGTCTGGTGAAAAATACTGCATTGTATTTGTGGAAGATTCATAAGCCATGGCTGATTCCGGGAATGATCGTAAAAAGTGGCTTTAAATTTATGGGATATCGAACAGGAAAGAGATATCAATGTCTGCCACGTAAAGTGGTACTCTGGTGCACGATGAATCCATCTTACTGGACAGATGAAAAATAATCTGGTAAAATGACCATGTTTTACTGAACGAAAGTGTTTGAAACAGAATCAAATGGAGGAAACAGATATGTGTGGAATAGTTGGATACATTGGAGAAAAACAGGCAGCACCGATTCTTCTGGAAGGTCTGGAAAAACTGGAGTACAGAGGCTATGATTCCGCCGGTATTGCAGTATTTGACGGAACGGAAATCCATGCAAAGAAATCGATGGGAAGACTGAAAATATTGTCCGAGCTGACACATGGAGGCGAGACACTTCCGGGAACGACAGGAATCGGCCATACAAGATGGGCCACTCATGGGGCTCCCTCTGATATGAATGCGCATCCGCATTTTAATCAGGATAAAACAATTGCCGTTGTTCATAATGGTATCATTGAAAACTATATGAAATTGAAGAAAAAAATGCAGGATAAAGGCTATACATTTAAATCCGAGACTGATACAGAGGTGATTGCACATTTACTGGATTATTATTACAAAGGCGATGCACTGGAGACGATCACAAAAGTGATGCACAGAGTGGAAGGCTCGTATGCACTGGGAATTATCTTCAAATCGGAGCCGGATAAATTGTATGCAGTCAGAAAAGACAGTCCGCTGATCGTAGGAAAAAGCAACATCGGAAATCTGATCGCATCTGACGTACCGGCAGTATTGAAATATACAAGAGACGTATACTTTATTGAAAATGAAGAAATTGTCTGCATGACAAAAGACGACATTCAATTTTATAACATTGATGAGGAAGAACTTGAAAAACAGCCCGCAACCATTGAATGGGATATTGATGCAGCAGAAAAAGGCGGCTATGAATATTTCATGCTGAAAGAAATGTATGAACAGCCTCAGGCAGTCAGTGATACGATAAATCCGAGAATCAAAGAAGGAAAAATCGTCATTGATGAGCTGGGGATGTCAGATGAGGAAATCCGTCAGATTCGTAAAATCTATATGATTGCCTGCGGTTCTGCTTATCATACCTGTGTATCAGCAAAATATGTATTTGAAGGACTGGCAAGAATTCCTGTGGAAGTAGATCTGGCGAGTGAATTCCGTTATCGTCATCCGATTTATGAAGAAAATACACTGGCAATTATCGTCAGTCAGTCCGGTGAGACCGCAGATTCTCTGGCAGCACTCAGAGAAGCAAAAGAACATGGAGTACGGGTTCTTGGAATCGTAAATGTTGTGGGAAGTTCCATTGCCCGGGAAGCAGACAATGTTATGTATACATGGGCAGGACCGGAAATTGCAGTGGCAACTACAAAAGCATACAGTACGCAGTTGATCGCACATTATCTGCTTGCAATGAAATTTGCACAGGCAAGAGGAACGGCAGACGAAAAGACGATTACAGAAATGGTGAAAGATCTGAAAAAACTTCCGGGACAGATTGAAATGCTTCTGGAAAATAAAAAGAAAATTCAGAAATTTGCCAATCGTTATCTGGCTACAGAACATGTATTTTTCCTGGGAAGAGGATTGGATTATGCCATTTCTCTGGAAGGTTCTCTGAAGTTGAAAGAAATTTCTTATATTCATTCAGAAGCCTATGCAGCAGGAGAATTGAAGCATGGAACCATTTCTCTGATCGAAGAGGGAACACTGGTTGTTGCTGTTGCTACACAGGAAGAACTGTATAAGAAGACCTTGAGCAATATTCAGGAAGTGAAGACCAGAGGGGCATTTGTTATGGCAGTGACCAATGTGGGAAATACAGAAATTGAGAAAACAGCAGATTATGTAATTTATCTGCCAAAAACAAATCCGTATTTCACCAATTCCCTGGCTGTCATTCCACTGCAGCTGTTTGGATATTATGTATCTCTTGGAAAAGGTCTGGATGTGGATAAACCAAGAAACCTGGCAAAATCAGTGACAGTTGAATAAATTCATGTTTTCTTTGCTGTTTTATCACAATTTGAACACAATTGACTGATAGACTGATTCCTATAAAACAAAAGAAATGAAAAAACAAAAGATAGATGTCAGGAAAGGGAGGAACTACCATGAGTGAAGAGTTCAAAGATGAATTTAGAGGGAATGATGCAGGTTCCGTTGATCATTGTGAACCGGAAACAGAGAAAGAAACAGAAACAATTGTGACAGAAGAAGCAGCTGCTTCTGCAGAAACTTCCTCACAGAAAACGGAAAATTGTGAACCAGGAGCAGCGCCTACTCCGGAAAATCCGGTCTATGCCAGATCTTATAAAAAGAATCCGGAAAGAGAAAGTTCAAAAGAAGAATGGTATCAGAAGGAACAGCAGTCAAATTACAGTTCTTATCGTTTTACACCGCCGGTATCTCCCGATAAGCATAACAACGATAAGAAAAAGAAAAGCAGCCTTGGTGTGAAGCTGGCTACAGCAGCTGCTACGGCAGCAGTGTTTGGTCTGGTTGCAGGGATTGTATTTCAGGTAACCAATTATGTAGGCAACAAGGTCCTTCCAAAAGAGAGCGTGCAGATTGAAAATACAGAGACAACAAAGGATGATAATTTTGATGATCAGACGTCTGCCGCAGTAACAGGAACTTCTGCATCCGGCAATGTCAGTCAGGTTGCAAGAAATGCAATGCCGTCAGTTGTCTCCATCGTAGGTGTGAGTATACAGGAAATTCCGCAGATTTATCAGTATTTCGGATATGGAACAGAGCAGCAAACCCAGAGCAGTGGTTCTGGTATTATTGTAGGACAAAACGATACCGAACTTCTGATCGCTACCAATAATCATGTAGTAAGTGGCACAGATTCCCTTACCGTTTGCTTTACCAATCAGGATGGAAGCGCGGTAACAAGCAGCGAAGATGTTGAAAAAACCAGTATGGAAAGTCAGGAAGATGAGACACAACAGAATGCACTGGATGCGCAGGGAAGTGCAGTTTCCGCACAGATTAAAGGAACAGATGCAGATAATGATCTGGCCGTCATAGCCGTCAAACTGGAAGATATACCGGAAGACATTCTCAATAGCATTAAGATCGCTACGATTGGTGATTCCGATTCTCTTCAGATGGGGGATCAGGTTGTTGCCATAGGAAATGCACTTGGATATGGACAGTCTGTGACCAGTGGGTATGTCAGTGCATTGAATCGTCATGTAAGTTCTGAGAATGCAGACAGTACCTTTATTCAGACGGATGCAGCAATCAATCCTGGAAACAGCGGCGGTGCACTGCTGAATATGAATGGGGAACTGATCGGTATTAACTCAGCAAAAATTGCATCAAGTGAAGTAGAAGGTGTTGGATTTGCAATTCCTATTTCAAAAGCAGAACCGATTCTGGATCAGATGATGAGCCAGGAGACCAGATATAAGGTAGAAGATGAAGACAAAGAAGCCTATATCGGTATTACCTGTGAGAATGTAACCAGTGAAGTCAATCAGATGTATGGAATTCCTTTAGGTGTGTATGTAGATACCGCAGTGGAAGGTGGCCCGGCAGCACAGGCAGGAATCCAGAAAGGAGATGTCATCACAAAAATTGACGGAACTTCTGTAGACTCTTATAAAGAACTGGTAGAACGTCTGCAGTATTATGAAGCAGGAGAAACCATTGATTTTGAAATCTATCGCGCAGAAAACGGAGAATACAAATCACAGACAATCAGTGTAACGCTTGGTGCCAAAAAGGATGCAGATATTACAGGCAGTAACGCAAAGAAATAAAAACAAAAAAACAGGTGGGGGGAAATCCTTTCCTCCACCTGGTTTTTTTACTTGTAGCACAGAGAAAATTATGATAATATACCAGATATAATGTACATACGCAGGCGGAATGCCGGGACATTTATTTGAAAGAAAGCAGGTATAATAAATGGCAGAAGACAAAGAGTATCTGGATAATCCACAGGAAGTGCAGGATAAAGAAGACGAATACGAAAAGGTATGTATGATGTGCAGACGTCCGGAAAGCAAAACCGGAAAAATGATCGACCTGCCGGGAGATATCCATATCTGTGTGGAATGCATGCAGAAAAGTTTTGATACAATGAATAATACTCCGATTGATTATGGAGAACTGATGAAAAATATGCCGAATGTGAGCATGATTGATTTGAGTTCACTGCAGAATCAGATTCCGAAACGTCAGAGAGTAAAGAAGAAAAAAGAACAGCCGGCCACAGGACAGCATGAAAAGGTGGCAAAAAAAGTTTTTGATATCAGAAGTATTCCGGCACCACATAAAATCAAAGAAAATCTGGATGAATACGTCATTGGGCAGGAATACGCAAAGAAAGTGATGTCTGTTGCGGTTTATAATCATTATAAACGTGTATTTGCAGACAAAGCAGATGAAATCGAAATCGAAAAATCCAATATGCTGATGATTGGACCGACCGGAAGCGGAAAAACCTATCTGGTCAAAACGCTGGCAAGACTTCTGGATGTGCCGCTGGCTATCACAGATGCAACTTCTCTTACAGAGGCAGGTTATATCGGAGATGACATCGAAAGTGTAGTAAGTAAATTGCTGGCAGCTGCTGATAATGATGTGGAAAAAGCAGAACATGGAATCATCTTTATTGATGAGATTGATAAGATTGCGAAGAAGAAAAATACAAATCAGCGGGATGTAAGCGGAGAAGCCGTACAGCAGGGAATGCTGAAGCTGTTAGAAGGCAGTGAAGTGGAAGTACCGGTAGGAGCAAACAGTAAGAATGCAATGGTTCCGCTTACGACGGTAGATACCCGAAATATTCTCTTTATCTGCGGCGGAGCATTTCCGGATCTGGAGAATATTATTAAAGAACGTCTGAATAAACAGGCATCCATTGGATTTATGGCTGACTTGAAAGACAAGTATGATAAGGATGCCAATATCCTGAATAAAGTAATTGTGGACGATCTGAAAAAATTTGGAATGATTCCGGAATTTTTGGGACGTCTTCCCATTATTTTTACATTGGATGGACTGACCAAGAATATGCTGGTTCAGATTTTAAAAGAGCCGAAGAATGCCATTTTAAAACAGTATCAGAAACTCCTGGCACTGGATGAAGTAAAACTGGAATTTGAAGAAGGGGCTCTGGAGGCAATTGCACAGATGGCACTGGAGAAGCATACAGGAGCAAGAGCTCTGCGGGCCATTCTGGAAGAATATATGCTGGATATTATGTACGAGATTCCGAAAGATGACAATATCGGGGAAGTGATCATTACCAGAGAATACATTGAACATACAGGAGGACCAAGGATTCTGCCAAGAGGACAGGAAATCCCGCGAATCGAAATGAATTAAAAAACAGGAGGAAGTGTGATGGCTTCCTCCTGTTTTTCTCGATTATCTGGCAGGTACAATTTCCAGCCAGTATCCATCCGGATCGGTAATAAAATAAATACCCATTTCCGGATTTTCAAAACAGATACAACCCATTTCTTCATGGAGTGCATGTGCTTCTTTATAGTGGTCAGTCCGAAATGCCAGATGAAATTCATTGTCACCCAGACGATAAGGTTCCGTTCTGTCACGGAGCCAGGTGAGTTCCAGTTCAAAGTCTGTGGTTTCATTTCCTACATAGACGATGATAAAAGAACCATCCTCTGCTGTGATGCGGCGTTTTTCTGTAAGTCCAAGGGCTTTTTCATAAAATGCCAGAGAACGTTCCAAATCAGCAACATTATAATTTTCATGGATCATTTTAAAATTCATAAAAGGCTCTCCTTTCTATATTCAGTGTTATCTGTATTTTATAATGGGAACGGAAATGTGGCAAGAAAAATTTGCGATAAATTGTCGAAAAATTTTGAAAAAAATAGATAAATATTAAAATAAAGCATTAAAAATCGGAAAATATTGACAATTTAATAAAAAACGAGTATAGTATTGATTAACAAACATGAGTGAATGCATAAGTCATCAATCCTGTCTTCCCACTGGTCAGTGGGTGTAAAAGGTTTTGCACAAATCCTTCCGATCGCGCAAAACCTTTTTTCTTTTGATAGATTATTTCTGATTGGCAGGTTCAATGGCGATGTGATTTCCCTTGATGGTAGCAGATTTCATTGCCTTCAGAACATCTTTTGCATATTCTCTTGGAACTTCGACGAATGTATACTTATCAAACATATCAATACAGCCGATTAATTTTCCGGGCATTCCGCTTTCTCCTGCAATTGCACCGAGAATATCGCCGGGACGTATTTTCTGTTTCTTTCCTACATTGATAAAAAGACGAACCATGCCAGGTTCTTCTGCACCGGTATCTCCAAAATCCAGGATTTCTTCTTCCTCTTGCGGATCTTCCTGAACCATGCCCATATACATTTTCAGAAGCGCAGCTGCCATGTCCATAGTGGTATATTCAGAGGCGTTTATTTTTTCTTCAATGGCATTGAGCATCAGGGAGAGATTTTCCCGTTCAATTACAGAGTCTACCTTTTCCAGGATGTTTTCTATTTTTGTATTTGCAACATCGTTGAGAGAAGGAACTTTCTGTGCGTAAATCTTTGTCTTGCAATAGCGCTGAATTTCTTTTAATTTATACATCTCTTTCCCGCTGACAAATGTGAAAGATTTGCCGCCTCTGCCGGCACGGCCGGTACGGCCGATGCGGTGTACATAATATTCGTCATCCTGAGGAAGATCGTAATTAAATACAGCTTCAATATCATCCACATCAATTCCACGGGCTGCTACATCGGTTGCAACCAGAATATCGGTTGTGCCTTTGCGGAAGTTCTGCATGACACGGTCACGCTGCGCCTGTTTCAGATCCCCATGAAGGCCGGCTGCAAAATACCCACGGCCGATCAGAGAAGCAGTCAGCAGATCTACTTGTTTCTTTGTATTGCAGAAGACTACGGAACGGCTGGGAGAATAGATATCAAGAAGACGGGATAGGACTTCTTCTTTGTTCTTGGGTTTTACTTCATAATAGTATTGCTCGATATTGGGAACGGTCAGTTCTTTTTTTGTTACTTTAATCAGTTCCGCATGGTTCTGGTATTGTTTCGTGATTTCCAAAATCGGCTTTGGCATAGTGGCAGAGAAGAGCACGGTCTGGCGTTCTTCCGGTACGCCTTTTAAAATGGTTTCGATATCATCCCGGAATCCCATGTTCAGCATTTCATCTGCTTCGTCCAGGACAACGGTGTGCACTTCATCCATTTTTACAGTTTTTCGGCGCATGTGATCCATAACACGGCCCGGAGTTCCGATGATAATCTGGGTACCATTTTTCAGAGAACGGATCTGCTTGACGATATCCTGTCCGCCATAGATTGGAAGGATTTTAATTCCATGCATGTATTTGGCCAGATTACGGATTTCGTCAGCAACCTGAATGGCAAGTTCTCTCGTAGGACAAAGAACAATGGCCTGCAGTTTTTTATTTTTAGCTGATATTTTCTGGAGGAGTGGGATACCGAAGGCTGCTGTTTTTCCTGTACCGGTCTGTGCCTGACCGATAATATCTCTGCCGCTCAGTATAGCCGGTATGGCTTTGGCCTGAATGGGAGAAGCTTCTTCAAATCCCATAAAGCAAACAGCTCTCTCAATTTCCGGATATAATCCCAGGTCTTCAAATCTGATTGTTTCCATAAAGTTAAATGATCCTTTCTATATTCAATAGTCTGTGTAAAAAAGATGCCTCATTAAGCGTCGGTAATGCTTAATGAGGCATCTGTTCAAACTTAATCAACGGTTTTTAATAATAACAGAATCCAAAAGAATTGTCAAATCATGAAACATATTTTTTATTATAATGCATTCATTTCCTGCCATACCTGTTTCAGATTCTCGCGGATGGAGAGGGATTGTGGACAGACTTCTTCACACTGACCGCATTCCTGGCACTGGTTTGCCCTTGCTCCTTCTTCCAGTTCTTTGAAATACATTTGTTTGATTCGATCGATATTTCTGTACATGGACAAATCGTTCCAGATACGGAAGTTCTGTGGAATGTTAACACCGCAGGGACATGGCATACAGTATGAACATCCGGTACATCCGTTTTTGGTTCTTGCTTTAATAGCAGCCGCAACGTTTGCCACGATTTCTTTTTCTTTCAGAGACAGTGGCTGGAAATTGCTGAATGTTTTCAGGTTGTCTTCTACCTGTTCCTGTGTGGACATTCCGCTTAATACGACTTTTACATTTGGTTTGCTTGCTACCCAGCGAAGTGCCCAGGAAGAAATGCTGGCATCTGGATGGAACTCTCTGAAAGGAAGTGTGACATCTTCCGGAAGTGTCGCAAGAGAACCGCCTTTGATCGGCTCCATGATCACGAGAGGAATTCCCAGTTCTTCCGTCAGTTCATAACCTCTGTCACCAGCCTGGATATCTGTGTCTACATAATTATACTGAATCTGGCAGAAATCCCAGCTTCTGTATTCGGCAATGGCCTTAAAAGTTTCAAAATCGTCATGAAAAGAGAAGCCGAAATAGCGGATTTTTCCATCTTTCTGTAATCCTTCCATATAAGGAATGATACCGAGATCAAGAACAGTCTGCCATTTTTCTTTATCCAGGCAATGCAGAAGATAGAAATCCACATAGTCTACATCAAGACGCTCGAATTGTTCCTGAAAGATTCGTTTCGCATCGTCCAGTGTTTTGATTTGCCATACAGGCAGCTTGGTTGCAAGATAGAAACTGTTCCTGTCATATTTTTTCAGAACGCGTCCAACGAATGGTTCGCTGTCTCCGTTGTGGTAAGGGTAAGCAGTATCTATGTAATTGACACCTGCAGCGATGGCAGTATCCAGCATTTTTTCGGCTTCTGCCTCATTGATGTTGCCCTCTTCGGTGAGAGGAAAACGCATACATCCAAATCCCAGTAAGGAAGGGGCAATTCCGAGTTTTTCAAGTTTACGATGTTCCATAAGAACCTCCTCTTACATATTATTTATAGGTTTATTCTATCATTTCGTATAGAATGATTACAAGTATAAAAAAATAATATTTAAAATGTTAAAAAATAGTTATTGATTTGCCATAATCTTTGGTGAATGTGTTTAAAAGTAATTGCTGAAAAAAGTAAGATAGAGTAAAATGATATAAAAATACAGAAAAGAGGAAGGATAATGAAAAAGAAAAGTAACAAGGGGATATTCTTTATTAAAATGATCATATTTTTTATGTGCATTGCTACCTGCTTTCTTATGAAAAATACGGGAGGAAGAGAGTTACTTCTTAACTTCTTTTTCCTCGCTGTCATGTATATGTTGATTCTGACAGCAGATCGGAAAGGAATTTGTATCATGGATTCCGTAGCATATGACAGTACAAGAATCAAGGAACAATTACGTCAATTATCGCAGGAGAAAAAAGGAAAGGAATTGTTGGAAATAATTGGAGAGGAAGAAGAACTCTGTTTTTCTGATTCCTTTGTTCAGGAGATATGGAAAGAATATTTAGAGAAAGAAATTCCCGAGCCATTGGAAAATTATCTATCAGAAGAGTTTATTTATGAAAAAGTAAATAAGAGTTTTTGTGATATGGTTCCGGGAATTTTGACAGCACTTGGCATATTATAGCAATCCAAAATAATACTGCATTCTCTTGA
>JALFGN010000092.1 GCA_022777285.1 Blautia sp.
CAGATAGTTCTTCTTCAAATCATCCAGTGTAATGTCCATTAATATCTGTTCAAGTCCCCGATTCACCCGATCAATGATCTGTTCCTGAATGCTCACCGCAATTCCTCTCCTGTGGCTGTCATCCGGCATTTCCTCTTCCTCAATCTCATAACTTCCATCCAGAGCCTCAAGAATTTCTGAAACAGTCAGTTCTGCAGGATTCACATTCAACCGGTATCCTCCCTGAGAACCTTTTATACCTTTTACAATGCCGGCTCTCCTAAGAGCTGCAAATACTTGTTCCAGATATTGTGGAGAGATTTCATTTCGTTCTGCTATGCTTCCAAGAACAACGCATTCTTTTTCCGCATAAACAGACAGGTCAATGAGTGCTCGCAAACCATATCTGCATTTTTTGGAAAGCTTCATAATTTCCTCCGGTTCTCAGACTTATCACAGTTTTTATTCGGTAAACAGAGGAGTGGAATAATATCTGTCTCCTGTATCCGGCAGCAGTGCAACAATGGTTTTTCCTTTGTTTTCCGGACGCTTTGCCAGCTCAATTGCTGCATACAGAGCTGCTCCGGAAGAGATTCCAACCAACACCCCTTCTTTTTTCGCAAGCAGTTTTCCTGTTGCAAAGGCATCTTCATTTTCTATTTTCATAACTTCATCATAGACTTTTGTATTCAATACTTCCGGTACAAATCCTGCACCAATACCCTGGATCTTATGCGGACCGCCTTTTCCTTCCGAAAGCACCGGTGAACCTGCAGGTTCCACAGCAACCACTTTTATGTCCGGATTCTGTGATTTCAGATATTCACCGGTTCCGGTAAGAGTTCCGCCGGTTCCAACACCTGCAACGAAAATATCTACTTTTCCATCTGTATCTTTCCAGATTTCAGGTCCCGTAGTACTTCTGTGTATAGCCGGATTGGCTGGATTCACAAACTGTCCTGGAATAAAGCTTCCAGGGATTTCTTTTGCCAGTTCTTCTGCTTTTGCAATCGCGCCCTTCATTCCTTTTGCGCCTTCCGTCAGTACAAGTTCCGCTCCATAAGCTTTTAAAATATTTCTCCGTTCAACACTCATAGTTTCCGGCATGGTAAGAATAATACGATATCCTTTGACAGCTGCAATTGAAGCCAAACCAATTCCTGTATTTCCGGATGTAGGTTCAATAATTACAGAGCCTTCTTTCAGAATTCCCTTTTCTTCGGCATCTTCGATCATTGCTTTAGCAATTCTGTCCTTTACACTCCCTGCCGGGTTAAAATATTCCAGCTTTGCAAGTACCGTTGCCTCTAACCCCAATTCTTTCTCTATATTTGTGACTTCAACCAAAGGTGTATTTCCGATCAATCCCAGTGTACCTTTATAAATATGTGACATGTTTTTTCTCCTTTCCTACTAAAACGATATGTTTTATATGAATATATTTGCATTATATTCCTCTGTTTCCTATATGTCAACTAGTTTTTATTTTTTTTCAAAAAAATTCCAAATCATAAGCGAATACCTTTTCTTCTGCAGGTACACCAGTCCTTGATTCGGAAACTTTGAACACTATTCAACTTCATTTCTGATCAGATCTGCCAGTGTAATACTGTCCACATATTCACTGATTACTTTCCACATCCCTTCCCAGAAAGAAAGTGTGGTACATTTATCTTTTCTCAGGCATTGGTTCGGAACATCTTCTATGCATGGAATCGGAGCCAAATTTCCTTCTGTTGTACGAAGGATTTCTCCGGCCGTATATTCTTCCGGTCTTCGCGCAAGTTTATATCCACCATTATTCCCCCTGCAGCTTTTCACATAACCAGCCCTGGTCAAAAGCGGCATAATCTGCTCCATATATTTTAAAGTAACGGCCTGTCTTTCAGATATATCTTTCAAACGAATGTATTCACCATTATCATGTATTGCCAGGTCTGCCATGATTCGCAAAGCATACCTGCCTTTTGTAGAAACCTTCATGCACATTTTCTCCTTTCTTCGGTTTATAACCACCCTGAAAACAGTATAACACACCCCTATAGAATTTTCACCTTTTATCTTTTCCCAAAAACTGCAAAAAGACCGCTGCATCCTAAAGGGATACAACGGTCTCTGTTTACAATCTATTACTGAGCTAATTTCATCGGGTTAAGCTTAACGCTTGGTCCCATAGTGGAAGCAAGTGTTACACTCTTCAGGTACTGACCTTTCAGTGTGCTTGGCTTAGCCTTTACGATAGCTCCCATAAGCGTCTGGAAGTTGTCCGCTAACTGCTCCTCTGTGAAAGAAGCTTTTCCGATTGGCACGTGAATGATGTTTGTTTTATCAAGACGATATTCAATCTTACCAGCTTTAATATCCTGAACAGCTTTTGTTACGTCCATTGTAACGGTACCAGCTTTTGGGTTTGGCATTAAGCCTTTTGGTCCGAGCACACGACCCAGACGACCAACAACGCCCATCATGTCTGGAGTAGCTACTACTACGTCAAAATCCAGCCATCCTTCGTTCTGGATCTTCGGAATCAGTTCCTCTGCTCCTACGAAATCTGCACCTGCTGCTACTGCTTCGTCAGCTTTTGCATTTTTAGCAAATACTAATACACGAACAGTTTTACCAGTTCCATGAGGCAGTACAACTGCACCACGAATCTGCTGATCTGCATGACGTCCGTCACATCCTGTTCTGATATGAACTTCGATTGTTTCGTCAAATTTAGCTACTGCTGTTTTCTTAACTAAAGCGATAGCTTCTTCTGTTTCATATAAATTTGCGCGATCCACTGCTTTTGCAGCTTCTACATATTTCTTTCCGCGTTTCATAATTAAATAACCTCCTAGTGGTAATTGCGGGAATGTCCCTCCCACGTTCGTTTCAATAGTTAATTACTCTTCAACAGTGATTCCCATACTTCTTGCAGTACCAGCGATCATGCTCATAGCTGCTTCCAGAGAACCTGCATTTAAGTCTGGCATTTTCATTTCTGCAATTTCCTGGATTTTAGCTTTGGAAATTGTAGCAACTTTTGTTTTGTTCGGAACGCCTGAACCAGATTTGATGTTGCAAGCTTTCTTTAACAGAACTGCTGCCGGCGGAGTTTTTGTAATGAAGCTGAAGCTTCTGTCCGCATATACTGTAATAACAACAGGGATGATCAGATCTCCCTTATCTGCTGTTCTTGCATTGAATTCTTTTGTAAACTGTACAATGTTTACACCATGCTGACCCAGAGCAGGACCAACCGGTGGTGCTGGTGTTGCCTTTCCAGCTGGAATCTGTAATTTAATATATCCTGTTTCTTTCTTTGCCATTTTGGCACCTCCTAATAATGTGGTAATGTCGGGGATTTCCCTCCCACGAGCCATGTGACATTATGGCCCTTCACTTCCGTTACATTTTTTTCACTTCTGCGAAACTGATTTCTACTGGCGTTTCGCGGCCAAACATCTCAACATTTATTGTTACGATTCTTTTTGCTTCATTGATACTTTGAACAACGCCCACCGTATCCTTCCACACACCACCTGTAACAACAACACTGTCTCCTTCTTCGAAATCGATCTGAACCACAACATTCTGGATACCCAGACGATCCATCTCTGTTTCTGTAAGGGGAACCGGTTTGGACCCCGGACCTACGAATCCTGTAACACCACGTGTATTTCTTACAACATACCAGGTATCATCATTCATTATCATATGGATCAGAACATAGCCAGGAAACATTTTCTTCTGTACCAGTTTTCTTTTTCCGTCTTTTGTTTCCTCTACATCTTCCATAGGAACACGAACTTCCAGGATCTGATCCTCCAGGTGTCGATTTTCAATTGTCTTATCAATGTTGGCTTTTACCTTGTTTTCATACCCTGAATAGGTGTGTACAACATACCAATTTGCTTCTGACATAAGATCACCTTATCCTTATTTAATCAATAAATTCAGCACCTGCAGGACAACACCGTCAACTGCGGAAATCAGCACACCTGTAATAGCGGTAATCACTACAACCGCAATTGTCTGTTTCACCAGTGTCTGTCTGTCCGGCCAGATTATTTTCTTAAATTCAGCCTGAAGGCCTTTGGTCCAGTTTTTTTTAGGAGCCTTTCCCTTCTTTTCCGCTTCCATAAACTTCACCTCTCGACCCAATTATTTGGTTTCTTTGTGCAGTGTATGAGCCTTGCAGAACTTACAGTACTTTTTGGTCTCCATACGTTCCGGATGGTTCTTTTTTTCCTTTGTCATGTTGTAATTACGCTGTTTACATTCTGTACATGCCAATGTGATTTTTACGCGCACGACTTCTCCACCTCCATGTGTCTTTTATCGCCGGCAGATTCACGTTTCTGCCGTATGCAACGTTTCCGTTTCCTGCGACAGACCTTTTTCTTTGCTCTGAATTTAGGCACAAAAAAAAGACCTACTTCCACTGTCGCTTTTCCGATTCTATCACAGAAGCAGGTCTTTGTCAATTTATTTTTTATATTGCTCGATACATTTTATCACTTGTTCGTAGTCTTCTGCCACTTTTTCTACCAATTCCTGTCCGGGTTTTTCTTTTTTCGCACGCAATGCTTCTGTAAGTGAAGAGCTGGATTGACCCAGATTTTTAAAAGACAGATTCTGCGCGACTCCTTTTAATGTATGTGCCGCACGAAAGGCTTCCTCATAATCTCCTTCTTTTAACGCATTCTGAAGATTCTCATAACTTTTATCATCCTGAAATTTCAAAAAAAACTTTTCAATCAGTTTTTCGCTTGGAAGACGTCTGCTTACATCTTCATAATCTCCCCCAAACATATCATAGCACTCTTTTAAAGTCATATCGATCCTCCTTGTTCGTTCTTTTTTCTTCCTCTACCGAGTCAATCGCAGAAACCATTGACAGAATCCCCTTCATGGCATCATTATAAAACTGATACTGTCCCCGTCCCTTTCTCTTTGCTGCATAAAGAGCCTGATCTGTACGATGAAAAAGCTTATCATAGTCCAATCCTGCTATAGCTGTAGTTGCAATCCCCATACTAACGGAAACGCTCCGATCATCTGAAACATCTGTCAAAGAAGTAAAAATACGCTGCACGATCGTTTCCAGATGATCCTGGTAACTGAAAAATATCAGAAATTCGTCTCCTCCTGCCCTTGCTATAATATCATTCTCCCGTACACTTTTCCTTAATCGGTCTGCTGTATATTGAAGTACCGCATCCCCATATTTGTGTCCATGTTCATCATTGATACGTTTGAAATCATCCAGATCAAAAATAATCAGAGCATACTTTTCATTTGGTCTGTCCTGAAATCTTTTTATAATCTGCAATTTCGCATTTACATGATTCAGAAGTCCGGTCAGAGCATCCAGAGATGCTTTTTCCTGCAATTTTAACATATTGCTGTATTCCTCATGAATGTTCGTCATTTTTCCAATCATTCCCTGATACCGTGGAATTTCCTCTGAAGACCAGATAGCTCTGCATATAAATCGATACCAATGGGGACTTCCATTCAACATAATTTCGCATTCACACTGTGCAATGGGATTTTCCACCGTTGTATTACGTACCATTGCATCAATGTTTCGGATATTTTCCACTCCGATCACACTGCAGATTTCTTCGTCCTTATAAGGGTTCATAGCAACATTGGAAACCCCCAGTTTCGCAGCACCCCAGTCGGAAATTTTCAGCAGAGGAGGATTTTCACTGTATTCAAACTGTATCTCTTTCGACATAGATGCAAAAAAATGATACTTTGCTCTTTCATGCTCCAAAAGCTGCAGTGTCCTTTCAGAAGCAGATAATTCTTCGTGCTTCATAAGCTCCGACGATATATTTTGAAGTGCCTGATGGTTGTAACGCTCCACAGAACTGATTTTCAGTTCTTTCTGTATCACATCACCAATCTCTACTAAACATTCCAGAAGAAGCGGATTAAAAACTCCGCATTCTCCATTCAGAATCATATCCATTGCCTTACCATGACTGAACGCACGCTTATATACCCGTTCACTGGTGAGCGCATCGTATACATCTGCAATAGCCACAATCTGAGCCGCTATGGGAATCTCTTCCCCTTTTAACCCATCCGGATACCCGGTTCCATCAAAACGTTCATGATGCCATCTGCAGATCTGATAAGCAACCGTAACCAGTTTTTCATCCTGATAAATAGGCAATTTCTCAAGCATGGCTGCTCCTATCATAGAGTGGGTTTTCATAATGGTAAATTCTTCTTCTGTAAGTCTTCCCGGTTTGTTTAGAACCTCAGATGGAATCGCTATTTTTCCAATATCATGGAGTGCTGATGCAGTACTGATGATTGATATATCCTGTTGTTCCAGATTGTATTTATCTGTTTTTTGTATAAGCCGTCTCAAGAAAAGCTCTGTCATAGTATGAATATGCAATACATGCATACCACTTTCTCCGTTTCGAAATTCTACGATATGACTCAATATATTAATCAGCATCCGGCTGTTTTTTTCTTTTTCATAAATCTGATCCGCTACCATACGAACCAGCTTTTTCTGTTTTCCATAAAGTACCAGTGTGTTCAGCACTCGTCTGCGTACGATCATAGCATCAAAAGGACGACTGATATAATCCGTTACTCCCAGCTCATAAGCACGTTCCATATAAGAAGATGCACTTTCTGCCGAAATCATAATAACGGGAACTTCCTCAATCATATGATATCTATTCATAAGAATCAGAACTTCAAATCCATCCATCTGAGGCATCACTACATCAAGAAGCAGCAAATCAATATGGTTGTCATATTCACGAAGTATAGAAATCACTTCCACGCCTGTCTCTGCCTCTATGATTTCATACCCATCACCTAACATATCCGCCAGAATCGATCGATTTATTTCTGAATCATCCGCGATCAAAATTCTCTGTTTATTACTCACAGATACTTTACCCATTCGTATCTTTCTCCCTTTTCTTTCTTCTATAATAATAACGAAATTCGAGGAAATAAACAAGTTCTAATCTAAAAATACGAAAAAATCCCTTTTTCTGTCTGATTTCGTAACAGAAAAAGGGATTTCGGCTGTCTTGATTAATCTACACCTACCATGACAGAAGTTGCTTTAATAACTGCATAAGCATCTTTCCCTGTCTCCAGCCCCAGTTCTTTCACTGCTGCCATAGAAATTGTTGCAGATATTACATTTCCTCCGCCTATGTCAATTCCTACAATGGCATTTACTGCACCTTCCTGTATACTTACTACTTTCCCTTTCAATTGATTTCTTGCACTAAGTTTCATGTTGATTTTCTCCTACTTTCCTGTTTATTTTTTTATCAACGAAGAAGCATCAACGCTTCTTTTGGAAACACCATATAGGGAGGCAACTTTTCCTGTCCTCCATCCTCAAAATTGTCCTTCTTCTGCATCCACCAGATTCTGCTGCTGCCAGGCGCACATGCATTCCGAAATAAATATTGCTTTTCAAAAGGTGTTTCCATGTAACCTGCGATTGCAATTTCCATGGTATTTTCTTCTGTCTTTTCCCATACCGGATAAATAAAATGGCCCCGAATCCCCACATAACGGATTTCATCCCCTACCGGCTCTTTCGTCTTCAAAACAAAATCCCAGTCCTTTGCGTAGATTTCATATGTGCCCATTTTCTGAACTGCAGATATATTTTTACATCCGGTAAGCTTTGCAGCTTCCATTTTCTCAGGATTCGAAAATACCTCAGCAGTACTGCCTTTTAATATACTTTTTCCATCCTCCAGAAGAATCAGACGATCACAGAAACGAAAAATCTCATCTCTGGAATGCGAAACCATAAGCACATCTTTCCCATAATCCTTCAGAAGTTCCAACATTTCCAACTGCAATTCATCTTTCAGAAAACCATCCAAAGCAGAAAAAGGTTCATCCAGCATGATAATCTCCGGTTGATGAAGAAGCATACGGGCCAGCGCAACTCTCTGCTGCTGTCCTCCTGAAATCTGGGAAGGATATCTCCGTTCCAGTCCTTCCAGTCGGAAACGCCGGATCTGTTCTTTTATTTTCTGTTCTTTTTCTCTTTTCTTTCCTTTCATGGCAACTGCAAGATTTTGTTCTACAGTCATAGTCGGAAAAAGGGCATAATTCTGGAACAAATAGCCTACGTTTCGCTCCTGTACAGAGAGACTGATCTTTTTTTCCGAATCATACAGGATTCGTCCATTCAGTACAATCTTTCCTTTATCCGATTTTTCAATCCCTGCGATACATTTTAATGTCATACTTTTTCCACATCCGGATGCCCCGAGAATCCCCATACATCCACCTTCTGTATGAAAATCCACATTCAGTTGGAAGCCAGGAAATTTTTTTTCCATTTGCACCTCTAATCCCATCTTACATCCACCTGTGTATATTCTTCATGTTTTTTCCTGAAATCAAATTAATCAATGCCACAATCAAAAATGACAAAATCACAATAACACAAACCCAGAAAGCCGCCGTATCCCAGTTTCCTGCTGCCACTTCTGAAGCAATCGCCACCGACACAGTTCTGGTCTTTCCCAGAATATTACCTGCCAGCATAGAAGTAGCCCCATACTCTCCTATCGCTCTTGCAAATGCAAGTACTGTACCGGATGCCAGTCCGGGAGCAGCTACCGGAACCACGACTTTCCAGAAAATTTTTCTCTCGGACATTCCCAGGGTTCTTCCTGCATAAATCACATTCACATCTACCTGTTCAAAAGCAGCTCTTGCATTTCTGTACATAAGAGGGAACGCAATCACGAAAGCAGCAATGACACACCCCGGCCACGTCTGTACCATTTTAATATCAAACTGTGTATACAGATATTTTCCGAAGGGTCTCCTCAAGCTGAAGATAAGCAACAGAAAAAATCCTGCAACAGTAGGGGGAAGAACAAGCGGCAACGTCAGCAGACCATCCATAAAGGCTTTTGTTGTATTATTCAGTTTCATGATAAATCTGGCTGCTGCAACTCCAAAAAAAAATGCCATAATTGTTGCAACGATTCCTGTCTTCAAAGAAATAAAAAGAGGACTCCAGTCTATCTTGCTGATCATTTCCGCCATAACTTCGTCTCCTTTTACTCCGTATATGCCTTAAATCCTGCTGCTGTAAATAAATCCATAGGCAGAGAATCTGTCACAATATATTCTTTCAATTCAGCTGCTGCATCTGCCTGTTCTTCAGAAGCTTCTGCATCTTTTATAAGACCAATCGGATAAATAGCAGGATCCACCTGATCTGCTGATGCTTCTACTATAATTTCAACCTGATCCGACATGGAAGCTGCATCCGTAGCATATACAACACCAACTTCGTTACTTCCTTCTGCAACTGCAGTAAGTACTGCTGTAACATTTGCACCTTCATTAATTTCCATACCCATAACCTGATCTTTAATTCCTATATTTTCAAACAGTTTTCTTGCATACTGTCCTACTGGTACATCTTCTCCTGCAAGTGCAAGGCTGGATGCTTCTGTAATATTTTCAAATCCTGTTACTGCGGTTTCTTCTCCTGCCGGTTTGATCAGCACAATTTTATTTTCCAGAAGATTGCTTACAGAGCCCTCAACTACAAATCCGCCCTCTGTCAGTGCATCCATCTGTTTTGTAGCTGCGGAAAAGAAAATATCACACTGTGCTCCCTCTTCAATCTGTGTCTGAAGTGTCCCGGAACTGTCTGCATTATAAATAATGTTTACATCCGGGTGTGCTTTTTCATATTCCGTTTTAATTTCCTCCATTGTATTTTTCAGGCTGGCTGCAATGAATACATAAATATCTTTTTTTTCTGTTTCTTCTGTTGCTGTTTCTTCTGCTTCTTCCTGAACCTGATCTTCAGAAGCTTCTTCCTGCGCAGAAGTCTCTGTCTGATCCGTGTTTTCCTTCGTCTCACTGTCCTTGCTGCCGCATCCTGCAATAAGAACTCCGCTCAGCATCAATGCAAACAAAGCTGCCATTCCTTTTCTTTTCATATTTTCCCTCCATTTTTGTTTAGTTTTACCATGTTTTGTTTAGTTTTGTTCGGTATATTTTACATTTTAATCAATTTCACTTTATTTGTCAACTCTTGACTCCTCTTGACGAAACGAAAAAGTAAGGGTATGCTTTTTACAAATAAGTCATAACAAAGGCAGGTAACATTATGAATAAAATCTATACTGCTCAAGAAGTTGCCAACCGGCTGAAAATCAAAAAAACAACAGTTTATGATCTGATCAAACGAGGGGAACTAAAAGCCAGCAAGGTAGGAAAGCAGCTTCGTATCAGTCAGCAGCAACTGGACGATTATCTCGGGCTTCATCCGAAAGACAGCCATTCCTCTCTTTCAGAACTTTCTTTCTCCGCTGTATCCGATATCCCTGCTTACACCGATGAACAGGCTCTTCGAAAAATAGACTATCTGAACAATAGCAGTGGATTGATTATCAGCAGTCAGGAATCTGCCATCGTGGAACATTTACGCAGTTTTACACAAATTACAGAAGGGAGCCTTCCAATGCTCCATTCTTACATGAATGATTACAACAGTCTTTATTCTCTTTATTATGAAAAAAGCCATCTTGCACTGGTCAGTCTCCATCGTGCTGATCCTTCTTTTCCGATGGAATTTATAAATGCTCTGCTTCCCGGTATGAATACTCTGGCATTGCATTTGTGCGATTTTCAAATGGGATTTTATGTTAAAAAAGGAAATCCAAAAAACATTAAAATGCCGGCAGATCTCTGCCGTTCTGATATTACCTTCCTGAATCGGGAAAGAGGAAGCAATTGCCGTATGCTTCTTGACTTTCTTCTAAAAAAAGAGGGACTATCCGTTTCTTCTATTTCCGGTTATAAAAACGAACTGCTCTCCCATATGTCTCTTGCAAATGCAATTGCCACAGAACGGGCAGATACCGGTATCGGAGATCTGGGACAGCTGGGTGCCTATCCTCAGTTGCAAGGAGTTCCTCTGGCTCCCGCTTCGATGTATCTTTTATTTCCGGCTTCCCATAAAAGCCATCCGGCTTTTCAAGCCATTTTAAATACCGTATCTTCTGAATCCTTCCGCCTTGGTCTGGAGCATTTCAGAGGATACTCCACAAAAAAAACAGGCACTTTGCAGCACCTGTAATTTTGTAACGGTTCAAAACCAGACGTTTTGACAACTGGTTCTGAACCGTTACTTTTTTATTTTATTATCTGATTATTCTGTAATTGTTACTTTATCCAGATGCCAGATTTCATCTACATACTGCTGGATTGTTCTGTCGGATGAGAATTTTCCGGAGCATGCTGTATTCAGCAGCGCTTTCTTAGCCCAGCCTTTCTCGTCTCTGTATGCAGCTTCCACTTTTCTGTGTGCTTCTGCATAAGATTTGAAATCAGCAAGAATAAAGTATGTGTCTGCACGGTCGCTACAGTTTGTATTCAGCAGAGAATCATAAATTTCACGGAACATGTTGAAATCACCATTTGAATAAGTTCCGTTAATCAACTGCATTAATACGTTACGAATATCGGAATCTGTATTGAAATAATACATCGGATCATAACCGCCATGGTTTTCGTAGTTGATAACTTCATCAGAAGACAGACCAAAGATAAATGCATTTTCTTCGCCTACTTCTTCTACGATTTCCACATTTGCACCGTCCATTGTACCAATTGTAACTGCACCGTTCAGCATGAACTTCATGTTACCTGTACCGGATGCTTCTTTACTTGCTGTAGAAATCTGTTCCGATACGTCTGCTGCTGCAAAGATCATCTCTGCGTTGGACACACGGTAGTTTTCAATAAATACAACTTTCAGTTTGCCGTTGATGGATGCATCATTATTGATTACATCTGCAACTGCATTGATCAGTTTGATTGTCTGTTTTGCACGTCTATAACCAGCTGCTGCTTTTGCACCGAAAATAAAGGTTCTTGGATAGAAATCCATTTCCGGATGTTCTTTGATCTGGTTGTACAGATACATAACATGCAGAATGTTCATCAGCTGACGTTTGTATTCATGGAGACGTTTTACCTGTACATCAAAGATAGAATTCGGATTTACTTCAATACCATTGTGCTCCAGAATGTATTTTGCAAGACGTACTTTATTCTGGTATTTGATATTCATGAATTCCTGCTGTGCTTTCTGATCATCTGCATAAACTTTCAGTTTGGAAAGCTGTTTAAGGTCTGTAATCCATTTATCTCCGATATGATCGGTGATCCAGTCTGCCAGAAGCGGGTTTGCATGAAGCAGGAAACGTCTCTGTGTAATACCGTTTGTCTTATTGTTGAATTTCTCCGGATACATTTCGTAGAAATCTCTCAGTTCCTGTTTCTTCAGGATATCTGTATGGAGTCTTGCAACACCGTTCACAGAGTAACCGCCTGCGATTGCCAGATGGGCCATCTTAACCTGTCCATCATAGATGATCGCCATCTTGCGGATTTTTTCCTGATTTCCAGGATATTTTGCAGAGATTTCAGCAATAAATCTGCGGTTGATTTCTTCAATAATCTGATATACACGCGGAAGCAGTTTGGAAAACAGTTCAATCGGCCATTTTTCCAGAGCTTCTGCCATAATTGTATGGTTTGTATATGCACAGGTATGGGTAGTGATTTCCCATGCTTCTTCCCATGTCATGTCTTCCTCATCCAGAAGAATACGCATTAACTCTGCAACTGTCATAGTTGGATGTGTATCGTTCAGCTGGAAAGTTACTTTCTTTGGCAGATCACGTAAATCATTGTGTTTTTTCTTAAATTTGGCAATTGCAGACTGAATACTTGCAGAAATAAAGAAGTACTGCTGTTTCAGACGAAGCTCTTTACCTGCATAATGATTATCATTCGGATAAAGAACATCACAAATATTCTTTGCCAGTGTTTCCTGTTCTACCGCTTTTCTGTATTCACCTTTGTCAAATTCATCCAGCTGGAATTCGCTGACTGGCTGTGCATCCCAGATACGCAGAGTATTTACGATTTTATTGTTATATCCTACGATTGGCATATCATATGGAATAGCCAGAACAGACTGGTAACCTTCCTGAACGAAATGGTTTCTTCCTGTTGCAGGATCATATTTTACGCTTACATAACCGCCGAATTTTATTTCTTTTGCATATTCCGGACGACGCAGTTCAAACGGATATCCGTTTTTCAGCCAGTTATCCGGTACTTCTATCTGATATCCATTTTCAATTTTCTGTTTGAACAGACCATAATGATAACGAATACCGCATCCATATGCGCAATATCCTAATGTTGCCAGAGAATCCAGGAAACATGCTGCCAGTCTTCCCAGACCTCCGTTTCCAAGAGCCGGGTCTGGCTCCTGATCTTCGATCACGTTCAGATCAAATCCCAGTTCATCCAGCGCTTCTTTTACTTCGTTATAAGCACACAGGTTGATCAGATTGTTTCCTAATGCACGTCCCATAAGGAATTCCATGGAAAGGTAATATACAATCTTAGGATCATCCTTTTCATACTGTTTCTGTGTTAATAACCAGTTGTCAATCACTACATCTTTCACTGCAAGAGAAACTGCCTGGAACACCTGTTCCTGAGTTGCCTCGTCAATGGTTTTTCTGTAAAGCATTTTTACGTTTTCTTTGACGCTTTTCTTGAATTCTTCCTTCTTGAAATGACAATCTAACATATCTTCCTCCTCTAATTAACTGCGTAAAACAGATTTATCTGGATACCTTTTCCACTCCTAAGGTTACATTTTCAGAGTTGATTTTCCATTCTTTTACATATCCTTCTGTTTTATCATACACAACTGCTTCTGCTAAAACTTCAGATTTAATCTGTTCTTCGTGAGCACGGAAAATGCCTTCAATCACCTGATTGTTGCTCAGGTAAATTCTAATCTTGTCCATTACTTCGAATCCGGCTTCTTTACGCATTGTCTGTACTTTGCTGATGATTTCTCTTACATACCCCTCTTCGATTAATTCCGGAGTCAGGTTTGTGTCAAGTACAACCGTGATGTCATTGTCTGATTCAGAAACATAACCTTCCATCTGGGCGGTGTCAATAAGTAAATCACTCTCTAATAATACAATCTCTTCCCCGTTTATGTCAAGTTTCAGCTGACCGGATATTTTTATTTCATCCATTGCTCTATTTCCATCAAGTTCTGTAAGAGCATTTTTAATTGCATTTAAGTGCTTTCCGTATTTTGGTCCTACGGTACGAAGCTGCGGTTTAAAGCTGTAAGATGTAAAGTCTCTTACATCATCCGTAAATGCCATTTCCTTTACATTTAACTCATCAATAATGATATCTTTATAGAAATCAGAGAGCGTAAATGCGGATTTTACAAACATCTTTCCAATCGGCTGACGGTTCTTGATATTTGCTGCATTTCTGCAGGCGCGTCCCATTACTACGATCTCCAGAAGATCCTTCATATCTTCTTCCAGTTTATTGTCGATCCATGCTTCATTTGCAACAGGGAAGTCACACAGATGAATACTTTCCAGAGCTTCTTTATCAATGCTTCTTACAAGATTCTGATAAATATCTTCTGTCATAAACGGAATCATCGGAGCAGCCAGTTTTGCAACAGTTACCAGTGCGGTATACAGGGTCATATAAGCATTGATCTTATCCTGTTCCATTCCTTTTGCCCAGAAACGTTCGCGGCTTCTGCGCACATACCAGTTACTCATATCGTCCACAAATTCCTGAAGAGCACGGGCAGTTTCCGGAATCTTATAATTTTCCAGATCCTGATCCACAGTCTTAATCAGGGTATTTAATTTTGACAGGAGCCATTTATCCATAACCGGAAGTTTATCGTATTCCAGTTCATATTTTGTAGCATCAAATTCGTCAATATTTGCATATAATACAAAGAACGCATAGGTATTCCACAGAGTACCCATAAATTTACGTTGACCTTCCTGAACCGCTTTTCCATGGAAACGATTTGGCAGCCATGGTGCACTGTTTACATAGAAATACCAGCGGATCGCATCTGCTCCATAGGTTTCCAGAGCCTGGAACGGATCTACTGCATTTCCTTTTGATTTACTCATCTTCTGTCCATTTTCATCCTGCACATGTCCAAGAACAATAACATTTTCATATGGAGCCTTATTAAAGAGCAGGGTAGACTCTGCCAGAAGAGAATAGAACCATCCTCTCGTCTGATCAACAGCCTCTGAAATGAACTGTGCAGGGAACTGTTTTTCGAACAATTCTTTATTTTCAAATGGATAATGATGCTGTGCAAATGGCATTGCACCAGAATCAAACCAGCAGTCAATTACTTCCGGAACACGATGCATAGGCTTACCGCAAACCGGACAAGTCAGGGTAATTTCATCAATATATGGGCGATGCAATTCCACAGTTTTTGCCTTTTCATCACCGCTCATTTCAAAGAGTTCTTCTCTGCTTCCGATCGAATGCATATGTCCGCATTCACATTCCCAGATGTTCAGAGGTGTTCCCCAGTAACGGTTTCTGGAAATACCCCAGTCCTGCACATTCTCCAGCCAATCTCCAAAACGGCCTTTTCCAATGCTTTCCGGGATCCAGTTAATCGTGTTATTGTTACGAATCAGATCATCTTTGACTGCTGTCATTTTAATAAACCAGGACTCACGTGCATAGTAGATAAGCGGTGTGTCACAACGCCAGCAATGCGGATAATCATGCTCAAATTTCGGAGCATCAAAGAGCAGGCCTTTTGCTTCCAGATCCTTTAATACTTCCGGATCTGCGCTCTTTACATTTGCATCCTTTTCCATTTCTGCTTTGGATGGTTTTGCACGCATTCCCGCAAAAGGTGTTTCTGCTGTCATACATCCTTTTTCATCTACGAATTTAACCAGAGGAAGGTCATATTCACGTCCTACACGGGCATCATCTTCACCAAATGCCGGTGCAATATGAACGATACCAGTACCATCTGACATTGTAACGTAATCATCACAGATTACATAATGTGCTTTTTTATGCTGTTTTTCTGCTTCTTTCGCAGCACATTCATAAAGAGCCACATATTCTTTTCTTTCCAGATCTGTTCCCTTGAAAGTTTCCAGAACTTCGTATGCAGGCTTATCATCTTCTGCCAGTTTTCCAAGTACTTTATCCAGAAGTGCTTCTGCCATATAATACACATAACCGTCCGCTGCTTTTACTTTGCAGTAAATATCAGAAGGGTTTACACATAATGCCACATTCGATGGTAAAGTCCAAGGTGTCGTTGTCCATGCCAGGAAATATGCATCCTCTCCCACCACTTTAAAACGTACAACTGCTGAACGTTCTTTTACTGTTTTATAACCCTGTGCCACTTCCTGAGAAGAAAGTGGGGTACCACAGCGAGGACAATAAGGAACAATTTTGAATCCTTTATACAGAAGTTTTTTCTCCCAGATCTGTTTCAGGGCCCACCATTCTGACTCAATATAGTCATCATGATATGTGACATATGGATTCTCCATATCTGCCCAGAAACCTACGGTTGAGGAGAAATCTTCCCACATTCCTTTATATTTCCATACACTTTCTTTACACTGCTGAATAAAAGGTTCCATACCATATTCTTCAATCTGTTCCTTTCCATCCAGTCCCAGTTTCTTTTCTACTTCCAGTTCTACCGGAAGTCCATGGGTATCCCATCCGGCTTTTCTCGGCACCATATAGCCTTTCATTGTACGGTATCTTGGAATCATATCCTTGATTACACGAGTAAGCACATGGCCAATATGTGGTTTTCCATTTGCAGTCGGAGGTCCGTCATAGAAGGTATAAGTTTCTCCTTCTTTTCTGTGCTCCATACTTTTCTTAAAGATCTGATTGTCTTCCCAGAACTTCTCAATATTCTTTTCTCTTTCCACAAAATTCATATTTGTGGGGACTTTCTGATACATAAAACTTCTCCTTTCTCTCATGCAATGAACATTCGGAATTTTTATGATATAGGAAATCACAATTTCCTATATCATAAAAAAGCCCTCATCCTGCAACAGGACGAGAGCCTTGACTATCGTTTTAACCACCTCTTACACATACCAACATACGTGTTCCCTATAACGGAGGAAAGCCGGCATCCCTTACTCATTTTCAGGCAGCAACTCAAGAGTGATTTTCTTTTGTTCCTACTTGCACCGGGCTTCCACCTTCCCCGGCTCGCTGTACCTTTTGGCAACAAAATACTGTCTCTGTCATAGTTTTTTCATATTTTTTATATCAGAGTTCATTATAAATAGGCACATAAGGAAATGTCAAGGGGTAGGGGAGAATTTCTGTATTTTGTCCAATATTTTCAGGAGAGATTCGGCACCTTTTCCCAAAATACGCACAGCCACGTCACCGCTGGTGATTCTGGTTACTCCACCTTCTATATCAGAGATTCTGTCAATCAGTTCCCGCACTTCTGTTATCCATTTTTCCGATTTTTCTATATTGAAAAACACCAGATTTGCAAGATGTGTATATCCTTCATACATTCCAAGCCCCTCCATATAAAAATCAAGAGGTTCATATCTGGTATTATCCCGATAAATCAACTGTCCCTTTTTACGAACAGACACTTGGTTATGATACATGCGATAGGCAAATCGTTCTTTGCATGCCGCACGTCCACAGGATAATATTTCCTGAAAAAGGAAGTGAGAAGTATCATCTTCCAGATCGACTTCCAGATCGTTCTCAAAGGCAGAATCTTTAAAAGGGATTGTCGGGAGTGGTGCATACTTCAAAAAAGCATTTTTCTCAACCTGAATCTTTGTATGTCTTCTTGCTTTTCCCTCTTTCATTTTATGAATTTTTTCATATGCCTGAGAAAGATATTCCATCTGCGTTCCTTCTTTAATATGAAGAGAAAATTCCTGAACATCTCCTTCCATAATACCTGCTGATGCAGAAAGCACCATTACCTGCATATAATCCGGTCTGGGATAAAAAGGCTGCATGATTTTAAATGGTGCCGTAAAATACAAATCACTTAAAATTACCTTTCCGTCCCGATATTCTGTTTCCAGTTTTACTTCCGAAATTCTTCCAAATTTATTCTCTGCGTCCACTTTTTAACATCCTTCCAGAAGCACATTTGTTTTTATCCACTGGATCACTTGATCAGTTCCGTCAAAATCACGAATATTCGTAAATAAATATGGCCTGTCTCCACGCATTTTTTTCGAATCCCGATCCATTACCGAAAGATCTGCTCCTACATAAGGAGCCAGATCAGTCTTATTAATCACAAGAAGATCTGATTTTGTGATTCCCGGTCCTCCTTTTCGTGGAATCTTATCTCCTTCTGCCACATCAATAACAAAAATTGTTGCATCTACCAGTTCGGGGCTAAATGTAGCAGAAAGATTATCTCCACCACTTTCAATAAACAAAATTTGAATATCAGGAAATTTCTCCATCATTTCTTCCACCGCTTCCAGATTCATAGATGCATCCTCACGAATAGCCGTATGAGGGCATCCACCAGTCTCCACACCGATAATCCGTTCTCGTGGCAATACAGAATTTTTACAGAGGAATTCTGCATCTTCTTTTGTATAAATATCGTTCGTGATAACACCAATACTATATTGCGATGCCATTTGTCTGGTCAGACATTCAATCAACGCAGTCTTTCCGGATCCTACCGGACCTGCCACTCCAATTTTAACATACGACATATTCTTATCCTCTTTTCTAAAAATGATTCTCACGACATATAAATGCGTGAATAAAGCCCTTCATGCTGGATACATCTGAGATCAAAACCAGGGCTTGATAAGCCCAGCATATCTTCCGAAAGTTTCATCACCTGCTCCAATAATTCTTTCATAAGATCATAAGTTCCTATCAAAAGCTGCTGTCCCACCGACTGACTTAATGGAATGGTTTTTACACAGTTTGTAACCATTGCCGAAGTCTGTGCATATATATAATGTTCCAGACAATCACTGACAGAAATTCCCACAGCAGCACAGAAAATCCCGTAAACAGTAGCATGATGCATACTTTTTCCTTTTTGGGACTGCACATACTTTTCAAAAACAGGACTTTCATACTGAATTTTCAATCCTGATACAGTCTTTACAAAACGGGAACCCAGTTTTTTACTGGCTTCTCTGATCTCTCTGGGTGTTTTTCCTGCCTCAACAAGATTTTCCAGTTCCTGAAGTTGATTCAGATTTCCTGATTTGGCATATTCCCATGCAAGGCGTACATTCAGAAGTTCATTGTAACAAAAATTATAACGCAGTTTCTTATGAATAAACTCTGACGCACTATTCAAATCCTTTACAATTCCTTTCTGAATATATGTTTCAAGACCATAAGAATGAGAATAGCCGCCGATCGGAAACAGGGCATCATTCACCTGCAGTAATAAAAATTTTTCATTTCTGACCATGTTTCTGTTTCCTCCATACTGTTTTGCTTTAATGGGTATGAGAATGCACAGAAGCAGAAATCCGTCTGTCAAAATCTAATGGGATATCTCTCACCTCAGTCGTCACACCATGAAGTTTATTTAACATTACACACATTGGTTCATTATATGGAGTGATAAAAGTGCCTGCTTCTTCTCCCCAAAATAGCGGAGCATGACGATTTCCGATTTCATAACATACCTTCGCCGTCATATGCGGGTGATTTTTATCAATTCGGACAACAATTGCCCTGCAGGGAGTGATATTTACGGCAAAAACCGTATCCCCTTCCACTGCAAGTACATCATCCTGTTTTAATCCACGCGTCAGAATCGAATCGTCCATACGAATTCCTATCTCAATACCGCTGCTGCTTGTTTTTCTATGAAGTTTTTTAAAAGCTTCATCCCATTGAATATCTACATAATCTACTTTTTTTCCAAAAAACTTCTCATCCTTTGCGTTTCCCAGGATTTTCTCACAAATCATAGTTTCTCCTTTTACCACTTGCCAATCATCATCAACACGCCAGGAATCCAGGCCGTTGCCACGCCTTCAAAAACCTGGAGTGCAGGTACCAGTTTGCCAAGTTTTTTCCCTAAAATATCTTCTACAAATGCAGTTCCCCAAAGGATTGCCCAGAGATACCAGATTACTGCCCAGCGAATATCCGGCACAATTCCAAGAGATGGAATTCCCACAAATCCTTCCAAAGTTCCAAAAATAACTGCATTAATTGCAACAAATGTAGAAAACCAGGCAAATGGAATTCCACTCAAACCAAAAATATTATTGACTGCAACAAAAAGATAGGTAAAGCAGAATAAAAGTCCGGTTCCTGCAGCATAGTAGTTTCCCTGTACCAGATTTACGAAATTAATAAATAAAGACAGTCCGCCTGTAAAAATGTTCATAATTGCTGCCGACTTTCCGTCTACTTTATAGAAATTGCAGATTCCATTATTAATCAGTACAATTCCCACAAATAACAAACAAACTCCTAACATGGCACCCTCCTTTAGAATAAGCTGTATAACTGTGTCAACGGAAGCTTCTTAGCCGGTTTTGAAGTAATACTTTCACCATCTGCTTTTACTTCATATGTCTCCGGATCCACTGTAATCTCCGGCGTTTTATCATTGAATACCATATCTTTTTTACCGATATTGCGGCAATTTTCCACTGGAACCACAGTCTTTTCAAGACCATATTTTTCTTTCACATGTCCTTCCATAGCAGCTTTTGATACAAAAGTAAGACAAGATGCATATTTTGCTTTTCCATGGGCTGCAAACATTGGCTGATAAAGTACCGGCTGTGTAGTCGGAATCGAAGCATTGGCATCTCCCATTTTCGAAGCAATGATCATGCCGCCTTTAATAACCATATCCGGTTTCACTCCAAAAAAGGCCGGATTCCACAGTACCAGATCCGCAAATTTTCCAGCTTCCACAGAACCTACATATTTGGAAATTCCATGTGTAATTGCCGGATTAATTGTATACTTGGAAATATATCTTTTCGCACGGAAATTATCATTTCCATGTCCTTCATCTTCCGGAAGCGGTCCTCTCTCTTCTTTCATCTTACTTGCTGTCTGCCAGGTACGGGTAATAACTTCTCCAATACGTCCCATAGCCTGAGAATCGGAGCTCATCATACTGAATACACCCATGTCGTGAAGCACATCTTCTGCTGCAATGGTTTCCGGACGGATACGGGAATCAGCAAAGGCTACATCCTCCGGAATCTTTTTGTCCAGATGATGACAAACCATTAACATGTCCAAATGCTCATCCAATGTATTCACTGTAAATGGCATAGTCGGGTTGGTAGAAGAAGGAAGAATATTCGGAGTGGCTGCTGCCTTGATAATATCGGGTGCATGACCACCACCTGCGCCTTCTGTATGATAAGTATGAATGGTTCTTCCAGCAATGGCATGGATGGTGTCTTCCACACAACCACCTTCATTCAATGTATCTGTATGAATAGCAACCTGCACATCATATTCATCTGCCACATTCAGACAATGGTCAATAACAGCCGGAGTAGAACCCCAATCCTCATGAATTTTCAGCCCCATAGCTCCTGCCTTTACCTGCTCGATTAATGGTCTCTCATCTGAACAGTTTCCTTTCCCAAGAAATCCCAGATTCATGGGATATTCTTCTGCTGCTTTCAACATCATTTCCATATTCCATGGTCCCGGTGTACAGGTCGTTGCATTGGTTCCATCTGCAGGACCGGTACCTCCGCCAATCATTGTAGTAACACCAGAATACAGAGCACAATCAATCTGCTGCGGACAGATAAAATGAATATGCGTATCAATTCCACCGGCTGTAACAATCAACCCTTCACCGGCAAGGGCTTCTGTAGATGCTCCTACTGTCATTCCCGGTGTGACACCGTCCATCACGCTTGGATTTCCTGCTTTTCCAATTCCTTTGATTTTTCCATCTTTAATACCAATATCTGCTTTTACAATACCTGTATAATCCAAAATCAAAGCATTTGTAATGACCAGGTCCAGATCCCCATCTGCACTTGTAGTTTTTACAGACTGACCCATACCATCACGAATTGTCTTTCCTCCGCCAAACTTAATCTCATCTCCATAAGTCGTATAGTCTTTTTCCACTTCAATTATAATATCTGTATCTGCAAGACGAACTTTATCCCCTGTCGTAGGGCCGTACATCATAGCATATTTTTCTCCTGAAATTTTTACGCTCATTAGTCTCCTCCTTGATCGGTAAGAATTATTTCTCCATAAATCCTCTGATTCTGGCATTTTCCAGTGCAGCCTCTTTATTAACCTCAGAAATCTGTGCACAGGTAAGATCATTTAATCCGAACACTCTCTTTGTACCGCCGATTGCTGTAAGCTGTACTTCTTTTTCTTCTCCTGGTTCAAATCTTACGGAAGTTCCGGATGGGATATCGAGATGATATCCATACGCCTTTTCCCTGTCGAATTTCAGATAACGGTTTACCTCAAAAAAATGAAAATGAGAACCTACCTGAATTGGACGATCACCTGTATTTGCGACTGATACATGAACAGATGATTTTCCTTCATTTAATATAATTTCTCTTTCCAATGGAATGATTTCACCGATTTTCATGTTTTCTGCCTCCTTTACTGAATAGGGTTATGTACTGTCACAAGCTTTGTTCCATCCGGAAAAGTGGCCTCTACCTGTACTTCGTGTACCATATCTGCAACACCTTCCATAACATCCGCTTTTGTCAGCATTTTTGTTCCAAGCTGCATCAGTTCCACAACATTTTTTCCATCTCTTGCCAGCTCCAGAAGTTCTGAACTGATGTATGCAACTGCCTCCACATAATTTAATTTCACGCCTCTTTCTTTTCTTTCTTTTGCCAGATTTCCAGCCATATGAAGCATGAGTTTTTCCTGTTCTTTCGGATTTAAACGCATTTTTTTCCTCCTTTACATACAAAAAAACAGGCAAAGACGCATTTCGACATCTTTGCCTGTTATCTCTTAAGAATATGGGATATTATAACATCTATCTATTCTCTTTGTCAAACACTTTATCTCATTATAAGAACTTAAAGAAAACCTTATTTTCTAAGCCTTGTATGAACCTTTCAAATCCCTTATAATAATAAAATACAATGAAATTTCATTCTATTAACAAGAAAGAACTGAGGAAGATCGTGAAAAAATTAAACTTATGGATAAAAGCAGTTGCCGTATCCTTCTGCCTGCTTACAGGTCTTTGTCCAATTCCTGTATCTGCTGCGGAAGAAAAAACAGATCCAAACGCGCCTCCGGAAAGCTACACCTGGGAAATCCAGTCGGATTCCTGGCCTTCCTGGCCCGAAGGACCAAAGGTAGTTGCAGAAACAGCGATAGTAATGGATATGGATTCCGGACAGATTCTCTATGCAAAAGGAATCGATGAAAAACGGTATCCTGCAAGTACCACAAAAATCATGACTGCATGGATTGCTCTTGAAAACAGCTCTCTGTCTGAAGAAGTGACGTTTACAGCCGAAGCAGTAAACAGTATTGAACCACAGAGCACACACATCGGAATCAAACCGGGAGAAATTCTGACTATGGAGCAGAGCCTCTATGCCGTACTTCTTGCATCTGCTAATGAAGTATCCAATGGAGTGGCTGAACATGTAGGTGGTTCCATCTCCGAATTTGTAGACATGATGAACGCCAAAGCTGCTTCTCTTGGATGTGTAAACACACAGTTTGCCAATCCCAGTGGTCTCCATGACGACAATCATTACACTACGGCAAGAGATCTGGCTATTATAACTTCTGCTGCTTACAAAAACAAAATCTTTCGGGATATCATCAAAACAGAATATTATATCGAACCAACTACTAATATCACAAATGAAGAACGCTGGCTGAATAACCATCATAAAATGCTGGTTCCCGGTAATCGTCATTATGAAGGATGTACAGGAGGAAAAACCGGATATACTACCGATGCAGGAAATACCCTTGTAACCTGTGCCAACAGAAATGGAATAAACCTTGTTGCCGTCGTATTAGCTGATACACTTGCAGATCAATACACCGATACGGCCGCACTTCTGGATTACGGTTTTAACAATTTCCATAAAGAAAAGCTGTCTGACGGTTCATCGAATACCGTTGTACACGCACTTCCTTATGAGCAATATCTTCTTCATATTCAAAATCCTGAATTTCTTACTTGTGTGGAAAAAGGTGGTTGTATTTTGCTCCCAAATACGATTGATACAGATGCGCTTACATGCAACCGCAAAACAGAAGGAAATTCTATCTGTACCGATTATTATCTGAAGGATCAGTATCTGATAACAAAGACCATAAAAATACTTCCTTCCAAATCTTTACAGTTAGCCCGATATCCCCATGTTGCCACTTCTGAATCTGTGGAAGACACAACTACAAAAGAACCGGAACCGATTTCTGTTCCTGATTCTCCTGTCAGGGAAGAAAATTCGGACAATATTTTCAAGAATCTTATTCTTAATTTCTTTTCTCTTCCATCCTGGAAACAGATTGCTTTTGTTTTTATGACAGGGGCAACACTTTTCTATATCATACTGATTATTTTTAAAATCAAAAAATATCAAAAAAAGAGGCGTAAAAAAAGACATCATGATTGATGTCTTTTTTCACGTCTTTTCTTTCTCAACAAATCTCGTCTTTCCTTCACCAGTTCTGCTTCCTGATCATTAATTTTCTTAATGGTCTTAATTACATAATAATTTCCTTCATCCGTTTTCTTTAAACGGATTTTCCCTCTGAGATACCCATGTTCCGGACAAACTGCAAGACAAATATGGATTTTTGAATTCAAAGAAAACCAACGTATTTTCTTCCTTGCTGTCTTACCACACAGAAAGCATCGGGTACTCACGACTTCTCTGTCCTTCGTGGCTTCTTCTTTTGAAGAAAATTCTCTGGAAATATATTTGGAATATCGTTCAAATACTACTTTGATTTCCTCTTTTTTCGATTTCGGATTCTGATAGCAATCAATGGAATAATTTTTTGTAATTACCTCCATCGGCAGACTGGCAAAAATCTGAGCTGTATACCAGGCATCATGAAGAGCCCTGTGAAAACATTCCTCTTTCTTCATCTGCAGATAATCGATGGCATATTCCAGAGAACGGCTACTCTTGTTTCCCTCATATTCAATTCCGAAAATTTTCTGTACATCATAATAAAAAACAGGTCCCTTAAGCAAATGAGAAAGTTTATAATATTTCATATTTCTCTGAAGCTCCACAAGATCTGCCTGTCCCCATGTACAGAACATTACATCCTCTCCACACCAACACAGAAATTTACGCACTGCTTTTGAAAAAGGAATCCCCTCTTCCAGAGTTTCTTGATCTATATTTAAGATCTCTTTTGTCCGAAAATGCAGCCTGTGATAAACCGTCGGTCGGATAACCTGCTGAAATCTTTCAATTTCCTTGCGTTCTTCATTGAGCTTTACGGCACCGATTTCAATAATCTCAAATGGAATCTTCTTATTTTCTCTTTCCTTTCCATATGGACACTGATTCCATTCCAGATCAAATACAATATAGTTCATACGCATTCTATCCTAAAACTTTAATATTTCAAATGACTTCTCCAAAGTATCACTGTATTAGATTTTACCATGAAGCACTCTCTCATGCAACTGCAATATAAAAGGAGATTCGCATGTACGTACGAATCTCCTTCTATCTTTGCTCTTACTTTTGCTCCATTTCTGCAATCTGAGCTACCGGTTCTGACAGAATCTTCATAAATTCCTCTCCTGTAATGGTTTCATTTTCATAAAGGAATTTTGCCAGCTCATGCAGTTTGCCTATATTATCTTCCAGTATTTTATACGCCTTTTCATGTTGTTGTTTTACCAGTTCCACTACTTTCTTATCAATCAGTGTCTGGGTTTCAAAAGAACAGGATAAAGAAGTATCACCGCCAAGGTACTGGTTCTGCACATTTTCCATAGCTACCATGTCAAATTCATCACTCATACCGAAACGTGTGATCATACCTCTGGCCAGCTTGGTAGCCTGCTCAATATCGTTAGAAGCTCCGGTAGTTATGGAATGGAAGATCAGCTCTTCCGCAGCACGCCCTCCGGTAAAGGTGGCAATTTTATTCTCCAGTTCTTCCTTTGACATAAGGAAATGTTCCCCATCTTCCACCTGCATGGTATAGCCAAGAGCACCGGATGTTCTTGGGATGATTGTGATTTTATGAACCGGAGCAGAATTTGTCTGCATAGCAGCCACCAGCGCATGTCCGATTTCATGATAGGATACAATCAGCTTTTCCTTTTCGGAGAGCACTCGGCTCTTCTTCTGATATCCTGCAATAACGACTTCTATACTTTCTTCCATATCTGCCTGTGTGGCAAATTTTCTTCTGTCTCTGACTGCACGAAGTGCAGCTTCATTTACAATATTGGCAAGTTCCGCGCCGGACGCACCGGATGCTGCCTTTGCAATTTCATGGAAATTCACGTTATCTGCAATCTTGATCTTCTTTGCATGGACTTTCAAAATCTCTTCACGTCCCTGAAGATCCGGCAATTCTACCGGGATTCTACGGTCAAAACGACCGGGACGAAGCAATGCCGGATCAAGAGAATCCGGACGGTTGGTAGCAGCCAGAATCACTACACCTTTGGATCCATCAAAACCATCCATTTCTGTCAGAAGCTGATTCAGCGTCTGCTCACGCTCATCATTTCCGCTGATATTTCCATCACGCTTTTTACCTATAGTATCGATTTCATCAATGAATACAATACAAGGAGCTTTTTCATTGGCCTGTTTAAAAAGATCACGTACTTTAGCAGCACCCATACCTACAAACATTTCGACAAATTCCGAACCGGAAATCGAAAAGAAGGGTACATCAGCTTCACCTGCAACTGCTTTTGCCAGCAAGGTCTTACCAGTTCCCGGAGGGCCTACCAGAAGAGCTCCCTTCGGCATAGAAGCACCAATTTCTTTATATTTTTCCGGGTTATGCAGATAATCCACAATTTCCGTCAGAAGTTCTTTGGCTTCATCTTCTCCTGCTACATCTGAGAATTTGATTCCTGTAGAGGATTTTACATAAATTTTGGCATTGCTCTTTCCGAAAGACATGGCTCCCGGACCTCCGCCCATTCCTTTCATCATCTTTTTGCTGAGCCAGTTTCCTACAAATACAAAAATAAGAATCGGCACAACATACATCAAAAGCAGACTGATGATAGGAGAAGTCTTCTCCGGAATCTCCTCCGAAAATATTACATTTGCTTTCTGAAGACGTTCTACTTCCTGCAGGTCATTAATACGTCCTGTCTTATAGACCTGTGTCCTGTCTCCTTCTTTGACACTGTAATAAATGACATCATCTTCCAGATTGACTTCATCAATCTGTCCTCCTTCCAGACGATCCAGAAATTCATTGTACGTGGATTGTTTAATACTCCGTTCCATAATACCTGGAACCAGAAGTGTATTTAACAACAGCAGTACCACGATTACAGCAGCATAGTAAAACATAATTGGTTTTTTGGGTTTGTTGTCTTTAATTTCCATATTTTTCTCCTCCGGAAATTTTTTCTTCCGTTCCTGCTATTTAGTATGCTCCTTTTGGATAAAATTTACAATTAACAATTCCTGTTAATTCTCTTAAAAAAATATGAAACTTTTACTGATCATCTCCGGTAAGTCTGAGAATTGCCCGGATTTCTTCCACATCCATATCAAGAAAGGCAGAAAGTTCCTCTGCACTGTATTTATCCTCATCTCCATCCAGAAGTTCTTTTATTTTCTGTTCCAGATTTCTTACTTTTTCTACCAGGATATCATCGCTTTGTTTCTGACCGGTCTGTTCCTCCAGCATAAACAAAATAGCATTCCGGATTTCTCCTGAAAGGAAAGCTTCTATATCCTGAGCCTCTTCAAGATTTTCAAGAGCCATCATAAGCCCCATATTTCCTTCTGCTATCATATCTCCGATAAATACTTCCCCTGTATGCAGCTCCTTCGCAATTTCCATTACTTCTTTCATATACAACTCGGCAAGACGTTTTTTACTTTTTGTTTCTCCCTTGCAGGCCTGTTCCAGAAGAAGGCTCCGTTCCCCTTCTGCCTCTTTTGTAATCTGTTCCAGTGTATCCAGATACTCTTCCAGATATTCCTGCTCTTCCTGTGAATATACCTGTGTCTGCTTAGAAGAAGTTTTGTTTCTATCCTCCTCCTCTATCTCCGGTACAGGAGATGCTACCCTATGTCCTTCTATATGAATCCCTTGAACGGCCAGATAATCATATACCTTCTGAATCTGTGTATCGTTCAGTCCGTCTTCTTCAAAAAAATCTTCTACTACTTTTTTATTTATATGCTTTCCGTTGTTCAGAGCCAGCTTCTGAATATCCTGAAGTTTCTGCTGAAATACTTTTATTTCCATCTCTTTTCTCCTCGTTTTTTTCTTTCATAATACATCCAAAATTGTCAAAAGTAAAGAAGACTGGGAGACGGGTACCTGGCCACCGCATGCGATGGCCAGGTACCCGTCCCCCAGTCTTCCCGTTTTTAAAGTTTTTCCAAAAGCATTTTATTCACAGATGCAGGATTTGCTTTTCCTTTCATCTGTTTCATAACCTGTCCTACAAGGAATCCCAGAACTTTCGTCTTTCCGCTGTGATATTCCTCCACTGTCTTTGGATTCTCTGCAAGAACTTTATCTACAACTGTTTCCAGCATACCGGTATCTTCTACCGTTTTCAGTCCATTTGCTTCAATATATGCACAAGGTTCCACATCTTCATCAAAGATTTTCTCAAATACTTTCTTTGCATTCTGGTTATTTACTTCCCCTTTTTCTACTGCTGCAATCAGATCTGCCAGATGTTTCGGTGTAAACTGGAGTTCTTCCGCATCCATTCCTCTTTCTTTCAGAAGTCGGAATGTCTCACCGATAAACCAGTTTGCGGCTTTTTTGGGATTTTTACTCTCTTTTGCTGTCTCTTCAAACAAATCTGCCATATGTTTCGACTGTGTAATGAGAGACGCATCATAAGCAGACAGCCCGTATTCTTTTTCGTAACGTGCCGCTTTTTCTTCCTGCATTTCCGGTTGCTGCTCCTCTATGCGGTCAATCCACTCCTGGCTGATAAATACAGGCGGAAGATCCGGATCCGGAAAATAACGATAATCCTTTGCATCTTCTTTGGATCGCATAGCATAAGAATATTCTTTATTATCGTCCCATCTTCTTGTCTCCTGAAGAACTTCTTTTCCTTCTTCCAACAGTTCAATCTGTCGCTCTCTTTCTCCTTCAATGGCACGGGCAATTGCTTTGAAAGAGTTCAGATTCTTCATTTCTGTTCTGGTACCGAATTTTTCGCTTCCTACTTCCCGCACAGACAGGTTTACATCGGCACGCATGGAGCCTTCCTGAAGCTTACAGTCCGATACGCCAAGATATTGGCAAATCATCCGCAATTTTTCCAAATATGCAATGACTTCTTCCGCATTTCTCATATCCGGTTCAGAAACGATTTCCACAAGAGGAACACCACTTCGGTTATAATCTACCAGAGAACAGTCTTCCCATTCATCATGAATCAGCTTACCTGCATCTTCTTCCATATGCATTTCATGAATTCGAATCTTCTTGCTCCCTGCTGCTGTCTCAATTTCCAGAAAACCATCATAACAAATTGGCAGATATAACTGAGAAATCTGATAGTTCTGCGGATTATCCGGATAAAAATAGTTCTTTCTATCGAATTTACAGGTTCTGTTTACCTGACAGTTGGCTGCAAGCCCCAGAGCCAATGCATATTCCACCACCTGTTTATTCAGAACAGGCAGAGATCCCGGCATACCGGTACACACCGGACATGTATGTGTATTTGGTGCACCTCCGAATTTGGTGGAACATCCGCAGAAAATCTTTGTTGCTGTGGCAAGCTCCACATGAACTTCAAGACCGATCACGGTTTCGTACTGCTTTGCCATTATTTTCCCTCCTTCTTGTATGCCATTGGAAATTCTCCCCGAATCTGTTCATAAGCATAGGATGCCTGCAGAATTTTCTTTTCCTGGAAACAGTCTCCGATAAACTGAAGACCGATCGGCATTCCATTTCTGTCTTTTCCACAGGGAACACTGATTGCAGGAAGACCTGCCAGATTCACTCCTGCTGTATATACATCACTGAGATACATTTTCAGAGGATCCTGAAGGCTGCTTCCAACTTCCGGCGCAGTAGAGGGAGCTGCAGGCGCCAGAATCATATCGTATTTTACAAATGCATCATCAAAAGCTTTTTTAATCATGGCTTTTACTTTTAAAGCCTTCAGATAATACGCATCGTAATAACCGGAACTTAATACAAACGATCCAAGAAGAATTCTTCGTTTTACTTCTTCTCCAAATCCTTCTGCACGTGTCTTCTTATACATATCATGAAGACCTTCAAATTCTTTGGAACGGAATCCATATTTGACACCATCAAAACGTGCCAGGTTGGAACTTGCTTCTGCTGAAGCAATGATATAGTAAGCCGGAATCACATAATCCACCAGTCCAAGAGAGAAGAACTCCACAATGGCTCCGTTCTGACTCATAAGCTGCACGGCATCCACCAATGCTTTTTTCACATCTTCATCCAGGCCTTCTGAAAGATATTCTTTCGGAATACCGATTTTCACTCCCCGAAGATCCTTTTTCAGCGCGTCTGTAAAATTCAGATCTTTTCTCTGTACAGAAGTACTGTCTTTTGGATCGTATCCGGCAATCACTTCCAGAAGTGCCGCACAATCTTCCACATTTTTACCTACAGGACCGATCTGGTCAAGAGACGATGCATAGGCAATCAATCCGTATCGGGATACTGTGCCATAGGTTGGTTTCATACCGGTCACACCGCAATAAGAAGAAGGCTGACGGATCGAACCGCCTGTATCCGAACCAAGGGCTGCAAATGCTTCACCTGCTGCAACTGCCGCACAGGAGCCACCGGAAGAACCTCCCGGAACCTTATTGGTGTTCCATGGATTTCTTGTAATGCCGAATGCAGAAGTCTCTGTCGTACTTCCCATAGCAAATTCATCCATATTGGTTTTTCCTATAATCACCATTCCGGCCTGTTCCAGTTTTTTCACAGCTTCTGCATCATAAGTCGGCACAAAATTCTCCAATATTCTTGATGCACAGGTGGTCTTTCTTCCTGCTGTACAGATATTATCCTTTACTGCAACAGGAACACCCGCTAACGGACCTGTATATTTGCCGGACCGGATTCCGGCTTCCACTTCTTTTACTCTGTCATATATTTTCTTCTCATCTGTTTCCAGAAAAGCATGCACGGTACCGTCCGCTTTTTTTATCTGTTCCAGTGATATTTTTACTGCATCCTTTACGCCTGCCTCTCCCCGCTTAATCGCCCGGGCAAGATTAAGGGCACTTAAATCTTTCAAATCCATATGCTTTCCTCCTACTGTACAGTCTTTGGAACCTGATACTGTCCTTCTTTGCATCCGGGTGCATTTGCAAGCATTGCATCCCTGTCATCGTTGTTTGTCACCACATCTTCACGAAATACATTTCCTACGGAAAAAGTATGAGCAAGCGGTTCAATCCCCTCCGTATCCAGTTCATTTAATTTATCTACATAATCCAGCATTTCCTGCATTTTTTCCTTTGCTTTTTCCCGCTCCTCTTCTGTAAGAGCAAGTTTTGCCAGGATTTCTACATTTTCCATCACTGCGTCATCGATGATCTGCTTTGCCATCCGGTATTCTCCTTTCCAATTTCCATCATACCTGTGCGTCTTTTACGGCTCCAGACGTGTCATATCTCTTGGGAACAGACATGCCTCTCTTACATTTTCCTCTCCCAGAAGCTGCATGGTCAGACGTTCCAGTCCAATACCCAGTCCTCCGTGAGGCGGCATTCCGTATTTAAAAGTATCCAGATACTGGTCCATTCCTTCTGTACTCATTCCTCTTTTTTCAATTTTTTCAATCAGCTTATTGTAATCATGGATTCTCTGTCCGCCTGTGGTTATTTCCAGTCCTCTGAACAGAAGGTCAAAACTTAAAGTATAACGTTCATCGGCCGGATCATCCATTGCATACATCGGCCTTTTCTTTGAAGGATAATGAGTAACAAATACAAAATCTGAATCATATTCTTCTTTAAAATATCTTCCGATCAGTTCCTCTTCTTCCGGTTCCAGATCAAAGGGGTTTCTGATTTTTCTGTTATATTTCTCAGCTACCAGTTCCTTTGCCTCATCGAAGCGTACATAAGGAATTTTGTCCACTTTCGGAAGGGTAATTCCAAGAATCTTCAGTTCTTTTTCATATTTTGTTTCAAGCAGTTTCATTGTGTACTGTAAAAATCCTGTTTCCATTTCACAGATATCCAGAAAACTGTCTATATATCCCATTTCAAAATCAAGGCTTGTATATTCATTCAGATGTCTTCTTGTGTTATGTTTCTCTGCACGAAATACAGGACCTGTCTCAAATACCCGGTCAAACACACCTACCATCATCTGTTTGTAAAACTGTGGACTCTGTGCCAATACAGCCGGTGTATGGAAATAATTCAGTTTGAATACATTGGAACCACCTTCTGCTCCTTTTGCGCCGATTTTCGGTGTATGAATTTCCGTAAAGCCCTGTTCATAAAGATATTCACGGAATCCTCTGCAGATTGCTTCCTGGATTTTAAATCTTGCTCTTTCTTTTATATTTCTCAGGGAAACAGAACGCATATTCAGTTTTGTTTCCAGCGAAGTATTCAGTTTCCATTTATCGATTGCCAGAGGGAGCGGCTGTGCCGGTTGTGACAGAATCTCAATCTTTTCCAGACGGATTTCTTTTCCATGAGGTGCTCTTTCCTCATTTTTCACAGTACCTTCCACACAAATACATGCAGCCTCTTTCAGCTGTGAAATATCAAGATTGGTTTTTCCCTCTTCCCATACTGTCTGAAGGAGCCCATCTCTTTTTCTGAGAATCACAAATGCAATTTCTCCCATATTTCGGATACTGTGAATTGCTCCTTCTACAGTTACTGTTGTTCCTTCTTCCTGTTCCATAAATACGGGAAGTTCCATTGCTGTTTTTTCTTTTACGCCTGTCACAAATTCCATATCACATTCTCCTTAAAATTTATATAATATTCAAAATCAGAAATCCCGGGTTATCCAGAACCAAACCAGACACCCCGGGACAGATTTATTTCTTCTACATTTTTGCAATCCGTTCAACTGCTTTTACTGTATTTTCGTAAGTTCCAAAGGCTGACAACCGGAAATATCCTTCTCCATGAGCACCAAAACCGCTTCCCGGAGTACCTACTACATTTGCTTCATGGAGCAGTTTATCAAAGAAATCCCATGAACTCATGTGATCCGGAGTTTTCAACCATACATACGGGGCATTGATGCCGCCGGATACAGAATATCCTGCATTTTTCAGACCTTCATAAATCACGCTGGCATTTCTCATATAATAATCCACCTGTGCTTTCAGCTGTGCTTTTCCGGTCTCTGAATAAACAGCTTCTCCGGCTCTCTGCACAATATAAGGTGCACCATTATATTTTGTACCATGTCTTCTTGCCCATAAATCGTGAAGCTTCACATCACCGCATTTCAAATCTTTCGGAACTACGGTGTAGCCAAGACGTACACCTGTAAATCCTGCATTTTTTGAAAAGCTGTGAAGTTCGATTGCACAATTTCTCGCGTCCTTACATTCATATATGCTGTGAGGTATGTCTTCTTCAGTTATATACGCTTCATATGCTGCATCATAAATAATCACCGCGCCAACGCGGTTGGCGTAATCTACCCATTCCTGCAGCTGTTCTCTTGTAATTGTTGCTCCTGTAGGATTGTTCGGGAAACAAAGATAAATGATATCCGGTGTTTCTTTCGGGAATTCAGGAACAAAATTATTTTCTTCCATACAAGGCATATAAATCATGCCGTCAAAACTTCCCGTTTCCGGGTTATAATTGCCTGTTCTTCCTGCCATTACATTGGTGTCTACATATACAGGATAAACAGGATCACAGACTGCGATCTTATTATTCAGTCCGAAAATTTCCTGGATATTGCCGGAATCACATTTTGCACCGTCTGATACAAAAATTTCATCTGCCGCAATATCACAGCCACGGTTTCGGTAATCATGATTGGCAATTGCTGTTCTTAAAAATTCATATCCGAGATCCGGTGCATAACCACGAAATGTCTCCTGATCTGCCATCTCATCTACTGCCTTATGCAGTGCTTCAATAATTGCCGGTGCAAGCGGCTGTGTCACATCACCGATTCCAAGGCGAAGAATTTCTGCTTCCGGATTCCCACTCTGATAAGCATTTACTTTCTTTGCAATTGTGGAAAACAAATAACTTCCCGGCAGTTTCAAATAATTCTCATTAATTGTAAACATATCACATTTTCTCCTCTATATTTCATCATAAATTAAAGTGAGTATCATCTGGGCGGTTTCCACCATACTGGTCGAACTGTCCATACTGCACTTTTGAATATATCTGTAGGCCTCTTCCTCCGTCAGATGATTTCTCTCCATCAGGAGCAGTTTGGCATTTTTAATATAATTCTGCTCTTTTTCACTTCTTGCTTTTGGTTTTTTCTTCTGTTTTCTTAATCTCCGCTCAATTTGCATCATCTGCATTTCTACAGTATTCACAAATTCATGAATGCGCAGAGGCATGGTCACTGCCATGATTCCTGACTGCACCGAGCTGACTACATTGACTGAACCGATTAAGAGCATATCAAAAAATTCCGGAAGCATATCCGCAAGTTCTTTATAATACATATCAGATAATTTATAACCACTGATCACCAGACCTGCCGATTGTTTGTTCATTTCCATAAGGGCAGCTGCACCGTTGGGGCAGGCCATGGTATTGTCAAATCCATGCTGCATGAGTATTTTGCGGATTTTTTTTGCATCTTCTATTTTAGGTAAAACGATAATGATGCTGCTCATGCGCTGTCTGCCTCCTGTTATATTTATACGCGGTATAAATACTGTTCAATTTCCCATTCGGAAACCTGCTCCATGTAATTTAACCACTCTTCTTTTTTTGCTTTCAAATAACACTTCGAAAAGTTTTGTCCTAACACTTCCTGTACAAGAGAATCTTCTTTAAACTCTTTCAAAGCTTCGCTGAGATTTTCCGGAAGGGAATCGATTCCCAGTTCTTCTTTCTCCTGTTTCGTCAACTTCCGAATACTTCTTTTCAGTTCCAGTGGTGCTTGCATATTCTTCTCAATTCCATCGATACCTGCTGCCAGACAAAGAGCCAGTACCAGATATGGATTGGAAGATGCATCCGGACTTCTCAGTTCCAGATGTGTTCCCTCCTCCTTACGGTAAGGAACACGGATCAACGCAGTTCGCTGTCTGGAAGACCAGGTAATCTCAGAAGGTGCCTCGAATCCCGGTGCAAGACGTTTATAAGAATTCACCAGCGGATTACAGATTGCTGTCATTCCTTTAATATGATTCAGAATCCCTGCCATAAAAGCATATGCTTCTTTACTAAGACCCAATTCATCCGACTTATCCGTAAAAATATTTTTACCATCTTTCATCAGCATCATATTCACATGCATTCCGGATCCATTCACACCCGCTCTTGGCTTCGGCATAAATGTAGCATGAAGACCATGACGCTTTGCAATTGTACGAACTGCAGTCTTAAATGTTACAATTTTATCTGCTGTTTCCATGGTTCCGGAATATTCAAAGTCGATTTCATGCTGTCCTGGAGCAATTTCGTGATGGGATGATTCGATATCATATCCCATCTCTTCCAGTGTCAGAACCATATCTCTTCTTGCATTTTCGCCAAGATCAATCGGACTCAGATCCATATAACCTGCTTTTTCATGGGTCTTTGTCGTTGGCATTCCGTTGTCATCTGTATGAAAAAGAAAGAATTCACATTCCGGATCTACCATAAGAGTATATCCTTTTTCCTTTGCTTTCTGAATTACTTTTTTCAGAATATATCTTGGGCTTTCCTGATAGGGTGTACCATCTTCCTTGTAAATATCACAGATAAACCGGGCAACTTTTCCCTGCTGCGGACGCCACGGTAATATGGTAAATGTAGACAGATCCGGGTACAAATACATATCTGCCTCTTCGTTTCGAATAAATCCCTCAATGGAGGAAGCATCAATGACACATTGATTGTCCATTGCTTTTTCCAGTTTGCTGTATGGAATAGCAATGTTCTTTAACGTACCGAACATATCAGTGAACTGCAGACGGATAAATTCTACATCTTCTTCTTCCGCCATCTGCAAAATCGCTTCCTTGGTGTAATCTCCCATATCGAAATCTCCTCTCTTCGAGTTTTTATTTATTTTTTTCATTAAAATTTTCTTCTATATGTTAAAAAAAGGCGATCTTATCCAGAGTACCCTCTGAATAAGAACGCCTTTGTTCTCCCATTTATGTCTGGTATTATAACAATACCAATTTTTGTTGTCAATAGGAGAATTGCATAAAACTTCAAAAAATCGGCCATACAGCCCATGATACAACTCGCGCTCATGAACTGTATGACCAATTTTTAATTACAAATCTATCTTTCTTATTCTGCAGTATCTTGTAATGCCTGGAATCCTTCTTCACCAGTACGGATCTTCACTACATTTTCAATATCATATACGAAGACTTTACCGTCACCGATCTTACCGGTATGAAGAACTGCTTTTGCTGTCTCGATTACCTTTTCAACCGGTACAAGGCTTACAACGATCTCAATCTTAACTTTCGGCAGCAGATTCATATCCATCTCAACACCACGGTAGTAAGAAGTTGTACCTTTCTGTACCCCACATCCTAATACGTTGGTAATGGTAATACCTGTAACACCGATTTCATTCATTGCCTGCATAAACTCTTCCAGTTTATTTCTACGTGTGATAATAACAACTTTTGTAAGTTTGTGTACACTGGTTCCTTCTGCCGGCACTTCTTTTACCACTTCAGCAGGAGCCTGTGTAGCAGACGCACCTTCCATAACCGGTGTATAATTTTTCTTTGTACCCATTACATTTGGTACGCTTGCCATATTGTCTGTTGTAATAAAATCTGCATAGCTGCTTGCCAGACCATGTTCTCTTACATCCAGACCTGCGATTTCTTCATCTGCAGATACACGAAGACCCATTGTATGTTTGATTGCCTGGAAAATAATTGCCATGGTTACTACTACCCATGCTACTGTTGCGATAAATCCGATAAACTGAACACTAAGGAGTTTCACTCCGCCGCCTGTAAACAGACCTTTCCATTCTGTACCGGTACCATCTGAGAAAAGACCTACACAAAGAGTACCAAGTGCACCGCACATACCGTGCACACCAACAGCACCTACCGGATCATCGATTTTACATACTTTATCAATAAATTCAATACCAAATACAACTACAAATCCGGAAAGAATACCAATAATCGCTGCAGATGTAGGAGATACAGTATCACATCCTGCTGTAATAGCAACCAGACCTGCCAGAGAACCATTCAGTGACATGGAAACATCTGGTTTTTTGTACATGACCCATGTAATGATCATAACTGTTACAGTAGCAACTGCTGCTGCCAGGTTTGTTGTTACGAAAATTTTACCTGCTGATACAATGGCATCTCCTTCCATAGATACAGTAGAAGCACCATTAAATCCAAACCAGCAGAACCAGAGGATAAATACACCAAGTGCTCCGATTGTCAGGTTATGACCTGGAATCGCTTTTGATTTTCCGCTCTTTGTATATTTTCCAATACGTGGTCCAAGAATTTTTGCACCTACTAAAGCGGCAACACCGCCTACCATATGAACGGCACAGGAACCTGCAAAATCATGAAATCCCATCTGCGCCAGCCAGCCGCCGCCCCAAATCCAGTGACCGGATACCGGATAAACGATCAGACTGATCAGTAAACTGTAAATACAGTAAGATGAAAATTTTGTTCTCTCAGCCATAGCTCCTGATACGATGGTTGCGGATGTAGCACAGAATACTGTCTGGAAAATCAGAAATGCCCAGAAAGGAACACCATCCGGCAGCATACCGTTTCCATAATTCGCTTCCGAAGCAATACCGGAAATAGAACCAAAGAAGCCGCTTCCGCTTCCAAACATAATACCAAATCCAATCAGCCAGAATGCCGGTGTACCGATACTGAAGTCCATCAGGTTCTTCATAATAATATTACCGGCGTTTTTTGCACGGGTAAATCCAGTCTCTACCATAGCAAAACCAGCCTGCATAAAAAATACCAATGCGGCGCCTAAAAGCACCCAAATCGTGTTAACAGCTGAATAATCCATGTTAATCACTCCTCCTTCTCAAGCTCACATTTTTCTTATCTGTTCACATTTTTCTAAATAAAAAGGCACATACCGGGAATCCAAGCACCGGATTCCCAGATATGCACCATCGCATAAAGAAAAATGTGATATATGTAATCGGAAAATGAAAACACTTCCGCAATTACTGTTTTTTGTCCTCTGCATGCCCGGTAATATCCATCGGATATTGCTTATCAAAACAGGCTTTACAGATTGGAAGATCTCCTACCATTGACTGCAGATCCTCCAGCTTCATATAGCCGAGCGATTCCGCTCCAATCATGTCACAAATCTCATTTGCTGTGTGGGAAGAAGCAATAAGCTGTTTGTTGGATGGAATATCCGTTCCGAAATAGCAAGGATACAGGAACGGTGGAGAACTAACACGTACATGAACGCTGACTGCCCCCGCCTTTTTCAACATTCGGATGAGGTTTGCCATTGTAGTGCCGCGGACGATGGAGTCGTCTACCAAAATGATGCGTTTTCCGCGAACAACAGGCTCTAATACATTAAGCTTCAGGCGGACACTATCCTCACGTTCTTTCTGTGTCGGCTTTATAAATGTTCTTCCCACATAGCTGTTTTTATAAAAGGCCATTCCAAAAGGAATCCCGGATGCTTCCGAATAGCCTTTTGCTGCGGGAACACCTGAGTCCGGTACCCCCACAACAAGGTCTGCATCTACAGGATACGCAGCAGCAAGAGCTGCTCCTGCACGAATGCGGGCATCATAGATATTGATGCCGTCCAGGGTACTGTCCAACCTTGCAAAATAAATATACTCAAAAATACAATGAGCTCTTTTTTCCTGACAAAGCTGACAGTTTGAGGTGATTCCGTCCTCTGTTATAGTGACAATCTCACCAGGACGGATATCGCGAATAAACTCTGCGCCAATTGCAGAAAGGGCGCAGCTTTCAGAGGCAATGATATAGGAAGAGTCACGTTTTCCCAGACAAAGGGGTTTTAAACCAAGAGGGTCCCGGACACCGATGAGTTTACGCGGACTGGCAATGACCAGACCATAAGCGCCCCGGATTTTTTTTGCTGTGCGAAGAATTGCTTCTTCTACATTACGCGTATTTACCCTTTCTCTGGCAATATAATAGGCAATTACCTCTGAATCAGTTGTTGTATGGAAAATTGCACCTGTTTTCTCCAGATCATCCCTGAGGTCTTGAGTATTCACCAGATTGCCGTTATGGGCTAGGGCAAGTGTTCCCTTAATATAATTTAGTACCAGCGGCTGCGCATTATTAATTGTAGCAGCACCTGTTGTAGAATATCTCACATGACCGATTCCCAGATTTCCATGAAGTCCTGAAAGAATATCTTCCTTAAACACTTCACTTACAAGTCCCATGCCTTTGTGAGCATTCATATTTCCTTTTGGACCCTGGGTATCGCATACAGCGATACCACAGGATTCCTGACCGCGATGCTGAAGAGAACTAAGTCCATAATAAATGGAATTTGCCACATCTTCACCATTCGGATTAAACATTCCGAATACACCGCACTCTTCTTTTATCTCAATATCTGGTAACAATTCCATGAAAAACACCTCTTAAACATAGAATAATAACTGATCATAAGTTGGGTATGGTAATTCTTCATCTGGAATTTTAGCTTCTGTTGCACTTGCGATGTCTTTCATTTCATCCATCAGAGCCAGAACGTTTTCATGGAATAGTTCTGCAGATTTCTGCATATCTTCTGCCTCTGCACTTTCTGCTTCTTGTGTAACCACTTTCAGTTCTGCTACTTTTTCAAATAATGTATTCGATGCTTTTGTCAGTTCTGCTACCAGAGCCTCTTCAGAAGCAGTAGACAGATCTGGAATCAATGCTTTCTTTTCATTTGCATTGACAGCAACTTCTGCTGCGTAAGAATTTACTGCCGGAATAAAGTCTTTTGTAAGCATCTCCTGTAAAGTCTTAGATTCAATATTAATGGTTTTTGCGTAGTTCTCAAGAAGGATTTCATAACGGGAGAAAATTTCTTCTTTTGTGAATACACCATGTTTTGTAAACAGTTCCACATTCTTGTCAGCAATGAATCGAGGAAGTGCGTCCGGAGTAGATACCAGATTGTAAAGTCCTCTTTCTTCTGCTTCTTTTACCCATTCATCCGTATAACCATTGCCATTGAAGATAACTTTTTTATGTTTTTTAATGGCACGTTTGATTAATTCATGTACTGCTGTTTCCATATCTTCCGGAGCAGTTCCTTCCAGTTCTGTATAGAACTGAGCCAATGCTTCTGCAACAGCTGTGTTCAGTACCACATTTGGATTTGCAACAGATGCGGAAGAACCAAGCATACGGAATTCAAATTTATTACCTGTAAATGCAAATGGTGATGTACGGTTTCTGTCTGTGGTATCTTTTGTAAAATGAGGCAGTACATGTGCACCGATATCCATCTGAATTGCTTTCTGACCCACAAAGAACCGGTCTTCTTCAATGGATTTCAGTACTTCTGTCAGTTCATCACCAATAAAGATAGAAACAATTGCCGGTGGAGCTTCGTTTGCACCAAGACGATGATCGTTTCCTGCTCCTGAAGCAGATACTCTCATCAAATCTGCATAATCATCAACCGCTTTGATAACTGCCATCAAAAATACCAGGAACTGAATATTTTCTGCCGGTGTTTTTCCCGGATCCAGAAGGTTTACACCTGTGTTTGTTGATACAGACCAGTTATTGTGTTTACCACTTCCGTTAATACCGTCAAATGGTTTTTCATGAAGCAGGCATACCAGATCATGTTTTTCAGCAACTTTCTTCATAATTTCCATTGTCAGCTGATTGTGGTCAACTGCTACATTGGTTGTATCGAATACCGGAGCCAGCTCATGCTGTGCAGGTGCAACTTCGTTATGTTTTGTTTTTGCAGGAATACCAAGTTTCCAGAGTTCTTCATCCAAATCATGCATATAAGCTGCAACTCTCGGTTTTAAAGCTCCGAAATAATGATCTTCCATTTCCTGTCCCTTCGGTGCAGATGCTCCGAACAGTGTTCTTCCTGTAAAAATCAGATCACGACGTTTCGCATATAATTCTTTTGGAACCAGGAAATATTCCTGTTCCGGACCTACCGTTGTTGTTACGCTTGTAACATCGGTATTGCCCAGAAGATGCAGCATTTTAACTGCTTCTTTATTTAAAGCTTCCATAGAACGCAGCAACGGCGTCTTCTTATCCAGTGCTTCTCCGCTCCAGGAACAGAATGCTGTCGGAATATATAATGTATTATCTTTGATGAAAGCCGGTGAAGTAGGATCCCAGTTTGTATATCCTCTTGCTTCAAATGTGGCTCTTAATCCTCCGGAAGGAAAGCTGGAAGCGTCTGGTTCACCCTTTACCAGTTCTTTTCCTGAGAACTCCATGATCACTTCTCCTTCTCCTGTAGGAGAGATAAAACTGTCATGTTTTTCTGCAGTATATCCTGTCATAGGCTGGAACCAATGTGTAAAATGTGTTGCTCCATTTTCTACTGCCCATTCTTTCATGGCAACTGCTACGGAGTTTGCAACATCCAGTTCCAGATGTGTTCCATTTTCAATTGTTTTTCGAAGAGCTTTATAAACATCTTTCGGTAATTTGTTGCGCATTACCTTGTCACTGAAAACAAGGCTTCCATATAGTGTAGGAATATCTTTAGACATATTCTCAGCACTCCTTTCCATATTTTTCTTTATGTTCTGTAATTTTAAAAATAAAAAAGGCACTTCGAACTTTTTCAGTTCAAAGCGCCTTTGCTTTATGCCATGTAGTATTGCACGGAAAAAATGAATTGTCAATAGTTTTTTTGGAAAATTTCAAAAAAATAAAAAAGGGGATTTACAAATCAACAGAAATGAGCTATAGTAATGCCATAATTTTTTTGCACCGATTTTTTGCAGAAAAATGTGATACTACTATATAGAAGAAACGACAACGGCGTCGATGTTCCATAACTGATTATGGGATATTCGACGCTTTTTTTCGTGTTTCAGGATCCGCATAACCTTTACACGAAGCCAAAAGCAGCAGGAGGAAAATGTGATGGCAGTTAAATATGTATTTGTTACAGGTGGCGTTGTTTCAGGCCTTGGAAAAGGTATTACAGCAGCATCACTTGGCCGTCTGCTGAAAGCAAGGGGATACAAAGTAACCATGCAGAAATTTGATCCTTACATTAATGTAGACCCTGGTACTATGAACCCCATTCAGCACGGCGAAGTATTTGTCACAGATGACGGAACAGAAACGGATCTGGATCTTGGCCATTATGAACGCTTTATTGATGAAAGCCTGGATAAGAATTCAAATGTAACGACAGGTAAAATTTACTGGTCCGTACTTCAGAAAGAACGTCATGGTGATTACGGCGGAGGTACCGTACAGGTCATTCCCCATATTACAAATGAAATTAAAAGCCGCTTTTATCGGGCAAAATATCCGGATGAAGAGAGAATTGCCATTATTGAAGTAGGCGGTACTGCAGGAGATATTGAAAGCCAGCCATTTTTGGAGGCCATTCGTCAGTTCCAACATGATGTAGGACATGAAAATGCCATTTTGATTCATGTTACCTTAATCCCTTATCTGAAAGCATCCGGTGAACTGAAAACAAAGCCCACACAGGCCAGCGTAAAAGAACTGCAGGGAATGGGATTACAGCCGGATGTACTGGTGTGCCGTTCCGAACATCCAATTGAACAGGATATCAAAGACAAAATCGCTCTGTTCTGCAATGTGCCTCAAAGCCATGTATTGCAGAATCTGGACGTAGAATATTTATATGAGGCACCTCTTGCCATGGAAAAAGAATATCTGGCACAGGTTGTCTGCGAATCTCTGAAACTTCCTTGTCCTGAACCGGATCTTGAGGATTGGAAATGTATGGTCAATGATCTGAGAAATCCGGAAACAGAAGTAGAGATTGCTATCGTAGGAAAATACATTCAGCTTCATGATGCTTATCTGAGTGTTGTGGAGGCATTAAAACACGGCGGTATCGCCAGTCGTGCAAATGTTCAGATCCGTTGGATCGACTCTGAAACACTGGATGAATCCAACTACGAAGAATCTCTTGCCGGTCTGGACGGAATCCTTGTTCCCGGTGGTTTTGGAACAAGAGGTACCGAAGGAAAAATTCTTGCTGTAAAATATGCCCGCGAAAATAAAGTCCCGTTTCTCGGTATTTGCCTGGGTATGCAGACGGCAATCATTGAATTTGCACGAAATGTGCTGGGATATCATGATGCCAACAGCATTGAATTGAACCCGGATACCCTTCATCCGGTGATTGCACTGATGCCGGAACAGGATGGTGTCGAAGATCTGGGTGGTACCTTAAGACTGGGTTCTTACCCGTGCAAATTGAAAGAAGGAACCAAATCTTATTCCCTTTACGGAAAACAGGATATTGCTGAACGTCACAGACACCGCTACGAAGTAAACAACGATTATCGTCAGCAGCTTGAATCTCATGGTATGACCCTTGCCGGTCTTTCACCGGACGGAAGAATCGTAGAGATGATTGAAATTACCGATCATCCATTCTTTATCGGCACACAGGGACATCCGGAACTGAAATCCAGACCGAATCATGCACATCCTCTCTTCAGAGGACTGGTACATGCGGCTGCCACATACAAAAAGGAAAGAGGTCAATAATATGATGAAAGAACAAGGTTTATATCGACAGCAATTCGAACATGATAACTGCGGTATCGGTGCCGTAGTAAACAGCAAAGGTATCAAAAGCCATAAAACTGTTGAAAATGCTTTGAAAATCGTAGAACATCTGGAGCACAGAGCCGGTAAAGATGCAGAGGGTAAAACCGGCGACGGTGTTGGTATCCTGCTTCAGATTTCTCATAAATTCTTTTCCAAAACCTGTAAAAAAGAAGGCATCCATATCGGCGGAGAAAGAGAATACGGTATTGCCATGCTTTTCCTTCCTCAGGATGAACTGAAATGCAACCAGGCGAAAAAAATGTTTGAAGTCATCGTTGAAAAAGAAGGAATGGAATTCCTCGGATATCGTACCGTACCTGTATGTCCTGAAGTTCTTGGTCACAAAGCTCTGGAAAAAATGCCTCACATTGTTCAGGCCTTTATCAAGAAACCGGAAGATGTGGAAGCAGGACTGCCTTTTGACCGGAAACTTTATATTGCCCGCCGTGTATTTGAACAGAGTAATGACAATACTTATGTAGTTTCCATGTCCAGCCGTACCATTGTATATAAAGGTATGTTCCTGGTAGGTCAGCTTCGTACATTCTTTGCAGATCTTCAGGATGCTGACTATGAATCTGCCATTGCTATGGTACATTCCCGTTTCAGTACAAACACCAACCCAAGCTGGGAACGTGCACATCCAAACCGCTTCATTGTACATAACGGTGAAATCAATACCATCAAAGGAAATGCAGATAAAATGCTCGCCAGAGAAGAAACCATGGCTTCTGATTATCTGAAAGGACAACTCCATAAAGTTCTTCCTGTTGTAGATACCAGAGGTTCCGATTCTGCAATGCTTGATAATACCCTTGAATTTCTCGTAATGAACGGTATGGATCTGCCTCTGGCAGTTATGGTATGTATTCCGGAACCATGGTCAAACAATCAGACCCTTTCACAGGAAAGGAGAGATTTCTATCAGTATTATGCAACTATGATGGAACCATGGGATGGACCTGCTTCCATTCTGTTTTCTGATGGTGATGTAATGGGTGCTGTACTGGACCGCAACGGTCTTCGTCCTTCCCGTTACTATATTACAAAAAATGGTGATGTAATCCTTTCCTCTGAAGTAGGTGTCATGCCTGTACCGGAAGAAGATATTGTATTAAAGGAACGCCTGCATCCCGGAAAAATCCTTTTGGTGGATACTGTAAAAGGTGAAATTCTCAATGATGATGCAATCAAAGAAAGATATGCCTTAAGACAGCCTTACGGAGAATGGCTGGACAGCAATCTGGTTGAACTTTCCGATCTGAAAATTCCTAACATGAAAGTGGAAAGCTATGAAAACGAAGAACTGACCAGAATGCAGAAAGCATTTGGATATACTTACGAAGAATACCGCCAGTCCATCTACAATATGGCATTAAACAGCACAGAAGGTATTTCTGCTATGGGTATTGATACACCTCTGGCTGTACTTTCCGAGAAACATCAGCCTCTGTTTAATTATTTCAAACAGCTTTTTGCACAGGTTACCAATCCTCCAATCGATGCCATCCGTGAAGAGATCGTTACCAGTACAACTGTCTATGTCGGAAAAGATGGAAACCTGCTTCATGAACAGCCGGAAAACTGCCAGGTACTGAAAATCAATCATCCGATCCTGACCAATACAGACATGCTGAAAATCAAACACATGAACGTAAAAGGGTTTAAAGTAGCAGTTGTTCCGATTACTTATTATAAGAGTACCAGACTTGACCGTGCCATTGACCGTCTCTTTGTGGAAGTAGATAAAGCATACAAAGACGGTGCAAACATTCTGGTTCTCTCTGACCGTGGCGTAGACGAAAACCATATGCCGATTCCGTCACTTTTGGCAGTATCTGCTGTTCACCAGTATCTGGTTAAAACAAAGAAGAGAACTTCTCTTGCAATCATCCTGGAATCCGGTGAACCAAGAGAAGTCCATCACTTCGCTACGCTTCTCGGCTATGGTGCAAGTGCAATTAACCCTTATCTTGCACAGGATACAATCAAAAATCTGGTAGACAGCAACATGCTGGATAAAGATTATTATGCTGCAGTAAACGATTACAACAGTGCAATTCTTCACGGTATCGTAAAAATTGCTTCCAAAATGGGTATTTCCACTATCCAGTCTTATCAGGGTTCTAAGATTTTCGAAGCAATCGGTATCTCACAGGATGTAATCGGTAAATATTTTACAGGTACGGTAAGTCGTGTCGGCGGTATTACATTAAAAGACATTGAAAATGATGTAGATACCCGTCACTCAAAAGCTTTCGATCCCCTTGGTCTGCCTACCAATCTTCAGTTAGACAGCCTTGGCATGCACAAAGCAAAAAGTGAAGGAGAAAAACATCGTTACAATCCTCAGACCATCCATGCACTCCAGCAGGCAACCAAGAGAGGCGATTACAACCTCTTCAAAGAATATACCGCCATGGTGGATAAAGAACAGAGTGGTTATCTGAGAAGTCTTATGGATTTCAATTATGCAGAAAATCCAATTCCTATTGATGAAGTAGAGAGCGTTGACGAGATCGTAAAACACTTTAAAACAGGTGCCATGTCTTATGGTTCCATTTCACAGGAAGCTCATGAAACACTGGCCATTGCCATGAACATGCTTCACGGAAAATCCAATACTGGTGAAGGTGGTGAAAGTGACGAACGTCTTGACAGTGCAGGATCTGAAGTAGACAGATGTTCTGCAATCAAACAGGTAGCTTCCGGACGATTTGGTGTTACCAGCCGTTATCTTGTAAGCGCAAAAGAAATCCAGATTAAAATGGCACAGGGTGCAAAACCAGGTGAGGGTGGTCATTTGCCGGCTAAAAAAGTTTACCCATGGATTGCAAAAACCAGACATTCTACCCCGGGTGTAAGTCTGATTTCCCCTCCGCCACACCACGATATTTATTCCATCGAAGATCTGGCAGAGCTGATCTACGACCTGAAAAACGCAAACAAATATGCAAGAATCTCTGTAAAACTTGTTTCTGAAGCAGGTGTTGGTACCGTAGCAGCCGGTGTTGCAAAAGCCGGTGCACAGGTAATCCTGATTTCCGGTTATGACGGTGGTACCGGTGCTGCTCCTCAGAGTTCCATTCACAATGCAGGTCTTCCATGGGAACTCGGTCTTGCAGAAACACACCAGACACTGCTTATGAACGGACTTCGTAACCGCGTTGTAATCGAAACGGACGGTAAGCTTATGAGCGGCCGTGATGTTGCCATCGCTGCCCTTCTCGGTGCAGAAGAATTCGGTTTTGCTACTGCTCCTCTTGTAACCATGGGATGTGTTATGATGAGAGTCTGCAACCTGGATACCTGTCCGGTAGGTGTTGCAACACAGAATCCGGAACTTAGAAAACGTTTCCGTGGAAAACCGGAATATGTTGTAAACTTCATGCGTTTTATTGCTCAGGAACTGCGTGAATATATGGCAAAACTTGGTGTTCGTACACTGGATGAAATGGTCGGAAGAAGCGATCTTCTGAAAGTAAAAGATAATCCGGAACATGCCATTGCTTCCCAGATTGACTTAAGTGCAATCCTGAACAATCCATTTGCAGAAAAAGGAGCAAAAGTTACCTTTGATCCTTCTCAGGTATATGATTTCAAACTGGAAGAAACAAAAGATGAAAAAATCCTTCTGAAAAAACTTCAGAAATCTGTGGAAAAAGCAGAAAAAGCTTCTGTTTCCATTGATGTAACGAACACAGACCGTGCATTCGGTACTATCCTGGGTGCAGAAATCACCAGACAGCACAAAGAAGGACTTCCGGATGATACCATTACCATCAACTGTAACGGTGCAGGCGGTCAGAGCTTCGGCGCATTCATTCCAAAAGGTCTGACTCTGACTCTGTGCGGTGACTGTAATGACTACATGGGCAAAGGTCTGTCCGGTGGTAAAATTGTCGTTTATCCGCCAAAATGCAGAAACTACAAAGCAGATGAAAACATTATCACAGGTAACGTTGCTCTCTATGGCGCTACAAGTGGTACCGCATTTATCAACGGTATGGCAGGTGAACGTTTCGCAGTTCGTAACTCCGGTGCTTACGCCGTTGTAGAAGGTGTGGGTGAACATGGATGTGAATACATGACCGGCGGCCGCGTAGTCGTACTTGGTAAAACAGACAAAAACTTTGCAGCCGGTATGAGCGGCGGTGTTGCTTATGTACTGGATGAAAAAAATGAATTATACAAGAACCTGAATAAAGCAATGATCTCAATTGAAAAAGTAGAACTGAAACCGGATATTCAGGAACTTCATGATATGATCGCAGCCCATGTAGCTGCTACCGGTTCTGAAAAAGGCCAGAAGATTTTGGATCATTTCCAGGAATATCTTCCGAAATTTAAGAAAATCATTCCGGATGACTATAAGAAAATGATCGCAACAGCTACCCGACTGGAAGAAATGGGTATGACACCGGAACAGGCTCAGTTAGAAGCCTTTAATGAAAACTTTCAGAAAGGAGCAGAATAAAAATGGGAAAGCCAACAGGATTTTTAGAGTATCCAAGAGAAACTGCAAAAGTAGAATCTCCAAAAGAAAGAATCAAACATTTTAATGAATTTCGTACCCCTCTGTCAAAGGAGGCTCAGCAGAAACAGGGTGCACGCTGCATGGAATGCGGCGTCCCCTTCTGCCAGGCAGGTATTATGATCTCCGGAATGGCATCCGGATGTCCCCTGCACAATCTGGTACCGGAAGTAAATGATCTGGTCTATCATGGAAACTGGAAGCAGGCTTACGACCGTCTCAGCAAGACTCACAGCTTTCCGGAATTTACCTGCAGGGTATGCCCGGCCCTTTGCGAGGCTGCTTGTACCTGCAATCTGGATTCTCAGCCTGTATCCACAAAGGAAAATGAACGTGCTGTAATCGAAACTGCTTATGCCAATGGATGGGTAAAACCACAGCCTCCAAAAGTACGGACCGGCAAAAAAGTAGCTGTAATCGGAAGCGGTCCTTCCGGACTTGCAGCTGCACAGCAACTGAACAAACGTGGACATCAAGTAACCGTATTTGAAAGAAAAGACCGAATCGGTGGTCTGCTCCGCTATGGAATCCCAAATATGAAACTGGACAAATCCATCATTGACAGAAGACTGAAAGTCATGGAAGAAGAAGGTATTGTATTTAAAACAGGCATTGATGTTGGCAAAGATATTACTGCAAAAGAACTGCAGAAAGAATTTGACCGTATTGTTCTGTGCTGCGGCGCTTCCAACCCAAGAGATATCAATGTCCCGGGGCGTGATGCAAACAATATCTTCTTTGCAGTAGATTATCTCTCTTCCATCACCAAGAGCCTTCTTGATTCCGGATTCAAAGATAAAAATTTTGTATCCGCAAAAGGCAAACATGTCATCGTTATCGGTGGCGGTGATACCGGAAATGACTGTGTAGGAACCGCCATCCGTCTGGGTGCAAAATCTGTAACACAGCTAGAAATGATGCCGAAAGCACCAGATACCAGAACAGAAAACAATCCTTGGCCGGAATGGCCCCGTGTCTGCAAAACAGACTACGGCCAGGAAGAAGCCATTGCCGTATTTGGTCATGATCCTCGTATCTATCAGACCACTGTTACCGAATTCATCAAAGATGAAAAAGGAAATGTACAGAAAGCCAAACTGGTCAAACTGGAACCGAAAAAAGACGAAAAGACAGGCCGCATGAACATGGTTCCTGTAGAAGGAACAGAACAGATCGTGGAAGCACAGCTTGTACTGATTGCAGCCGGTTTTCTGGGAAGCCAGAAATATGTGACCGATGCTTTCAAAGTTGCTCTGAATCCAAGAACGAACGTCGCTACCGAACCGGATCAGTATGAAACCTCTGTACCTGGCATATTTACTGCCGGTGATATGCACAGAGGGCAGTCTCTGGTCGTATGGGCGATCCGCGAAGGACGAAAAGCTGCCGAAGCAGTGGATGCTTCTTTGATGGGATATTCAAACTTATAAATTTCATTTTATTCTTTTTATTGCTACCTCTTATAGAAAAGGCGGGTATGAGGGTTCGAATCCCTCATACCCGCCTTTTTATTCTATTCTTAATGTGTTACCGCTTTTACAAAACGCATAATATTATCCATGGTCAGTTCCATATTTTCTTCACTTTTATATCTGCTCACAGAGAAATCCTCCGGCATCCGGTTAATCGTGAATATTGCTGAAATTCCCATATCATAAGCATCTTCTATTCCAGAACCGGCGCCTCCTGCCACAACTGTTACAGGAATTTTCTGCTCTTTGGCCCGTTTTCCTACACCAATTACAACTTTTCCCCGCAGGCTCTGCGTATCCATTTTGCCTTCCCCTGTAAAAATCATATCTGCGTCTTTGATCATTTCATCAAAGTTTATCGTATCCAGCACTGTTTCAATCCCCATCTGAAGCTGAGAACCAAAAAATGCCACCATTCCGGCTCCCATAGCACCAGCTGCCCCACCTCCCGGGATTTGAGACACATCTTTTCCTGTCTCTTTCTCGATCACTGCTGCAAACTTCTTCAGATTATCATCCAGGTTCCGGACCATATCCTCATCTGCACCTTTTTGCGGTGCGAAAATATAAGCTGCCCCTGATTTTCCATACATTGGATTATCAATATCACACATCGTTACAACGGGAATCTTTTTCAGACGTTCATCCATACTCTCAAGAGAAATCCTTACTACCTTTTTTAAGGTTCCTCCTGTGGGAATGAAGGCCGTTCCTGATGCATCGTAAAACCGGATACCTGCTGCTGCCGCTGCTCCTGCACCTGCATCATTCGTACAGGAACCACCAAGACCAACTACAATCTTCTTACAGCCACTCTCGGCTGCATCCAGCATCAACTGTCCTACCCCATACGTAGTCGTTTTCTCCGGATTCTGTCTGCCCTCTACCAAAGGAAGACTCGCACAGGCGGCCATTTCAATGACAGCCGTTCCATCCGGCAGAATTCCATAGAAAGCTTCCATCTCTTCCATATAGGGACCTTTGACCATAACCCGCTTCTTTTCTCCGCCAACTGCTGCAAGAAAACAATCCACACTGCCCTCTCCTCCATCTGCTACCGGAACTTTTACTGCCTCACACTTTGGAAAATACTCTTTTACCTTCTTCTCCATAATCCTGCAAATCTGTCCGGAAGAAAGTGTCCCTTTAAAAGAATCCGGGATCAAAATCACCTTTTTCAACTCATTCACCTCCTAGCCTTTTTTCACCTATTGTTATGCAAAACCTTTACAGTTTACATACATTCTGCGGTTTCTTTTTCAGATAAGCAAATACATTCTGGAAAACAATTTCTGCTCTTCTTTTCATAGATTCTTCTGAGACAAATGCCTGATGAGGAGTCAGAATCGTATTCTTTGCATGAAGAAGCGGATAATCCTCCGGAATCGGCGGTTCACAATCAAATACATCAATACATGCAAAACCAAGTCTGTCCTCATTTAAAGCCTCTGTCAATGCTTCATTGTCTACAATAGGCCCTCTTGCACAGTTGATAAAAACCGTATCTGGTTTCATCTTTGCGATTCTCTCCTTATTTAAAAATCCTCTTGTCTCCTCATTTAAAGGCAGATTCAAAGACACAATATCACTTTGCTCCAGTACTTCATCCAGGGAACAATATGTGATTCCCCTGTCGATTGCCTCCTGAGACTGACTTCTGTTATAAGCAATCACCTTTGCTCCAAAAGCCTGAAATAATTTAGCTGCCATGGTTCCAATCTGTCCGAGTCCGATAATTCCTACGGTTCGTCCACAAATTTCTCTTCCTCCGATACCGGCACTGGTGCCGCCATTTCTGACTACATGGTCTGCCTTCACTACATTTCTCAACGCATCTACTGCAAAACCAATAATAAGCTCTGCCACGGTCTGATTGGAATATCCTGCTGCATTGCACACCATAATATTTTTTGCTTTGCATACTGCCGTTCCCACATGATCAATGCCTGTAAATGCTACAGAAATCATCTTCAGATTTTGCGCAGCCTCAATAACCTCCCCTGAACAAGGATGATTTGCAATCATAATAATATCGCAGTCCCTGGAACGTTCCTTTAATTCCTCCTCATTCTTCCACAAACTATCGTAATAACAGAATTCATGCCCCATAGACTCCAGTCTTTTTCCATAATCTTCTATCATCTCTGCCGGTACTCCGATGGGCTCTAATAATGCAATCTTCACTTCGTATTTCCTCCCTGCACTCTTTTCTTTTATTATAGATAGCAATGCTGCCAGAATCAATACTTTTGCCTTGGTTGATACTTGACTTTTTATATCTGTTAGTATAAGATTATAAAGTCAAAACACATTGTTCCCTTAGTTAAATGGATATAACAAGTGCCTCCTAAGAAGGAGCCGTGGCTTTCCCCAGAGGGAAAACAGAAAAAAGAACTTGGAGTTCGAATCGATTCTGGAAGAGACAGAATTAACAATAAAGCTTTCCCCATTCTGGCGGATGCTCTACTGTTAATAAAATGAATAATCTGATGATATCCAGCTAATCAAAATTAGCTGAAAATCATAAAACGGTTACCGAACCAAAGTGGCAAAAACCCAGTGTTTAAGCCAAAAATCG
>JALFGN010000100.1 GCA_022777285.1 Blautia sp.
TAAAAAGCCGCTGCAGTTCACCAACTGCAGCGGCTCTGTATTTTCCTCTCACAGGAGACCTTTTCTTCTGTTTACATCTCTGACCAGTTATACATAATGGATTGCGGAGGTTATAATATGTACATAAGATGCACGCATCTGAAAATTCTCCTGCTTATTTAAGATGCATAAATTCCGTACACAGGTTCCTTTGTCACACTCCCAAACCGACCATTATCACGATCTGCCGGTCTGCGGATTTTCACAAGGCATTCCATATCAAATACACAATGGATGGAAACTTTGACCGGAAGTTTCAACCTTTACTTAATCTGAGCAGGTTTCCTGACTCACAGCTCATCACTTGGCGCACCTTCTCATACATCTGTACAATGGCATATTACGCTTCGCTCCCTGTTTACAGTGGCCGGACCGTCCAGGTATTCCACCTGATTCCCTTTTCACCACGAACCCAAAAGAGGGGAAAATGGTTTCGTGATGCACTCAGCAAGCTGATATGGAATTTATACACACATAGACCATAGCATACTGCCGTTTCCCTGTCAAGAACGGTTTCCGCTTAATTTACATGAAAAACATCGTTTTCTTCCAGTTCTTCCAGAAGTTCTTTGTAATCGCTTTGCATTGCATGTGCATTGCTTGATTTTTTCTTGCGGAGATTTACAGCAGCTGACGATTTTGCAATTGGCTGAAGTGTTCCTGCACCTGCCACACATCCACCCGGGCATGCCATTCCTTCGAGTAGATAACCGTTGTATTTCCCTGCTTTTGCCATAGTGAGCAGTTTTTTACAATTTGCAAGCCCTTCTGCACTTTCTACTTTTACCTCCCGATCCGGATACATTTCTTTCAGACAGTTTACCACTGCATTGGCTACTCCGCCGCTGACTGCAAATCCTCGTCCGTCTCCACTGGCTCCATCCATAGCCGGCTGTTCTTCCAGGCTGTCAAAATCTACCTCTTTCGCCTCGAACATTCCCATCACTTCTTCAAAAGTCAGTACAAAATCAATGTCGCTGCGGATGCTCTTTCTTCCGGCCTCCAGCTTCTTTGCTGCACAGGGACCGATAAATGCCACTTTGCTGCCCGGATGCTGTTTTTTAATCAATCTTCCTGTCAGTACCATAGGTGTCAGTGCCATAGAAATACATTCACTGTACTGCGGAAACAGTTTTTTCGCCATCATAGACCATGCAGGACAACAGGAAGTAGCCATAAACGGCAGTTTCTCCGGTACTTCTTCCACAAAGTCTTTTGCCTCTTCAATGGTACACAAATCTGCACCAATCGCCACTTCCACAATATCTGTAAATCCAAGTGCCTGAAAAGCAGAACGCAGTTTTTCCGGAGTCAGTTTCGGTCCGAACTGTCCTGCTACAGCCGGTGCAACTGCCGCATAAACCGGCACGTCACTTTTAATCGCCTGAATGGTCTGAAAAATCTGTGCTTTATCGGAAATTGCTCCAAAAGGACAATTAGCAAGGCACATGCCACAGGATACACATTTGTCCTGATTGATTTCCGCACGGCCATATTTATCTGATCCGATGGCCTCCATGCCACATGCTTTTGCACAGGGACGTTCCATTTTCACAATTGCTCCATACGCACAGGCATTGATACATTTTCCACATTTCACACACTTTTCTTCGTCGATGACCGATCTTCCATTCACAAAAGAAATGGCTTTTTTCGGACATACTTCTTTGCATGGATGTGCCAGACATCCCTGACATGCATCCGTCACTTTTACCTGATTATCCGGACATTTATGGCAGGCAAATTTAATAATATTGATCAGCGGCGGCTGATAATATTTCTCCGGTCTTACGCATTCCAGCGCTCCATCGGATACCGGTGCATGTTCCGTAACCTCCCTTAAAGGAAGCCCCATAGCCAGACGCATTCTCTCTTTTACGATCGCACGCTCCAGAAATACGCTTTCCCGATAAGTAGATACCTCTCCGGGAATAATCCGGTAAGGAATCTGTTCCATCTGTGACAAATCTCCATCTTTGTAGTCGTAGGATAACTTTGCAACCTCCGCAAAAACCAGTTTACGTATGTCATTTACTGATGTGTAAACACCTCGCATAAATTCGCTCCTTTCGTCTGTGTGTTCAGAATTTTCAACATTTTTACTGCATCTTGATAAATTATTTGAAACAGTTCAAAGATAACAGTTCCAAATCTCTTTGTCAATTCTTCTTCTGCTCTTTTTAGCATACACAAGTTGTACTTTTTTCTGTACAAAGACGCATAACAGGAGTAAAAATTCAGATATTTTATTTCTATCTACTCATAAATCGGCTCAAAATCTTCTGATCCATGCCCGCATAAAGGACAGGAAAAATCTTCTGGAAGCTCGCTTCCTTCATATACATATTTGCAGATTTTACATCTCCATCCTTTTACTTTTCTGTTGTCGGTTTTCACAGTTGTTTTTGGTTTTACATGGTTCTGATAATCTGCATAGGTCAATGGTTGATTGTCACTGAGTACTTTTGCATCTGTAACTTCTGCAATGAAAAGTGTATGACTTCCCAAGTCCTGACTACTCACTACATCTGCACTGATTACTGCACAGCTCTGCCATCCCAGATATGGAATTTCCTGGCTGTCTTTTGGCGGCATGATGTTAGAAAATTTATCCACATCTCTTCCGGACTGAAAACCAAAGTGCTGAATTGTCTCAAATGTACAAGTCTGATCCAACATGCTCAAAGTAAAACGTCCGCTTTCCTTAATCAGGTCACAGGTATAATTCGTATTTAACACAGAAATTGCAATTCGTACCGGACTGTTTGCCACCTGCATACAGGTATTTGTAATGCAGCCATTGACTGTTTCTCCGGATTTTGATGCTACCATAAAAACTCCATAAGTCAGATTATAAAGTGCTTTTTTCTCCATATTTTCTCCCTTTTCTTTTTCAATTTTCATCCAATGAAGATTCTTCCATCTTTCCATAAACATTCTTGTAATTTCATCATAACATATCACTTTATTTTTTACAATTCTTTCCCCATCTTGCTCCCCTGATAAACAGACATCGAGAAACCTGTTATCTATTTCTATCGATGCTTGTCACCCGGTAAAGCAGAAATTTATCAGACCTTGAACACAAATTATATAACGGAAAACATAAAGAAAAGCCCATCGCATTTGCGCTGGACTTTGTCTACATTCTGAAGGAGGATGTTCACACATCTTCCTTTTTCTATATCTGTAATTATTTTTCCGGAATCGTATATACATTTCGGATATATACCTCTGTATACATCCGCTCCCTCTCTGGTTTTTCTCCGTTAAACAGCAGCCGAAACAGGATCATTACCGGCTCATATCCCTGAATGGAGGCATCCTGTCCGATCAGGAAATTAATATATCCTTTTCGCATCAATTCATAATTTTCTCCCAGGAAATCATTGGCAATCATTTTAATTTTGCCGGCTTTTCCATGTTTGCATAAGGAATTACACACACCGGATTCTCCATGAGAGGTAATATAAATCGCTTTTAGATCCGGATATGTCTTCAGGAGCTGATCGGTAATCTTTTCTGATTTTTCATTATCTTCAAAACAATACTCTGGTCCAAGCAGTTGGATTTTCGGATATTTCTGTTGCATTTCCGATGAGAATCCCTCGACACGACTGCTCAGAGATGGATTGGTACTGTAACCGGAAATCACCGCAACCTGTCCCTTTCCATTCATCAGTTCTCCCATCAGTCCGGCCGCTGCACGCCCGCATTGAAAACCGTTTTGTCCTACAAAACACAACCGTCCGGTATCCGGCACATCGGAGTTTAAAGTAACCACCGGAATATGATGTTCCATGGACAACTCCCGGATTTTTTCTTTAATAGCCGGTTCTTCTGCCGGAACCATAGCAAGGGCACTGACCCCCTGTTCCCGCATAAAATCCATGGCTTCCAGTGTATCTTTCACACTGATATGCGGAATTTTGCAAACAAGAACCGTCCCTCCCAGATGATCCACTTCTTCTTTTGCCTTTTCCACACCTAAAAGCACTTCATGCATAAAAGGCGTTTCCGATGCCTGAAGAATCACTCCGATTTTGATATTATTCTTACTCATAGAAAGAGCCCGTCCCAACTGATTGGGACGGTAGCCCATATCTTCTGCGATTTTTTTAATCCGCTCTGCTACTTCCGGTTTGATTCGTCCACGATTGTTCAGTGCTCTGTCCACTGTCCCTCTGGACACACCGGCTGCCTCCGCAATCTGCCTGATTGTAACACCCATACTACTTTTTTGCTCCTTCAAACTACGCGTTGCTGAGCACGCATACTCTCTGGTGGAATTATAGCATGAATCCAGCTTATTTACAATTTTCTTTTCAGCAGCAAAACTGGACTGGTACTTTTTTTTAAAACTGGCTATTTAAAGCATGATACTTTTCGGGTATGATACAGGAAATCTATCAGAACAGGAGAATTATTATGAGTGAAAAAAATCAGGGAACAGCATCTGCTGCTGCCATGAAAAATCCAATTTCCCACACACAGATTCAAGAACTGGTCATTACTGCAATGTTTATTGCTCTTACCTATGTGTTTACTGCATTTGTGAATATCCGTCTTCCAATCGCAGCCAACGGCGGATTGATTCATCTGGGAAATGTACCGCTCTTTATCGGTGCCATTCTCTTTGGCAAAAAAACCGGTGCAATCTGCGGCGGTGTAGGAATGGGACTCTTTGACCTTTTATCCGGCTGGACTTCATGGGCACCTTTTACTTTTATCATTGTAGCATTTATGGGATTTTCCGTAGGTGCCATTACAGAAAAACACAAAGGATTCGGCTGGAACGTACTTGCCATTGCCGTTGCCTGTGTGATCAAAGTTGTAGGCTACTATATTGCAGAAGTCATTCTTTACGGAAACTGGCTGGCTCCCGTCACTTCGATTCCGGGCAATCTGGTACAGATTGGAGTTGCTGCTGTGATTGTCCTTGCTGTTATCGGAAGACTTCAGAAACTGATTAAATGGTAAAAGGAGCATATAATATGTATAAAATGATGACTCCCGGTCCTACTCAGGTGCGGGAAAATGTAAGAATGGCGCGAAGCCTGGAATTTCAGAATCCGGATCTGGATGCTGATTTCTGTGAGTATTACAAAGAAACCTGTCTTCTGGCCAGTGAACTTCTTCATACCAAAAATGAGACACTCATTCTTGACGGGGAAGGGATTCTTGGACTGGAAGCTGCCTGTGCTTCGATCACAGAGCCGGGAGACAAGGTGTTAGTTCTGGACAACGGACTGTACGGAGAATCTTTCAAAGATTTCGTGATCATGTACGGCGGAGAACCGGTTTTATACACAACAGACTACCGTCATCCCATTGATCCGGATGCACTTGCCGAATATTTAAAAGACAATCATGATTTTAAATATGCTACCGTCGTTCACTGTGATACCCCAAGTGGCATGCTGAATGACATCTCCAAGATCTGTCCGCTTTTAAAATCCTACGGAATTCTCACTGTAGTAGATTCGGTATCTGCCATGTTCGGTGAAGAAGTAAGGGCAGATGATTACCAGATTGATATTCTTTGCGGTGGTTCTCAGAAAGCGATTTCCGCACCTCCGGGTCTGACCTTGGTAACGATCAGTCAGGATGCCAAGGATGTTATGGCAGCCAGAAAAACTCCCATTGCATCTTTCTATGCAAATCTGAAAGTCTTTGAACATTATTACGAAGAAAAATGGTTCCCGTATACCATGCCGGCCAGCGACATCTACGGTCTGCGAAAGGCTCTGGAAAATCTGAAAGCAGAGCCGGATCATCTGAATCGCCATGCAAGAGTTGCCGAAAAGACAAGAACTGCTTTAAAAGAAATGGGATTGACGCTGTATCCGGATTCCGGTTATTCCAACACAGTGACCACATTCCAGGTACCGGAAGGATTTACTGATCGGGAGATCCTGGATCAAATGAGATACGATTACAACATTCTTCTGGCCGGTTCTTTTGGATGCTTTGGCGGAAAACTCATCCGTATCGGTCACATGGGTGAAAGTGCAAATGAAAAAGATGTAGACGAAGTATTGCACGCTTTAAAAGAAATCCTCAAAAAAAAATAAAACCCAAACAAGAAAAAGCCCCGGTCTGACCGGGGCTTTTTCTCTTTGGCTACTGTTGCTTTCTGTAATCTGCAGGACTGCAGTGATTCAGTTTTTTAAAAGTCTTTGAAAAATAATGGTAATCATTAAATCCTGCCATAGATGCCACATCTTTAATTTTACAATTTGTATTTCGCAAAAGTTCTTTTGCACATTTCATCCGACATTCCTGCAGATAATTTGAAAATCCAATCTGCATTTCCTGCTTGAACAGATAACTGAGATACGTAGGATTCACATCCGCCGCTTCTGCAGCATCCGGAAGACTGATCTGATTTTTGTAATTACAATGGATAAACTCCAATACGGTTTTTACCGTACTGCAGATTCCTTCCGGCACAGTCCGCTCCTCTTCTGCAAATATCTGATTCACAAATTTTTTTCCCGTTTCTTTTAATTGTTCCAGAGAAGATATCTGCATATATTCTTCCGGCTCCCGTCGAATACCAACACGTTTATCCAACTGTTTCAGCCACTGAATCAGAACCCTTCCATCGGTATGTTCTCGTTGGCATCCTTCGATCACACGCACCCAGGCATCTTCCACCATCTGCTTTTTTCCACTGTTTTTCCACAGCTCAATCTGTTCATACAGACGCTCTGCTTCCTGGGGCAAATGTTGCGAAACTTCCAATTCGTGATCATAATAAAGAATATCGGAAGGATCATAAAAACTGTATTTCATCATTTTTCTTGCCTGCTGGTATGCCTGACAGATGCCATCCTCTCCCATACAGATACTGCTCACACAAATTCCAAAAGAACAGGGTTCCTTTTCACAATGCCGAAAACAAATGGATGCCATATCCATAAGCCTCTGACGCATGATAGAATCCCGGCACAGCAAAGACAGATCCAGGAAACAGCAAAATACCCCTGCTCCCAGATAAATGATCTCTCCATAATCACTCTCTTCCGGAAAATACTGCTGTACCATATGGATCAGTCCGTGACGGAATGTCTGGGAATATTGTTCTTCCTCCAGAGGAGACCATTCATTCTTTTTTCTGTTCCAGTCATGCAGAAACATAACGATAACCGCACTGTTCCCATATTTTCCGATGATTCCCGCTTCTTTCCTTTTTTTCTCCCGTTCCTTTCCACTGAGCGTTCTGGAAAGAATCCCGTTAAAGAAGTGATACTTCATCGTATGGCTTCCGATCTTCAACAGCTTTTTATTTCGGATCTGCTCACTTGTTTTCTCTTTCCTGTTTTCAATCTGTTTCTTTGACTTGTTCAATACTTCATACAAATTTTCTTCATCCAAGGCATTTTTCAGTACATATTCATCTGCTCCCAGACGCATAGCCTCTTTTACATATTCAAAATCATCATGGCAGCTCAAAACAATAATATAGATATTCTCCATCTCCTGACGGATATGACGGATCAATTCAATTCCATCCATCACCGGCATGGAAATGTCTGTAATCACCACATCAATTTCTTTCTGTTTCATTACATCCAGTGCTTCTTCTCCATCCTGCACATCCTGTGTAATTTCATATCCGGCACGTTCCCATGAAGAAAGTGTTTTCAAATACGTCCTTACCAAAAAGTCGTCATCTACCAATAATGTACGAAACATTTTCGTCCTCCCTTACTCCTGCTCCCGCTGAACCGGAAGAAAGATACTTGCTGTCGTTCCCTGTTCACTGCTTTCATAAATCAGACCGCCTTTTTCTTCATAATACAATTCCAGTCGTTCCCGCACATTGGGAACTCCAATCGCGCTTAATCCATTTGTTTTCTTTGCCTTACTATGAAGAAGTGTATCAATCTGTTCCTGTGTCATCCCTCTTCCGTTATCAATAATGGAAAGAATCAATGGTGTAATGTTCCTGCATCTGATCCGGATGTTTCTGTCCACATCCGGCAATTGCAATTCCCCAAAAAAAGATTCCGGAAAACATGAAAAGAAGCCTTTTCTCCCATTTTTTCATAATCGCTGCGCCCCTGTATTTTTCTTTTTTTAATTCGCAAAGACTCCGGAAACAGAAGTTCCCGGAGTCCTGCATCAGAAACAGCCAAA
>JALFGN010000103.1 GCA_022777285.1 Blautia sp.
CGTTTCATGGTATACTAAAAGAAAACGGCGGTGATTTTAAATGGCAAGACCAAAAAAATACAACATTTCATTGACAGATGACGAACTTAAAAAGCTGAAATCTGTTATGCGCAAAAAACAAACAACAAAAACTGTTCGGAATAGATGTCAGATTATCATTGATTTAGATGATGCACATGGTAAAGTTCTTACTCATGAACAGTCTGCCAAGACAAACTGTGTTTGTATGGCTACAATTACTAATACGGTAAAACTTTATTCCGAGAAAGGCATTCAGGGCATCATTACCTTGAAACGTAATGTTAATTCTGACAATGCACGTAGAAAATTTGATGGGCGTGCCGAGGCACGTATCATCGAAATTGCATGCAGTCCTGCACCAGAGGGGCATTCACGTTGGACACTTCGTCTACTGGAAGAACAGGCAAAAATCGTGCTTGATGTTCCAGTCAGTAAAGATACAATTGGCAGAGCTTTAAAAAAAATAAACTTCGACCTCACATGAATGACTACTGGTGTATTCCTTCAAAAGAAGATGCCGATTTTGTAGCTTGCATGGAAGATGTTCTTGATATTTATGAACTTCCATATGACCCGATGTACCCAGTTGTCTGTATGGATGAGAAGCCATACCAGCTCTTGGATGATGTAAGGGAACCATTGCCTGCTCGTCCTGGTAATAATCAGAAAATTGATTCAGAATATAAGAGAAATGGTACCTGTAGCATTTTTGCTTTTGTTGAGCCACTTAGTGGGAAACATCATGTAAGTGTCCATGAACATCGCACTGCAATTGACTGGGCAATGGAAATCAAGTATCTGTCGGATGTAATGTTTCCAGATGCAAAGAAAATCATACTGGTAATGGATAATCTTAACACTCATAAAGCTGCTTCCCTTTATAAAGCATTTCCGCCAGCAGAAACACGGAGAATCATAAAACGACTTGAAATCCACTATACTCCTAAACATGGGAGTTGGCTTGACATGGCAGAAATTGAGCTTAATGTAATGACACGCCAATGTCTTTCACGCCGAATAGCCACCATTGAAAAACTTAAATGTGAGTTATCTGCGTGGGAAGCGGAACGTAATCGGGATACAGCTAAGATACAGTGGCATTTCCAAACTGGAGATGCACGAGAAAAATTGATATCACTGTATCCAGTACTTCAATCTGCTACTTCTTAGTTGAAGTGGCAGATACACTAAATATCAATGATACACTATACTAGTTGGTGGAGAAAGATTAACCAAAGGCGCAAAAGAAGTTATCGAAGATAGTGAACATGTTTGTCGATATTATAGTCAAGAAGATATTAATAAAGTGGATAATTACTATGAAAATGAATTAAGGAATATTGTGGATAACTGTAACGATGAGGGATAAAACCGTTACCCCACTTAAAAACCATATTGCATACTTTCGCTATGCAGTATAAAATCAAAGTTCAGGGGAATATTGAAACCGTTTGTCTGCTTTCAAAGAAACCTTGATTTTCTGCGGTTTGTTGGATATTAAGGGGAGAAAATGAATGTGTGTTTTCAGGTCTTTTGAATGAAACATTTGAATATTAAAACAGTGGGGTGTTTTGAGACTCTGCTGAATAATAGGCTTTTGCTAAAAGGTATCACTTTTGCGAAAATGTATGATACTTACCGGCAGAAGCCTTTTTATATAAAGATAACTTGACTTTTAAATCTTACTGATGTAATATTTACACAAGTGCAGCAGGAGTTCGGACGATATTTTTTTGTTACGAAATCTTACACATGTAATAAAAAGGAAGGAGGAATGTATAGTACGATATACCCATCAAAGAGAAATTTTTTTACCCCAAAATCTTACAAATGTAATATTTTGAGGATATAGTGTACATTGAAAATAGAATATGACAATATCAGCAAAGCAAAATGAATGGAGGTCAATATGAAGAAAGGAAAAAGCAGAAACAGGCGAAAGAAAACAAGAAGCAGGCTCCTATGGATTGCGATTGCTGTTATAGGAATAGCTGCGGTAATTTCTGTAGTATGTGTGGCAGGAATGTTGGCAACAAAGGAAAATGCCAGGAGGACACCGGAAGAACTTCTGGTGGAGTACATGGATCATATTCCAAAACAGGAGTATGAAGAAATGTATGCGATGCTACATATTGAGGCATCGGGAAATGTCAGTCAGGAGGATTTTGTAACTCGAAATTCAGCTATTTATGAAGGTATAGAAGTCCAGAATATGGCTGTCCAGATTATTGCATATGATGAGGAGCAAATGACGGTAACCTACCAGACTTCTTTCGATACAGTTGCAGGAACTATCAGCTTTGAGAATGAAGCACTTTTCCTAAAGGACGAAGAAGGATATCAGTTGGTTTGGGATGATTCCATGATTTTTCCGAATCTAACTTCTACAGATAAAGTAAGAGTTTCCACTACACAGGCAGAACGAGGAGAAATTCTGGATAGGAACGGACGTGTCCTTGCAGGAAAAGGTACAGCATCTTCGGTTGGAATCGTTCCGGGCAAGTTGGAAAACAGAGAGGAAGCAATCGTACAGATTGCAGAACTATTGGAAATCACACCGGAAGCGATAGAAAAGAAACTGTCTGCAAAGTGGGTAAAGGATGATTCTTTTGTTCCTATTAAAACGATTCCAAGAGTGGAAGAAATTGAGTTAATGTCTATCAGTCCAGATGAAGAAATCCTAAAGGAGAATGAAAGGCATGAAAAGTTGCTGGAGATTCCCGGAGTGATGATATCTGATGTTGAAGTGCGTGAATACCCATTAGGGGAAGCAGCTGCACATTTGGTCGGGTATGTTCAAAGTGTTACTGCGGAAGATTTAGAGGAACATGCAGGAGAAGGCTATACAGCCAATAGTGTAATCGGCAGAAGTGGAATGGAGGGATTGTTCGAGAGTGAACTGAAAGGCAAGAACGGTTGCAGGATTTACATTGTAAACTCGGAAGGCAAAGAGAAGGAGGAACTGGCTTGTATCTTGGTACAGCATGGGGAGGATATTCAGCTTACGATAGATGCAAATTTGCAGATTTCCTTTTACGAACAGTTTAAGGAAGATAAAAGCTGCTCGGTGGCCATGAATCCTTATACCGGAGAGGTATTGGCTTTGGTCAGCACACCGGCCTATGACAATAACGATTTTATTATGGGATTATCGAGTGAACAGTGGACTGCGCTTAACGAGGATGAGAATAAGCCAATGTATAATCGCTTCCGGCAAGTGTGGTGTCCAGGGTCTACATTCAAGCCAATTACCGCTTCGGTCGGCTTGGAATCAGGAGCAATCGATCCGATGGAAGATTACGGGAACGTAGGATTAAGCTGGCAAAAGGATGCATCGTGGGGGTCTTATCATGTAACAACACTCCATGCATATGAACCAGTCATTTTAGAGAATGCCTTGATTTATTCCGATAATATTTATTTCGCAAAGGCAGCATTAAAGATTGGCTCAGAAGAGATGGAGAGTTCTTTGACTGGACTTGGTTTTAATGAGGAACTGCCATTTGAGATTAAGATGGCAGAGTCGCAGTATTCTAATTCAGAGGGAATTGAAACAGAAATACAGTTAGCCGATAGTGGTTACGGTCAAGGGCAGGTTTTAGTGAATCCATTACATATGGCATGTATCTATTCTGCTTTCTGTAATGAGGGAAATGTCATAAAGCCTTATTTGGTATATCAGAACGAAGCAATAGCCGAGTATTGGATTTCGGGTGCCTTTTCTAATGAGACAGCAAGCCGTGTATTGGAAGGAACAAAGAAGGTTGTGAATGATTCTAATGGAACTGGATATGCAGCCCATCGGGATGACATTCTTTTAGCAGGAAAAACAGGTACGGCAGAAATCAAGGCATCGAAGGATGATACTTCAGGTACGGAATTAGGATGGTTTGCAATTTTCACAGCAGAAGATACTGTAGAACGTCCTATATTGATTATCAGTATGGTAGAAGATGTGAAAGGAAGAGGAGGAAGCGGATATGTTGTTAAGAAAGACAACCTGGTTCTGGAAGAGTGGTTTGGCAGCAATTAGTTTTGTACTGATGCTTAGTGTTTCGGGGTGCAGCGATGCACCCCCGGAAGAAGATACAGTTTCGGAAACAGTAATTGATATTCAGGCTATTCCAGAAGAACCTCAGGAGAACGCAGAAGAAATTATAAACATCTGTATAGATCTTTATAAGAAGGCAGCAGAAGAAAACAAGATAGCTGATTTGGAAACGATTCGCAGTATTGTAAATTGCCTTGGAGAAAATGGATATCCGGCTGTTGACAGCAGAAATCAAATTAACATGACGGAACCAGAGAAGGTAGTGAAATTCTGCGAAAAAGTGGATGCACAGGAGGAAGCAGAAATAACGATTCTTGAAATCAGTTATTTAGGCGGATTTGTAAAATACGATTTGCACACAAAAGACGGAAATGTGGATGTGGTCAGAAGCTATTACAAGTATGAAAATGGAAATATGAAAAGAGAGGTTATAGGAAACTATCAAGCGGAGTATTGGAATTATACAGAAGAAGGTTACCTGATGTTTTCCGGTGTCTGGTTTTCAGAAGAATTGTATGTTCTTACGTTGAGTGGGGCAGAGGAGCATACCGCATTACGAGTACAGCCATTGGATGAAACATATAGGGTGTTGAGTCGGAAATACCTCCGCCCAATCAGCTTTGAACAGAATAATATGTTCATTGTAGATTGGAGCGAGGATGATTTTGGAGATTTGAATTTCTATGATATGTATGACATTCTTTATCCAAAAGTAAACGGTCAGTATGTTCCTTATGTTGCTGATGACAACTTATCAGTCAGTGCAGTTTATCAGATTCCAAAAGAGGAATTCGAAAGTGTTATTATGAAATATTTCAATATCGATAGCGAAACGCTACAATCCAAAACGGTCTATGATTCGGTGGATTCGACTTATGAATATAAACCGAGAGGTTTCGAAGAAGTAGAATACCCGGAATATCCATATTCAGAGGTAGTCGGTTTTACAGAAAACAGTGATGGGACAATTACACTTACAGCTAATGTAGTATTCTCTTATGCAGGTGATTCCAAGGTATATGCTCATGAGGTTGTGGTCCGCCCGTTAGAGGACGGAGGAGTACAATATGTATCTAACCGAATTATACCATCTGAAGACAACTACAGAGAAACTTGGCATACGCCACGGTTGACGTTAGAAGAATGGGAAGAATTATACGGAGGAGAATAATGGAAGATGTGAAATGGCTGCTTAGAAGATGTGGACTTCCGATTTTGCTGCTGTTGTTTTTCGTGATAGCAGGAGTGTTCTGTTGGGGAAAACAGCATGCAGAAAAGCAAAAGGTGGCAGAAGAAGTATGGGAGCCACCTGTAGAAATCGAAAATAGCGAAGCAGAAACAGAAGAAGCCGAGAATGCGGAAACTTCTACAGAGTCAGCATATTGGTTCATTCCGCAAGCCAGCGATGACCTCCTTTCAGAAGAGGAGAAGGAGCAGTTGCAGAGTACGGTTTTGTCAGCAGCAGAATCGGTCAGAGAAATCTATAAGGATATTGTAATTGCAGATGCACCAAGCTACTCTTCCGGTATTAACGAATTTACCAACGAGCAGAGGAAAGCCGTGGTGGAACAATTGGGCAGAAGCGGTTTGGTAAGTGTTGAAGAAGATAATGCTATGCAAAATCATGAAGCAATTGAAGCGTTTTACGCAGATTACTTGAATGGACAGGACTCGATGGTTACGGTATTTGAAGTGCATAGAGATGGACTGATTGGAGCAGTTACTTTTATTTACCGGAAAGGTGAGTTGCAGACTTATTATATAGGCGTTCGTTGGAAGGAAGGTGGAGTGCCTGAAATACAGGGAACTTCGGTAAGTAACGTGGCTGAAATTAAACTTACTGAAAAAGGGTATTTTATCTACGCATATGAATATGTGATTGCACATGCAAGTTTGAGACAGTATTGGAGAATAGAACCGCTTCCAGAAGACTGCCAGGAACTGACGGAGAAATACATATCAGGACTAAGCTATGTGAATTACAATGTGCTTGTCACAAACTGGAACAGTAGCAATGTAGAGGATATTTTGATGCCTTGCATGTATGAAGATATCTATCGGATTTATACAGGCGAGAATCTAAAGACACAGGGATGGGAAATTCCGGCAGAGGAGTATGAAAAAATAATGACTACCTATTTCCCGGTGTCTGTGGAGCAGTTGAGAGAACATTGTAGATACAACGCAGACCACAACAGTTATGAATATGAAATGATTTATGCCAGTCCATATCCGCCTTTTGGAGAAGTGGTCGATTACAAAGAAAACACGGACGGAACGATTACTCTTATTGTAGACGGAGTATGGCCGGATTATAATTCTGACCTTGCATTCAGGAATGAGATTGTGGTTCAGCCATTTGAAGATGGAACTTTCAGATATCTTTCCAATTCTATAGAGCAAATAGAATTGGAACTGCCACCAATAGCAAGAAAGAAAGGATGATATTATGGCATTAAAAAGAAAAAGCATTCTGCTGATTATGGTATTTCTGATTGGGTGTTTCGTGTGTGCCTGTGGAAAAAAAGATAGTGTTGCGGGTGAATCTCTTGTGGAAGATACGGAAGAAGTATCTTCCACGGAGGAAACAAAAAGTGCCGAGGAAGAGGCTGCAGAACAATGGGAAAAGGGCTACGACCTTCCGGTAGATGAACAGGAAAGGGAAGAAGCTGAGACTGACTGCAAAAAGCTGATGGAACTTTATATTGATATTTATGAAACTGCAGATAAAGGGACAGCATCCAATGTTGTTTTGGATGAACAAACGGTTCTTGAAATGCAGAAGAAGGTAAAGGACGCAGGATATCCAATTGCTACGATGGTAACGTATTCTAACATGGGGAACTATGAAAGTGTTGACAGTTTTCTGAAAGAATGTATGGACGGGAAAAGAGGCTCTGCAGTGATTTATGAAATCCACAACGATGGTGGACTGGGCAGAATGAAATTCATTTTTGATGGAACGGATATGTATGTTGTGAGTACAAGAGGAATCTGGAATGCTGACAACAAGCTGGGAATTTCGTACATTTCTTATACGAGACTCAAAGAATGGAAATACACGGAAAAAGGATGGTTCTGCTATGAACTGTGTGTGCCAGAGCCGCCGGAGGTTAGTGAAATTATGGATGGAAGCTGCCTGATTAGAATAAAACCTATGACAGAGGAACAGCGTGAAATGTCTGAACGTTGTGTTCGGGGGCTTGGATATCAGGGACAGAACCTTTTGTGTTCCAACTGGAATGTAGAAAATATGAGTGAGTTGGATTATAACGGAATGTTTGAATATTTGTATGGAATGAAATATGGAGAAAAGTTCAATTCTGAAGATTATCCAAATGGCATTCCGAAAGAAGAATTCGAAAATCTGATTATGGAGTATCTTCCCATAACAGCGGAGCAGATACGAGAGTACGCAGTATTTGATGAGGAAAAGCAGACATATTATTGGATGCGTCTTGGATGTTTTAATTACGCACCTACTTTCTTTGGAACTTCTCTGCCAGAGGTTGTCGATATCAAAGAAAATGAAGATGGAACAGTCACATTAACAGTTGAGGCGGTTTGCGATATGGTCATTTGCGATGATGCGGTCATAACCCATGAACTGACTGTAAGGTTTGCAGAGGATGGCAGTTTTCAGTATTTGGGGAATGAAATCTTAAATGACGGAATTATGCATATACCTGATTACCAATACCGGATTAAAGAATGATTTGATAATAGTGGTGTTCTATGGTAATCTTACAGATGTAAGAAAAGAAAGGAGGACACATGAAAAAATTAAAATTAGTTGGAATATTGACAGCAGTCGTATTGATAGGCGGTGTGATTTCAATTCCACTTCTAAATAACTATACAGCCTATAAGGTGGAAAGGGCATTATGTGAAATCCCGCTGCCAGAGGAAGCAGAATTGATAGAGTCGTTGTCACAGGCTGGGAAGCTGACGGGTAACGGAAATGGAATGCAGTATTTCGGAGCAATTTTAATTCGAAGTGATTTGTCTTTGGAAGAATTGGATGCTTACTATTCAGATTACAGAAGTAATGAATGGGAATGTTTGGTGGAAACTCAGGAAGGGTAGTCCATTGAGGTGATTGATCACGAGACACTACAATTTTCGGAAGAAATAAAGGATAGCGGTTATTACATTGTATATTCATGGGGAAGCGGAAATTCTCTATTGGAAGAACTGGATATACGTGGACATTAAAAGGAGTGTTATAACAATGAAGAAATTTTTGAAAATTATGCTATGTATTATGGGTTCGCTTCTTGCAGTAATTGTAGCATTTTGGTTTTGCATTTCGTATACGGTAAATTACAAGAAGACAACTTGCGATACATCTGTTTCGCCGGATGGAAAATACGAATTGATACTTCAGGCAGTCGGAGAACCAGACTGGCCTTTTGGTTCAGCAAGTGGACGATTAGTCCTTATGGAAGGCAAAGATAAGATATCTCAAACAGATTTTGAATTGCACAATGACGGTGGAAGCATCACCAGTAGTTGTTGGAAAGTTACATGGTATGAGGACTATGTAGAAGTAATCCTGTCAGGCGAAGAACAATTTGATGAGCAAGTCATTTTATATTTTGATGGTACGAAAGAAATACAGCAATTGACAGATATTGCAGATATTGAAGTGGACTATCCATCAGAAGAGAAATTAGATGAAAGCCGGGTTATAACCGAACAATCCTTTGAGGTGGATTTGAATGACTGGGGCGAGGTACGATTTGTGTCTTATCTACCGACTTATGATACGCTTTGGGAAGATGTCTCATTTGTGCTGGCTAAGGACAATCAAATTGTGTACCATTTCCCAGCTTATTTTGAAAACAATAGTACTGAGAATGATAGCGTAGGTATGTTTGACAGCGTAGAGGCAGTTGGATTTCAAGATATAGATTGCGATGGTGCAAAGGATGTGATTGTCATTGTGAATTATGTTACAGGAGCAGGACCACAGGGAATGATACCACGGAAGACCATTAGAATATTTAGTTCACAGAATAAGGGTTTTATCATTCAGCACGATTTAATAGATGAATTAATGAATAATATGAAAGAGGATGATATTTCTATTTCTGCGATATGTGATTATGTGACATTAATTGAAACAGATGAAATATATGATGGATATCGTACTATATACCAACAATACTTCGCAGACGAAGGATGTGATTTTATGATATCATATAGTGCGAGTGGAAATTCCAGAGCTATCTTAAATGAGAATGAGGAAATAATAGAATTTCTTGCATATGACAGACTTTCGGAAAATGAAAAATGTGAATTATATGTTTTGTACAGAAGTAAGAAAAACGCAGATGGTTCATGGCATATCTCAGAGGCAGAGATTCTTGATATATTTGCTTATAATGTGTCTACAAAAGATGTGGTTAGTAGCGGTAAAACATCATGGTCAGCAACCGGAAATGAAAAGTATTATGAAGTAACAGGCGAAAAATAAAATGAAATCGGGTAAGGGTCAGTTTGCGTAGTTGACCTTTACCCGATTTTTTTATTTCCAGATATTCATGTCTGACAAGATAGACATGGTTATTTCAGTTGCGTTGCCTCCGGTAGCATCGCTGTCTGCACCAATGTTGGTAGCAAAAAAGTATGTATTATCTGCAGCTTCAATATAGCCGATAAACCATCCGTTCACATCCTGTCCATCCACACGGCCGGTTCCGGTCTTTCCGTAGAATGTTCCGGCATCGGAAGAAGAAAGACAGATGGCATCTTTTACTGCATTTATGTTTTCAGGAGCGAAGCCGAAGCTGTTATTTTGAAGCTTGGTTAAAAGTTCGACTTGCTCTATTGGGGAAATCTTCAAGGAAGATTCCATCCAATAGGTGGAGAAATCACCACTTATATTTTCGTTTCCATACCAAATTTCCTCAATATAGTTGGAAATGTCAGCGGCTCCAAGCTGTTCGTCTATAGATTCAAAATACCAATTTACAGAGGAATTCATTGCTGACTGTAAGGTCTGGTCTGCATTCCATGCTTCAAATGGATAAGTTTCGCCATTCCATGCAATGAACGAATTTTCCGGTGTAATGATATCTTCTTCCAATCCGAACAGGGCATCGTATATTTTGTAGGTGGAGTTTGGTGCAACTCGCAGGGTAGCATGCTCCTTGTCGTGTATGCTCCATGCATCGTTTTCCAAATCGTATAAAACAAAGCTGCCTTCGTATTTTCCGAAGTATGTGGAGAGGTCTACATAGGAAACATTCTCAGAAGAGGAATCCCATTGGTAGTGGCTTCCATCTGCTGCGTATGTAGAAATAAAAGGTGCGAATCCAAGGAGAAGGACAGCAGTCAACATGAATGCAGTCATACCTTTTATTCTTTTCATAAATGTCGGTTTCTCATAAGAGGCAATGTTGATAATTCTCCGTTTCATCTGCTCCATGTTTCCACCAAGGCCGGCAGCAAACGGAAAAGGAGTAAGTGAAACCTTCTCTGCAAAGTTAATCAGTGTATTGCCATAATCTTCGTAAGCATCCTCTTCAAGCATTTTCAAAACGGAAGTGTCACAGGCAACCTCTCTGTCATTACGCATTTCTTTCAGTGCATACCAGACAAGAGGATTGAACCAATATACCACTCCGGCAAGGTTCATCAGATAGCTGGCAATAGCATCTTTGTGCTTATAGTGCTGAAGTTCGTGTAACAGCATATACCGCATATCGGATTCGTTGTAATCAGAGATCAAATGAATCGGCAGATAAATACATGGTTTCAAAAGTCCCACAATAATCGGGGATTTCAAAAATGCAGTACTGTAAACAGGGATATTTCTGTGAATTCCCATTTCCTCCAAACATCGATGATATAGTCTGCGTACCTCCGGGTTCTGAAGGGGAAGTGCAGATTTCTCCAAATTGCGTAGGCGGAGTGAGGATTTGATTACTAATATAATCATTGCAAAAATGCCTACAATCCATATCCCCAATAATGTGTATCCGGCAATGGATGGTGTCTCGCTATTTACAGAAAGTGCGAAATCATTCATCCAGTCTGTATTTCCGGTCGGATGAATTCCCACAGCTTCCTCCATAGCGGTTGCGGTACCGGAAGCAGGAGAGCTTCTTAAGCTACCAAGCCACGAGAAGATTTGTGGAAATCCGATGAGACGGAACGGTATAAAGGGAACGGCCAGCAACCCAAGAAGCAGGAACCACAGATTATACTGCATCCGGCTGGACAGGTTGTTTTTGAATATCCGCTTGGCTATCAAAAGAATTCCGATGATACCGCTGATAAATACATTGCATATTAAAAAGCGTATCATAAAATTAGCCACGTTAATTTCCTCCTTTTTTTGACCTCTTGGAAAGAAGGGAACGGAGGGTGTCTATTTCTGTTTCAGACAGTCTGTCATTTTCTATATAGGCAGACAGCATGGCAGTGATATCCCCGTCATAGTATCGTTCCAGAAAAGAGTTGCTTTCCTGGCCGATGTATTCGCTTTCTTTCACGACTGGGGTATAAACAAACACTCGGCTCTGTTTTTCATAAGTCAGAACGCCTTTTGTTACGAGACGTTTGATTAAAGTCTGTATCGTCTTAGGACTCCAGCTTGTGGTCTGTAATAATTTATCTGTTATTTCATTGGTACTGATCGGCGCATGTTTCCATACGATTTTCATAACTTCAAATTCAGCTTCAGAAATCTGTGGTAAATCGTTCATTTTAAATCCCTCCTTAAATCTTACAGCTGTAATAAATATATTATAGACGTTATTTATGTGGTTGTCAATTTCAGAAAAAACATATTGACTTGAAATCTTACTTGTGTAATAATTAAAATATTACAAGAGTAAGATTTGGAGATGGCAACAAAAAGAAAAGAACCAGAATCACAACGGATTAGCTGGTTCCTTTACTCGTTTGAATTACCTCTTTTATGTATGAGTGCTAAGAGGTATTCAATTGCTGGAAGAATCTCGGCTGTCTCTTGCTCATCACATTCCTGTAGCATCAATAACAGTTTTTGTTTTTTCACCCCATCCGTAGCAGTGTCAGGGTGGAAAATACGGTCTGCAGGAATGTGTAAATAAGCGATGATCTGGCACAATACTTCGAACTTGGGATTACCACGGTCGTTTTCAATATTTAGTATTGTACGCTCATCACAGCCTATTTGTTCAGCTAATGCTGCTTGAGATAGATGGGCTTCTTCTCTGGCAGCCCGGACTACCTTCGCAAGATTTTTTACATAGTCATGCATTACAATTCACCTCAGTGCTAGTTTACACTACAGGGTAACTGGAATGGGATCTGTATCAACGGGAAAGGAAGATTCAGAGAGGGGATCCTCATAATCTTCCGGAATGTCAGACTCCAGTCCGGAAAGTTTTTCTGACCGACGGCCGTAGAGCTGCTTGAGCAGGGAAGCATTTTGTTCG
>JALFGN010000140.1 GCA_022777285.1 Blautia sp.
GATCGCATCCAGAGAAAGAATCCCTTTTTTGTTCATAAGAAAATCATTTACAATATAACTCTGGTATTCCTGCATTTCTTCCGGAAGATCCTGGAAAGCCATTGGTTCCGAAGCAGTCAGTTCCTGTCGGATGGATTCAAAAACAGCATTTTGCTTCTGGGTAAATAAACCATAGATGGTCTTTTCTGTCTGGGAAGCATCCTCCTCTTTAAAATGACTGATATCGATGACACTGTTTTCAATCAGTGCATTATACACATCATAGATTGGGATCCGGATATCACTGGCATCTACATTGGTTTTGTCGAATTCTTTTCCACCGATAATATTACTGGAAAGAATTCCTGCGATTTTCTGTTCCAGAATCTGATAAGCAGCTGTCTGAAGATCTTTATCAATCGTCAGATAAACGTCATTTCCGGAAACCGGATCCTTTCTGGAGGATTCATCGATCTTCAGTACTTTTCCCAGATTATCTACACTGAGTTTTTCCTCACCGTCCGTTCCCTGCAGCTCCACTTCCATATATTGCTCGATACCGGTTTTTCCGATTACTGCATTGGAGGAATACTCCGGATTATCTTTCTGCAATTCTTCCAGTTCTTCAGCGGAAGCTTTTCCGGTATAACCGATAATGGGAGCAAAATATTCACTGTCCTCATAAACACGAATCGAATCTTCCATAATATCGACACCCTGCAGATGATCTTTTTCTTCCATAATTTCAGCTACGGTTTCTTCGCATACATTTGTAGCAACAGTTGCAGGCACATATTTCTGAAAGCTGTTGGCAGACAGGGCATAACGAATTTTTATAATATCCAGAATCTCCTCTTTTGTGAAAGATTCCGGAAGATTGTATTGTTCCAGTTCTTCTTTTGTGTAAGGCTTTTGTGTGTTGACCAGACCAAAACGATCTTCACTGCAAAGATCTGTGATCATTTTTTCAGGGGAAGCTTTCCGTTCTTCTTCTTTCAGATTATCAATTTTTGCCTGGCCATAGATATCTGCTTTGAAACGATTTAAGGTAAAATCGGCAGCGTCAAACGCATATTCTCCATTTTCATCAAGAACGATGTGAAACGTGACATCGACAGACTCCCCGTTTTTCCTTAAAATATTGGAAATGGAATAGGCCACATAATTCAGCGTCAGATTTTTCTTTCGGTTCGAATCATAGGTTCCGTTATCTTCAATAATAATGGAATAGGCCAGCTGATTGTGGGCAAGCAGTTCCCCATTTCTGTCTCTTATATTTCCACGGGTACTCTTTATGGTACGTGTCTTTGTTGTGGTCAGATTAAAATTCGAAGCATACTCTTCTCCTTTGATGATCTGTAACGTAAAAAGCCGCTGCAATAATATGAAAAACATGACGCCAAACAGCAGAAGCAGTATTGTTGTTCTCTTTATGCATTTTTTTTTCAGTAGTTTTCTTATTTTCTTAACCAAATGGAATCTCGCTCCTTCATCTCTTGCTCAGTCAGTTTGTTATGGATCTTCAGAAAAATTTTGTACATGACAACGGTGAGAAGTACCGTATAGATCATTTCCGGAATGATGATTCGGATCATATAATACAGGAAATCCGTTCTTCCACGCAGCAGAAACTGCATGCCGTAAACAAGCCCTCCGTAAATCAAATCTCCGGCTGCGGTGACGACCATCGGGACACGAAGTTCATCATCGTAAAACAGTTTGCAGCAGCAGCCTGCGGAAAATCCGATGATCATATAGACCAGGGCATAAAATCCGATCAGTTCTGCACCGAGCAGATCCAAAATCAATCCACACCAGAATCCCATCCAGAGACCTGTGTTTTTTCCGCACATGAATCCGAAAGAGATTACCAAAATCAGGATAAGATTCGGAGAAATCGAACCAATGGCCAGCGTTTTCAACACCGTTCCCTGCAGGATAAAGCAGGACAGGATCAAAAGCAACAGGACAAACTTTCTTTGCATGCGCATTTATTCTGCCTCCTTCGTCTGTTTCCGTTCCAAAATAACCAGAACTTCCTGCAAATGCTGAAAATCAACAGCAGGAGTCAGGGTTCCTGTTTTTGTAAGGTTATTGGGATCTTCCTGAATTTCACTGACATATCCAATCAAAATTCCTTTCAGAAATTTTTCACTGACAGAAGAAGTCACAATCTTTTCGCCTTCCTGTATTTTATCATCGTCATCTTTTAAATGGATAAACTGCAGTTTTCCTTCATCTATCAGACGAAGATCGCCGGATACAATACAGTTTGCAGAAGTGCTGACGGTCATAGCACTGACATTGCTGGTGTCATCAATGATCGAACGGACCGTTGCCCAGTGCTTGCCCACTTCTGTCACAATTCCCACAAGACCGCTTCCGGCAATGACGTTCTGATCTACCAGAATTCCATCTTCACTGCCCCGGTTAATGGTAAAAGTGGAATACCAGTTGCCGGAATTTTTGGCAATGATCTCTGCTGCTACCTTATCGTATTCACTGTACTGCTGATCCAGCTGATAGAGTTTTTGCAAGCGGTCCAGTTCTGTGATACTCTGGGTCAGGCGGCTGTTTTCTGTAGTCAGTTCATCGACTTTTGCCTGCAGTTTTTTATTTTCTTTCACCAGTTCATTTTTACTTCGAAAGCCGGAAGTCAGTCCGTCCAGAGCAGTTCCTACTTTATTCAGGCCGTTCTGGAATGGTACAATGGCAAATCCTGCCACCTGGCGTACAGGATTTGCCGGAAATTTTGCAGCAAATGTAAGCAGCATCAAACTGACACATACCAGAACCATAATCACAAGAATATGTTTACTTTTTAAATTCCAATCATGTTTGTTTTTCATTGTATAACCTCAGCTTTTATTTTACCCATTTCCAGAGTGTTTTGTTTCGAATAATTTCCTTTATGCCGTATATGGTACACAGGTCATAAAAAGTGGAAAGACGGATCCGCATCGTGGTCTGCTGGCTGATAAACCAGGCAAGATCCGGAAGCCTTGTAGAACCTCCTGTAAGAAAGATTCCTTCATCAGCAATTCCTGTATAGATCTGTGGAGGAATGCGTTCCAGAAGAAAACGGATTTCCCGGCAGATCACGATCAGAGGATCCAAAATGGCATCATGGATCATGCAGGAGGATACGGTGCTTTCCTGCGGCAGTCCGGTAATGCAGTCCACCCCTGTAATCGTTCCGGATTTTTCAGGATCGGTTTTTAACCAGGCAAGCTCAAATTTCAGTCGGCGTGCGGTCTTATTTCCGATGTTGACATTGCAGTTTCTTCGCACCAGATTGATAATGGATTCGTTGAGCTGTTTTCCCCCGATTGCAATGATTTTACTGATTACCACACGTCCTTTTTCCAGAACGGAAATCTCTGTACTTTGTGCGCCTATATTTACAATCATGGTTCCTTTTGTGTTGTTTATGGGAATACCAAGTGCCACCGCATCTGCGATGGGCTTTTTAATCATATAAATTTTGCTTTTTCTTTTGGAATTTCCGATGGTATAATAAGCTCTTTTTTCGATTTCCGATAAATCGGCAGGTACAGCCAGATATAAGGTATTGCCAAATACACTGCCGGCACCGGCCTTTTCCAGAAGAGAATGAAGGACCAGTTCTGTATAAGTGACATCTGCGATCTTACCGAAAGCCATTGGTGTGATCACCGATACATTGGATGGATTTTTTTCAAAAATCTCAAACGCATCGTCTCCAGACGCCAGAATCTGACTTTCGTTGCGAACAGCAATCATATTTTTTTCCTTCAGAATGGTATCGTTCTGACAGGAATAGATTTTTACCATACTGGTACCTAAATCTATACCAAACGTTTTATGAAATGGCATGTTGTGTTTCCCCTTTATTATGTTTCGATAAGTCCCCTTTCCCGGAAGCTTGTGTAACGGCAGTCACCGATGATGATATGATCGATCAGAGGGATGTCCAGCAAAGCTCCGGCTGCTGCGATTCTTTTGGTAACCTGAATATCGGCCTGACTGGGAGACGGATCCCCGCTGGGATGATTGTGAACCAGCAGAATTCCCACTGCGTGATAAGAGATGGCGCAGAGAAAAATCTCTCTTGGACTGACAACGGAAGTATTTACGGTTCCTTTGAAGAGGAGTTCTTCTCCAAGTCTGTGATTTTTGCAATCCAGCATCATACAAAGCAGATGCTCCTGTTCTTCATGACGCAGCTGTTCCATATAGTATTCTGCAACCGAGCCGGGGTTGTCGAAAGAAATGCCCTTACGGGCGGCACAAACGGCAATTCTTTTTGACAGTTCACCGATACATTTCAGCTGGACGGCTCTTACCGTCCCAACACCCCGGATACTTTTCAGCTGAGGAATGCTTAATTGATAAAGTCCCTGCAGTCCTTTTTTATCTTTGGAAAGATGAAGGACTTTATGAGCAATATCCAGGGCAGAACTATCTTTCGAGCCGCTGCGCAGAAGAACTGCAAGGAGTTCTTCGTCGGTCAGAGCCTGAACGCCCAGCCGCAGACATTTCTCATAAGGCCGGTTTTCTTCAGGTATTTCTTTGATTTTTCGCTTGTCATACATAGAATATACCCGATACTCTCTTCAGCTTCATATAGGGTATGGTAGAAAATTTAGCAAACTTTATTTTAGCACAGATTAAAAACGATGTATACGGATTCTCAAAAATTTATGATTTTTTTCACAATGGCTTCTCCTGTTTTTAATCCGTCCATCGCTGCAGAAGTGATACCGCCTGCATAGCCTGCGCCTTCTCCGCAGGGATATACACCGCTGATATTGCTTTCAAATTGTGCATCTCTTACAATGCGCACCGGTGAAGAGGTGCGGCTTTCCACACCGGATAAGATGGCATCCTCCCTTGAAAAGCCGGGAATGATCCGTTCGAAATATCCGATGCTTTCTTTTAACGGTTGTGTCAGGAAAGAAGGCAGAACCTGATTCAGATCTGCAAAGGTATAGGCTCCTTTGATACAGGGAGTCACAGCACCCAAGCCGGTACTTCTCCGATTCTGACAAAAATCTCCGAATAATTGTACCGGAATGGATCCGTTCCCTGCCTGGAAGGCTTTTTCCTCCAGTGTTCGCTGAAAAGCCATACCGGATAAAGGACCCTCCAAAGGAAAATCCGAAGGATTTACGGTTACGATCAGGGCACTGTTTGCGTTTTGGGATGCCCGATTTTGATAACTCATACCATTTACGGCCAGACGTCCTTTTTCGGAAGAGGCATTTACTACATAGCCGCCGGGACACATGCAGAAACTGTAAACGCCTCGATTTTCCCTGGAGCGATGCGTCAGTTTATAACTGGCAGCACCAAGGAGCGGATGCTCGTCCACCCCATATTGATACCGGTTGATCAAAGTCTGCGGATGCTCCATACGAAGACCGACGGCAAAAGATTTTGCTTCCATATGAAAGCCCTTTTTTTCGAGTGTCGAAAACGTATCCCTTGCACTGTGGCCGATTGCAAGAACCAGATAATCAGCAGGAATCTCCTCTTTGTGATTTACGGTGATCGATTTCAGGATTCCATGCTCGGTATGGATATCGGTCAGTTGTGTGCGAAACCGGATTTCACCGCCCATTTCCAGAATCTGATTGCGCAGATTTTTTACAATGGATACCAGAAGATCTGTGCCAAGATGCGGTTTTTGTACATACAGAATCTCTTCCGGCGCACCACATGCTACAAACAGGCGCAGAACTTCGAAATTACGGCCGGCAGGATCTTTTACCAGTGTATTCAGTTTTCCGTCGGAAAAGGTTCCGGCACCCCCCTCTCCGAACTGTACATTGGATTGCGGGTCCAGAAGGTTCTCTTCCCAGAACTTTGTAACGCGTTCCATCCGTGTATCGACATCATCGCCTCTTTCAATTACAAGAGGCGCTAAACCAGAACGGGCCAGATAATAAGCACAGAAAAGTCCCGCAGGGCCGCTTCCGACAATGACCGGTCTGGTATGCCGCGTTGTCTTTTCACATTTTAAATATTGAAATTTCTTTTTTTGAGTTAACATAATGTTGTTATGGTTAACTTTTTTTAGAACACTGCTCTCTTTTTCTACTGCTGCATCAATGGTATATACAAAGTACAGATCCGGTTTCTTTCTGGAATCCAGAGATTGCTTCCGAATCTGGAAAGAAAGGAGTGCTTCTTTTTTTATTTTCAGAGTTTTCAGGATTTTCTGTTCCAGTTCTTCTGATGTATGAGAAACAGGAAGTTTTAATTGTTGTAGGGTGATCATGGCTTCTCCTTTCCGGCATGACTGCCTGCAAGTGCTCCGCTGGACCATGCCCACTGGAGATTATAACCGCCGCAAATGCCGTCGATATCAACGACTTCTCCGGAAAAATAGATGCCGGGACAGATCCGGGACTCCATAGAAACGGGATGAATCTGTTCGGTCGATACGCCTCCCTGACACACTTGTGCCTGTGCAAGGGAACGCCCTTCTTTTACAGGAAGTTCCAGATTTTTTATGCGGTTGGTCAGCTGTTCCAGATTCGGATTTTTATCGGTCAGTACGGAAATCAGTTTTTTGGGAAACAGTCCGGTCAGACTGTCTTTGATGGTTTTATACGGACAATTGTCCATACGCTTTTTCAGGAACGCCAGCAGTTCTTTTTCGGTAAAATCCGGCATAAAATCCAGAATCACCGACACCAAAATGCCCTGATCCAAAAGTCGAAGCGCCCGTCCGCTGATCTGAAAAACAGGAATTCCCGAAATCCCGTATTCGGTCAGCTGTACTTCTCCTTTTTCTCTGGCCAATGGTTCTCCCTTTGCCAACAGTGTAATTTGCGCATCCGTTCTTACCCCTGCCCATTTGGAAAAGAAATTGCCCTTGCAGACCAGCGGAACCAGTGCAGGGAGCGGTTTGACGATTTTGTGTCCAAGACGTCCGGCAAGAACATAGCCTGCACTCCCTGCGCCTTCGATTTCCGAAGCAGGAGAACCGCAGGCGATGATCACAGCATCCGCCTCGTATTGCCAGGTTTTTGTTTTTACGATCCAGGATCCATCCGGCTTTCCTGGTACGATCTCTTTTGCATTTTCCTGCAGCTTGATTTTCACTTTTCGATACCGCGCTTCCTGTTCCAGAACTTCCAGTACACTGGAGGCCTGATTGCTGGCCGGATAGAGATAACCATTTCTGTTTTTGATGTAAATCCCCAGTTCGGAAAAAAAGGATACGGTCTGTTCCATGGAGTATGTTTGAAAGACAGACAGCGCAAACTCCGGATGTTCGCCGTGATAACAGCCTGGATCCTGATAGGTATTGGTCAGGTTGCATCTTCCGTTTCCGGTAGCCAGCAGTTTTTTTCCTAATCGTTCATTTTGTTCCAGAAGGGTTACCAAAGCCCCTTCTCTGGCTGCAAAAATAGCAGCGATCAGACCGGAAGCCCCGCCTCCGATCACACATACACGTCGTTGCTTCATAGCACTACAATCCCCTTATTGACCAGTTTCTCCAGAGACATTAAAATGCCAAGTTTTGCATGGTTCCAGGTAAGACCACCTTGAAAATAGACGGTATAAGGTGGTTTGATCGGACCGTCTGCGGAAAGCTCAATGGAAGATCCCTGGATAAAGGCGCCTGCTGCCATAATCACATCACTGTCATAGCCCGGCATGGCCCAGGGCTCCGGATCCACATAACTATCGACCGGTGCCGCAGCCTGAATGCCTTTGCAGAATGCAATGACCCCTTCCGGATCATGGAAGGTAACGGCCTGAATGATGTCATGGCGACTTTCTTTACTGTTCGGTACAACATCAAATCCCAGAGATTCATAAATATTCGCAGCAAACACCGCACCCTTTAAAGCACCGGCAACGACAGTAGGTGCCAGGAAAAAGCCCTGATAAAAAGCGGCGTTTACACCAAGCGTTGCACCGACTTCTTTCCCAAGACCAGGAGAAGTCAGACGATAAGCCGCATTTTCTACGTACTCCTGTTTTCCGGCAATATAACCGCCGATCGGAGCCAGGCCGCCGCCCGGATTTTTAATCAGAGAACCTACGATCAGATCCGCTCCTACATCGGTAGGTTCTATGGTTTCTACAAATTCTCCATAGCAATTATCCACCATACAGATGACATCCGGTTTGATCCCCTTGATAAAACGGATCAGTTCACCGATTTGTGCTACGGATAAGGTCGGACGGGTGAGATACCCTTTGGAGCGCTGGATTTCTACAAGCTTGGTTTTCTCATTGATGGCTTTTTTAATGTTCTCAAAATCAAAACTTCCATCCGGCAGCAGATCCACCTGACGGTAAGTGACCCCGTATTCCTTCAGAGAACCTCTCGAAGGACGGATTCCGATGACTTCCTCCAAGGTATCATACGGTTTTCCTACCGGAGAAAGTAATTCATCTCCCGGACGAAGATTGCCGGAAAGCGCTAAGGTTAAGGCATGGGTGCCACAGGCAATCTGCGGACGTACCAGGGCAGCTTCTGTATGAAACGCCTCTGCATAAACTGCTTCCAGTGTATCCCGTCCAAGATCATTGTATCCATATCCGGTAGAAGCAGAAAGGCATGCTTCACTGACTTTGTGCTTCTGCATCGCATGAATGACTTTGAGCTGATTGTATTCCGCCGTTTGATCGATTGCTTCAAACCGTTCTTTTAACTGCGCTTCGATTTGATTTCCATAAGCAAGTACTGTCTCGCTGATACCAAGTTCCTGGTACATTTCATTTAAGTGTTTCATGATTGTATTCCTCTTTCTTTACATAGCGTGAGCATAGATTCCAATATGCGTTCTTCTTTATATTCAAAATCCGGTTTATTCAGCCAGATGACATCTTTTTCTCTTTTGAACCAGGTGATCTGTCGTTTGGCAAAATGTCGGGTATCCCGTTTCAGGATATAGACGGCCTCTTCCAAAGAGCAATCCCCCTCCAGATAAGCAAGGATTTCTTTATAGCCAAGTCCCTGCATGGATACCAGATCACGGGTACATCCCCGACGGCGCAGTGCCTCCACTTCTTTCACCAGTCCGTCTTTTAACATTTCATCAATGCGCTGTTCAATCCTGGCATAGAGACATTCCCGGTTATCATTCAATACAAAATAGGCAAAGTTATAAGGAGAATCCTTTTGGGCCTCCCGTTCATTATGAATGGAAATCTTTTCTCCGGTCAATCGGTAATATTCCAATGCCCGGATGACCCGTTTTACATTGTTTTCATGAATCGCCTGTGCAGACTCCGGATCCACCGCTCTTAATGCTTCATGGAGCCAGTGGGCCCCCTTTTCAAGCGCCTGCTGCTCCAGTTCTTTCCGGTAAGGTCCAGCCTCGGTATTTTCGGAAAAATCAATGTCTTTGACGATTGCCTGAATATAAAATCCCGTTCCTCCGGTCAAAATCGGAATTTTTCCCTTTGCATAGATCCGGTTCATGGCTTCTTTTGCCATTTCCTGAAAACGGACCACATGAAATTCCTCCTCCGGTTCCAGAACATCGATCAGATAATGCGGGATGCCTTCCATTTCCTCCGGACGGATTTTGGCAGAGCCGATGTCCATATGGCGATATACCTGCATGGAATCTGCTGAAATAATCTCACCATTGACTGCCTTTGCAAGGGAAATGGAGAGTTTTGTTTTTCCCACAGCCGTGGGACCGGTAAGTATAATGAGCGGTTTTTTCAATTTTTTCACCTACACAATTCTTTTAAATTTCTTTTCCAGTTCATATTTTGTCATGGAAACAATCGTGGGTCTTCCATGCGGACAGTGATAAGGGTTTTCCAGTCCCAGAAGTTCATCGATCAGTTGATTTGCTTCCAAAGGAGAAAGCGCCTGATTCCCTTTTACTGCTGCCTTGCAGGCTGCCGTGGCAATCCGATGGGAAATCAAATCCGGTGTCTGCCGTCCGGTTTCATTTTCCAGACTGTCGAGAATCTCAAGAAATAACTCCTGCACAGAGATTCCGTAAAGATTGGAGGGAACGGCACGAATGCTGTATTCCCTTCCGCCAAAACAGGCGATTTCAAATCCGAACGCCTGAAACGTTTCCAGATGCTGATTCAGAAGATTGGATTCCGAAAGACTGAGTGAAATGATTTCCGGCGGACTTACAAACTGAGAAAAAATCTCTTTTTGTTGATATTCTTTCATGAACCGTTCATAGAGAACCTTTTCATGGGCTGCATGCTGATCAATAATATAAAATTGATTCTCATATTCCACCAACCAATACGTATCAAAAAGCTGTCCGATGAGTTTATGACGGCTGCGTGCCTTTTTGGAAAGCAGACGGTCGTCAAACAGTTCCATCTGCTGCCCCGTTTTCGGTACAGACGCAGGTACAGATGCTGCTGCCTTAGAAGGTGCTTCCGGTTCTTTTTTGGATACAGTTTCGGGCAATTTTGGTGTTTCTGCCGGTTTTTCGCCGGAAACTTTCCAGACCGGTTTATCTTCTTTCATAGAAGAAGGAGCAACCCCCTTTTCTGGCGGTTTTTTCCCTGTTTCTTTTGGTATTTCTTTTTGCGGTTCTTTTCGGAGAGCCCGGGTTCGGTTCTTTTCAAACGGTTCTGGTCCTGTGCCTTTTGCTGCCGGTTTCTTTTCCTGGATCCCCTCTTTTGTTTCCCTCTTTAATGGAACCGAAGGAATCAATTCTCTATGATGCAGTGTGTTTGTCAGTGCTTCGTATACCGCCTGATAAACTTCCTGCTGTTTCTGGAAACGGACTTCCATTTTGGTCGGATGTACATTGATATCCACTTCCTCTCCGGGAAGCTGAAGCTGGAAACAGACAAAGGGATACTTATGCTGCATCAGAAACGGTTTGTAGGCGTCTTCGATGGCTTTCGTAATCAGTTTGCTTTTGACATAACGTCCATTGACATAATAGTTTTCAAATGCCCGGTTTCCTCTTGCAACGACCGGCTTTCCTGCAAAGCCATCCAGTGACATGCCATTTTTTTCCCATGTGACAGGAAGCAGTTCCTTTGTGATCTCCCGTCCATAAATATGGTAGATCACATCCCGGAGACTGGAATTTCCGGAACTGTGCAATTTGGTCTGTCCGTTTACCAGATATTTAAAAGAAATATGGTCATGGGATAAGGCGAGCTGCTCCATATAGGTACTCACATAACCGGCTTCCGTTGCCGGGGTTTTTAAAAATTTTGCTCTGGCCGGCGTATTAAAAAACAGATTTCGTACAAGAATGGTCGTACCGCAGGGAGCTCCGATCTCTTCCAGACTTTTTTCGCTGCCTCCTTCGATTTGGTAGCGGATTCCCGTCAGTGCGTTTGGCGTCTTGGTAATCAATTCTACCTGGGAAACTGCGGAAATGCTGGAAAGGGCTTCTCCACGAAATCCAAGAGAAGAAATCTGAAGCAGATCTTCCACTTTTTCAATTTTGCTGGTGGCATGGCGCAAAAAAGCCAGGGACACCTGTTCTTTCTCCATGCCGCCCCCATTGTCGGTGACACGGATAAAGGAAATGCCTCCTTCTTTGATTTCTACCGTGATTGCGGTCGCGCCGGCGTCGATCGCATTTTCCACCAGCTCTTTTACCACAGAAGCAGGCCGTTCTACGACTTCACCTGCTGCGATTTTATCAATGGTATTCTGATCCAATACTGCAATTTTTCTCAATTCCATCACCACCGGTTCTTCAGTTTGTTCTGCAGTCTGTAAATGGTATTTAAGGCATCGATCGGTGTCAGGTTCGATACATCGATATTCTTTAATTCTTCCAGTACATCATCATCTTTTACCGTATCAAACAGAGAAATCTGTTCCAGATCCACTTCATCCAGATGCACCGGGGATTTGGTGCGGGCCTTTTTCCCTTCCGAAGCAATATCCTTTACTGCAGCAGTGATGTCTGCATGGACCAGCTCTTCTACCAGTTCCTTCGCCCGTTCAATGACCGGATCCGGCACACCGGCCAGTTTGGCAACCTGAATGCCGTAACTTTTATCTGCGCCGCCTTTTACGATTTTTCTGAGAAATACAATATCGTCCCCTTTTTCTTTGACTGCGATACAATAATTATTGACCCCGGACAGTTTTCCTTCCAGTTCCGTAAGCTCATGATAATGGGTGGCAAACAGTGTTTTGGCACCCAGAATCCGGGTATTACTGATGTATTCCATGACGGCCCAGGCAATGGACAGGCCATCAAAGGTGCTGGTTCCTCTTCCGATTTCATCCAGGATCAGAAGACTTTTTGAGGTGGCATTTCTTAAGATGTTGGCAACCTCTGTCATTTCCACCATAAAGGTACTTTGTCCGCTGGCCAGATCATCGGAAGCACCTACACGGGTAAAAATCCGGTCTGCAATGCCGATATTTGCTTTCTCCGCAGGTACAAATGAGCCGATCTGCGCCATCAGAACGATCAGGGCCGTCTGACGCATATAGGTGGATTTTCCTGCCATATTCGGACCTGTAATGACAGAGATCCGGTTCTTTTGATTATCCAGATACGTATCGTTTGGAATAAACAGATCATTGGGGATCATCTGTTCGACCACCGGATGCCGGCCGTTTTTAATATCAATCACACCACGGGTGTTGATTTTGGGCCGTACATAGTTATTTCTGGAAGCGACCAGTGCAAGAGAAAGATAGCTGTCCAGTTTTGCGATGGCTTTTGCGGTTTTCTGTACCCGATCCATCTCTTTGAAAATCCGGTTCCGGATTTCGGAAAAGAGGTCGTATTCCAGTGCATAGAGTTTGTCTTCTGCGCCGAGGATCATGTCTTCCAATTCTTTCAGTTTTGGTGTGATAT
>JALFGN010000022.1 GCA_022777285.1 Blautia sp.
CTCCCTATTAAGTCAAGTCTTTTTTCCTTGAAAATCAAGGTTTTTTCGACATATCATCAATAAATATCTCAGAAGAATGAGCCATAGGAATGGACATTTCTCTGTATCTGGTACGAAAATAGTGGATTTTGGGTACACGAAATAAAACGTCTTGGTTTTCCGTTTTATATGGCCTTGTGTATACCCTTCCATCTACGGCAGCGAACCTCCCGTGTCTACCAGGATCATCAGACAAATGCTGAGTCCTAACTTCTTTTGTCCCGCCTGTCCATAACCAGAGTGTCAGCTCAGCTCCTCATCAGGGTCTTGCCCTATGGTGTATATTCCTGCCGACTACTGGCTCATTCTTTATTTATTTTGTTACTGACTTTCTTCCTGCAACAGCACTTTTCAGTGGACGTTTCCCTGTTACATTCCGATTTTTATTCTTCCAGCTTCCGTGGCTGGTTTCAGCCTTCAAGTTCTTCCCTCTTAACGGTTCAAACCAGCCACGGTTTTCTGTTTTCTATTTGTTTTATGCTGCTTTTTCCGTTTCCGGCCTTACGATATCGCCCAGCATCTTCTGACCATCATAATCCACACCTTTTGTCAGTATCGTATAGAAAACTCTGATCAGCTTACACGCGATCGCTATCACTGACTGCATTTTTTTCAACGGATTCTGCTTCCTCATCCTGTAATAGTCATGTATTTTTCGAAACTCAGTGTTCTTTCCTATCACAGATATCGCTGCTTCATACAATGCATATCTCAGGCGCTTTCTTCCCCTGTGACTGATTCGGCTTTCTCCTTTATGCTTTCCGGAACTGTCTGCAACAATGGCATATCCTGCCAGCTTCTGCAGCTGTTTCGGGTTATCAAATCGTCTGACGTCACCCACTTCTGCAATAAAACAGCTTATGGTTTTTATTCCGATCCCTTTTATTTCCATCAGTTTGTCAATGTAAGGAATTTCTGAAAGTTTTACTGTTATTGCTTTCATCAGATCATCCATTCTGTTCTTATATATTTCATAATCACTCAACAGATTTCGGATCTCTATTCTGGCACTTTCCGGTGCTTCCGTACTTCCGATGCTGTGCTCCGCAGCTGCTACCAGGGTCTCCGCCCTCTTTAATCCAGCGCCTCTCAGCTTTGCATCCCTCCATACCTGATTGACTCCCTCTGCACCAAGTTCTTTGATATCACCTGGCAGCGGTGCCTTTTTGATCACCATCATTCCGCTTACTGCATCCGGATTTTTGTAAACGTCTTTTATTTCCGGAAAGTATATGCTGAACCATCGGGCGATCCGGTTTTTGATCCTCGTGATCTCTTCCTGTGTCTGTATCCGAAGGTTTGACAGGTTTCGGATCTCTGCATAAACCCCTGTTGGAATATATGGATAGGAAAATCGTCCTTCATTTACCAGAGCCGCAATCGTTTTGGGATCCTTACGGTCATTCTTATTCGGATTGTTGTCATCCAGTTCTTTGGATTTCTTTACATGATGCGGATTCACATGTACCGGCTTCATGCCCTGTTTCTGCAGATACGCTCCAAGGTTCAGCCAGTAATGACCGGTAGGTTCCATGCCTGGAATCACAACTTCTTTTCCATGCTTTTTTGCCAGACCATCCATCCATGTTTTGAATGACGTAAATCCTGCTTCATCGTTATTGAAAGTAAATGGCTTTTTTGAGTACTCATAATTCCTCCAGTCAAAGGCCCTTGCATAATGGGTTTCACTTCCAACATCGATTCCGACAATTAAAGTTTTTTCCGTAATGGATTTAATTTTTGCGTTCTGTGTGTTATAATTCATTTCAGATACCTCTCTGTTCAATAAGATTTTTTACTAACCGTGCAAAGTCAGTAATCTTATTTTACTCTGAGGTATTTTTTTCTCAACCTTCTTTCTCGGAATTCCTTATATTTGAATTATACAAGAAGCTCCATTGTTAATGTTTTCCTTACCTATTTCTTGTCTTCATTATACGCTTTTTGGCGAAGCTTATTTTTTCACAAAAGAAAAAGAGAGGTGCAGGTACCTCTCCTTTTCTTAGTCTTTTAATTGTACAGAGCTGTGTATGCGGGTAAGGCTCAGGCATTTTCCCATAAGTAAAACGCTCGATTTCCTTATCCAATACTTCGTCTGCCCAAGCCGGACGTTTGCCATCCTCCAGCAAGAAGCAATACGCTGCTGTTGGATCGTGAATTGCTTTTCCATGTACGACGTCATCGACAATCGTGATCACATCATTGGACAACACTTTCTCGACAAATTCTAATAATTTCATATTTTTTCCGCCTGTTGTACTATATCTAGTGTATTAGCAAGTTGATTTCTAAAACAAAAGTACTCTCAAGTCTGACCCATTTTCATGAGTCAAACTTTGGATATAATGAACGAAGTTTTGTCCTTGCATCTTCTGCTGTGAAATGCCAATTTTATAAAAGTCTACAGTAATCAACTCATTTTTACTTTGGCGGTTCTACGCGTACTTTTACTAATTGATTTGCGGTTCGTTTCAAATTTTCGCGATAAGAAATATTTTTATATCGTTTGACATGAATTTCTGTAATGCCCATTTGTTTTGCTACCTGTTCCGGTGTCGCATCGTAAGAAAACATCGTAAATGCACAGGAATTTCGCAGAGCTTCTGCACTGTAAGAAGGAATATTGGCTGCCGCCGTATATTTTTTCATAAGACGACTGATATACATAATATTTAACTTATTTCCTCTTTGATTATAAAACAAATATTCATGTTGCTTTCGTTCGCTCATATAACATTCCACAATTACAAATACATCTTCCGGAATAAAACATGCTTCTTTCCTTCCTTTGACTGTCACATAAACTCCATTGTCATATGCAGCAAAATTTTCTGGTTTTAATTCCACAATTTCTGTAGAAGTAAGTCCGACTCTCTGCAAAAGTGCCAGAATACAATATGCCATTTTATCGTTCTGCGCTGCAACAAATAATTGATCAATGTGTTCGATCGGAATGGATTTTGCAAATTTCTCCATTTTATCCAATGTTCTCAGATAAGGATAAAAAAAGTCCTGAAAGGTTCCCGGTATCTGGTATTCGATTCGGTTCTTACAAATGTAATCTGCCAGTGAGTGCAGTTCACGAAACTTTTTTGCAGCAGTTCCGGCCTGCAGATTTCCCTGTTTTACTTTCCTTTGTATGTTTTCATAATAATCTTTTACCATTTCACTTCTTATCTCCAGGAAGTCAATCTGGTACAGATTCATGAATTCGGAAAGATCTGATTCATAAGATTCTGCACTGGAAGGATTTCGGAAACGTTTCGTAAAATCTGGCCATATCTCTTGAGTTAATTTTATGGATGCATAAGCTGTTTTTAGCAAAGGTTGCCCCCTCCTTTTTGTTTATTATTTTCGCGGAGCGGATTTGTTTTTTGTTATCTATATATTTCATACTATAACATATAATTTCCCAAAAATCAACTAAAAGATTGTCCAAATGGAAAACACCCCCAAAATGCGGATAACTATGCATTTTGGGGGTGTTTTCCATTATACTGATTTTCTTTTCTTCCAATTTACAGTAAGTACGATTCCTGACAACAAAAGCAAAAGAACATACGCTTCCGGATGATTCGCATCTCCTGTTTTTGCATTGTCTGCTTTCTTATCCGTATTTGTCTTTTTCTGAGTTGTTTTTGTTGTATCTTGTTTCTTTTCCTGTTCCTTATTGCCAGTCGGTTTCTTGTTCTCTTCCGGCTTTTTCTCTTCTTCCTGCTTCTGAGTCGGATCTTTTATACCACAAACCGTACATTTTCCCTGTTCATACTGATGTTCTTTCTTATCAATTGTTTTTCCAGGTTCTACTACCTTTTCACAATCTTTACACCAAGTATCCCCTGTATAACCTTCTTCTGTACAGGTTGCTTCTTTTCCATCTCTGATTTCTGTATCTTTATGCGGACAGTTTTCCACCGGAATCATTGCAGATGCATCCAGTGTCTTTGCAACAGCTTCTTCTCCCTGCTTAAAATAAGCTACCAGTGCCTCATCGCAGGCACAAAACTGTCCGATTTCTCCGGCATTTGCCAACTGCGGATAATAACCGGAAACGGCTGCATAATTGTTTGTGGCAACTGTATATACCTGTTTTTCATCCAACGGCTTCTCTCCTACCGTTACCTTTAACACCCGATTTCCCTCTGGTCCGGCAAGATCATAAAGTACCTCGATACCGCCAAACTGCAGATAGCTTCCGCTTGACGACGGCCATGCATCGTCCTCTCCTCTTTCATAGGCTTCGATACACTGCCGTTGAATTTCAATGGAAGTTTCCAGAATTTCCAGCAGTTCCTTTCCTGTGATCTGCTTCGTTACAATATAATTTCCATACGGACTGACTCCGATGATATCTCCATAGGTAACCGATCCGGCTGCTACAGAAGCCCGGATTCCGCCGGCATTTTCAAATGCTGCATCTGCCCCTGTTGCCAGTAAATAGGCATCTGCGACCACCCTTCCCAGGTTTGTCTCGTCAATGCGCAGATGGTACCAGTCTCCATCCAGATCTTCCGGTGTTTTCCCTACTACTGTTTTCAGTACTTCTTCCTGCTCCTGATTAATATCTTCTAACAGAGCCGTAACAGAAGCATCCTTTTCATAGGTATCGGCATTTTCTGCTGTCACAACCTGCCGTTCAAATGCCACTTCTTTCAGTTCTCCGTTTTCATCTAATGTACAATCCAGTTCCATAAGGCTGACTTCATTTAAATAATATCCGCTTTCCACCACATAAGCCGTGCCGCCATTCGGTGTCAAAACGGTGGTATTCCGGTCTACATGTTCATGTCCGCAGAGCCAGAGATTCACGTCATCCACCTGGGCAGCGATTTCCTGCGGATCATTGGTATGGGCAAGACCGATGACAATGTCGCAGCCTTCTTCCTTTAACTGTTCGACTGCCTGTTTTGCATAAGCAACGGAATCCGTAAAAGTCAATCCTTCTACATTGGCAGGTGTCGTCGAATGGTAAAGTTCCGGATCAATTTCTCCAAACATTCCTACCTTTAAGGTTTCTCCGTTTTTGGATACTTCCTCCACATAATATTCCTGCTCAAAAAAAGGATCCTGATTTTCTGTCTTTACATTTCCGCAAAGCATCTGCACACCGGCCATATCACAAAGTTCTTTCAGCCGGTCTTTTCCATAACTCCAGTCATGATTTCCTGCAGTCATAACATCATATCCAAGCAGCTGCGCAATTTTTGCAATGGATTCTCCCTTTACCAAAGTAGCAATCGGCTGTCCGTGGAACAGATCTCCGGAATCCACTACCAAATCCATATCTCCATCGGAGCTCCATGCATCAATCATCGTTTTCAGTCTCTCTGCCCCAATGATTCCCTTTTCCTCTGATACGCGGGCATGTATATCATTGGTATGGGCAATCTTAATCTGAAAAGTGGTATCTTCCCCACTGTCTGCGGAAACTTCAAACGGCATTCCCTGTAAGCATAAAAGAACGGCCAAAGCACCGCAAGATAAATTTTTGAAACGTCTGTGCATAACTTTTTTCTCTCTTTCTCTATAATTGAATTACATCCAGATCATCCGGAATCAGCAGATTGCCGGAATAATACCGTGTCCCTTCTCTGGTATACCATTCTTTACGTCTGGACAAATTTTTATCTTCGGTATGGTATAAAATCAGATTTTTCACTCCAAAACGCTCTCCTGCTTCACATGCCTCCTTTACGGTCGCATGATGTTTCTCATATGGCCGGAAAATCTCTCGCTGCTCATACAGACAAAATGCCTCATGTAAAAACCAGTCGGCTCCTTCTACATATTCTGCCTCATGCTCCTTGAAATTCTCATCTCCGATAAACGTAAATTTCTTTCCATTTTCCAGTCTTGTGGTAAAACCGAATTGCTTTGCTTTTGTAGAACGGATATCAAAAAACTTTAAAACATATCCCATGATTCCCTTTTCTTCCCCGTCTTTTACCACACAAAAGAAAATCCTTTGCCCGATCATATCGTAAAATTTCTTCTGCACCGTCAGTTTTACAATCGTAAGAATCGTTTCTTTTAATTCTTCATGACAGTAAATATGCAAATTCCCCTCATATTTTCCATTTTTCATACCTGTAGCAATCATACGAATCAGCCATACTAACCCCAGAATATGATCCGTATGCTCATGACTGATGAATATATGATGGATCCGTTCCATCGGAATTGCAGCCTTTTCCAGTTGAGACAAAATACCATTGCCGCCCCCTGTATCTACCAGAAAGTATTCCTCCGTCTTTTTTATTGCAAAACAGGTATTATAGCAGTTAGTCACAGTGGCATTCCCTGTGCCCAATAAAATCAGTTCCTCTTTCATTCCTTTCCTCCCTCGTGTCCTATGTAATCTATTTTATACCAAAAATCATTCCATAACAAGAAGGAATAGGGTAGAGGGAGAATAATTTTCTCGCCCCTCCCATTGAACCGTACGTACGGATCACGTATACGGCTCTACAATTTATATTCCAACTTTTACCAAGTAATAGGATAAGGGATTGAGCAGACCAGCTCCATCTTTTATCCTATTTTCAAGTAAATCTTTACTGATAATGAAATTCACTGCGTTCATTCCACTTCTTCTGTACCATCCAAGTCTTGAATTTGCAACTTTATAAATATCTTCCTGACTAAACCCATTTCGGTTCTTCCAGTTTAGATAACTTAGCTTTCTGTAGATGGCTTTCGGTTTCTTCCATTGTTTCATGACTATTACTCTTATTTTGTGTCTTAGCCATTTCCCAAATTCTCCCATAAATTGCTTCATCATCCCGATTCTGAAGTAATTAATCCAGCCTCGTACAATCTCATTTACTCGCTTGATTATGTCCGCAAGTGGTCTCGCTGTTGCTTTGCCTCTTTTTAGATATTCACTCAGTTTCTTCTTCAACTTCTTTTTCTTTTCATTGGTAGGTTTTACTTTCCATTCACCACCGTTTTTCAGAAATGTGAATCCCAGATATTTACTTCGTGTCGGTCTGACCACTTTCGTTTTAGTTGCATTTACTTTTAGAAATAACTTTCTCTCTAACCAACTGCATATAGATTTCATCACTCGATTGGCCGCCATTTCACTCTTTGTGAATACCAGTACATCATCGGCATACCTTGTAAAGCGAAGTCCTCTTTGTTCCAATTCCTTATCTAATTTATCAAGATAGATATTTGAACACACGACTGAAAGGGGACCTCCTTGTGGCACTCCGGTGATTGTCGCTTTCTCCAGACCATTTTCCATTACACCTGCTTTCAGATATTTCCGAATCAGATTTAATGTGGTACTATCATTTACCTGTTCTCTTAGTATCTGAATTAATTTATCGTGATTTACCCTATCGAAAAACTGCTCTATGTCTATATCCACTACCCACTCATATCCACCATTCAGATACTCCAATGCCTGTTTGATGGCATCGTGACAGCTTCTTCCTGGTCTGAAACCATAGCTATAGTCACTGAATATTTCTTCATAAATATCCGACATGGGCTGTGCTATTGCCTGCTGGATAGTCCTGTCAAGTGCTGTGGGTATTCCCAACGGTCTTTTCTTACCATTGTCTTTTGGAATATATACTCTCCGAACTGGTTTCGGTATATAGGTTCTGTTTCTAAGAGATGTAACGATTTTCTCTCTATTTTTCCTTATATAATCTCCCAATTCTTCTACCGTAACTCCATCCACACCACTCGCACCTTTATTGGCTACTACCTTTTTATAGGCTCTATTCAGATTTTCTTTTGACAAGATCACTTCAATCAATTCCATTGTTGTTACTCCTCTGTCTTATCCCAAAATTCATACATAACACCCCTCTAAGTATAGACAGTATCCCTCAGTTACGTTCCTACTCTTCCTGTCCACTTGATTTCTGGCTCATGTATTATTTTAAACATAACGATTCGTACTATAAATCGTTTCAGTCCTTCGGCTTTCGCCTACTATGACATCATCTGACTCCCTCTCTAAACCTTTTTCGACCATACCTTTTGGCATGTGAGTAGGGCCTCCCGAGGTAAGACACTAATCTTTCATTCCACAACCTCTTGATTTACAACTTCGGTTTACGTTTACCATTCGGGCTTCAGTTTGTATTGCAACCTTACCCACCTAATCGCCTTATCAAGTTTCTGTACGTAGGCTCAAGAACTTTGCTACACCACTTCCTTCATCCATACCATTACTGATACCGACTTGTGGTTCACTACACTTGGCGGTAAATACCTGTGACTGGACTTTCACCAGCAAGATTAGTACCATGCTCGGCACACAATAAAAAAAGTGCCTGTAAATAAGGCACTTTTTCATGGACCTGGCGGGAATCGAACCCGCGTCCGAAAGTCTATCCCTTGAGGCATCTCCCATCACAG
>JALFGN010000038.1 GCA_022777285.1 Blautia sp.
AATGCGGTTCTTATGTCGGCATAGACAATGAGACTACTGAGTTTAAACTGTATGGTAGAAATGTAATCCGCTCGCCTAAAGCGAGCAGGTGTCGCAAGACACCTATAGGAAGCACGCGACTTCAGTCGTGTGAGGCTTCACGATAAGATAGAAGCAATAAAAGCAGCTCAGAAAGCAGGGCTTGAAGTATGCAGCGGGGGAATTATGGGAATGGGAGAAACCATGGAGGACAGAATCGATATGGCATTTACTCTGAGAGAATTGGGAATTCATTCGGTTCCTGTCAATATTCTGAAGTCTTCCAGTCAGGAGCCAATGGTGCCATCTCCGGAGATATGCTTACTACTTCAGGAATCACGATCGATGAAGATATGAAAATGCTTCGGGAGCTGAGATATGAGGTGAAAGATGTCAACAAAATCCGAACTGCTGAAGCTGTTGGAGAGCAATAAGGGTACTTATCTTTCCGGAGAAGAGATGGCAGGAAGACTGGGCTGTTCCCGCACTGCAGTATGGAAAGCGATGAAAAGTCTGCGGGATGATGGATATAAAATCAAAGCAGTCAACAATAAGGGATATGTGCTGGATACAGACAGTGATATTTTGTCCAAAGAAGCCATTCGTCTTTATTTAAAGAATAAGGAAGTATTCATAGAAGTAAAAAAAGAAATCGAATCGACAAATCAATATCTCAAAAAGCAGGGAATCGAGGAAAATCTTCCGGCAGGTTCTTTTGTTCTGGCAGAAATGCAGAAGGCAGGAAAAGGGAGAAGAGGACGCAGTTTTTTCTCCCCGGAAAAAACAGGACTTTATATGAGTGTTCTTTTACGGCCCAGAAGAACAGCCCAGGAGAGTTTGAATATCACAGCGGCAGCAGCGGTAGCTGTGTGTAACGCAGTAGAAAAAATCTGTGGAGTTACGCTTGGGATTAAGTGGGTGAACGATCTGTATCTGAAGGAGAAAAAAGTTTGCGGTATTCTTACAGAGGCAGTTACAGATTTTGAAACTGGCGATATTGAATTTGCTGTTGTGGGGATTGGGTTGAATCTTTATTTTCCGGATGGAGGATTTCCGGAAGAAATTGCGCAGACAGCAGGGGCGATTCTTGAGCCGGGGGTGTATCTGGACCGGAATATTCTGGCAGCGGAGATTGTAAATCATCTTCTGGAGGAATCAGAAAAGGAAGGAATTCCAGCGGAATATATAAAAAGAAACCTTGTACCGGGCCGTACGGTGCGGGTGTCTTATGGTTCAGAAGAGCGAATCGTTCTGGCAAAGGAAATTTTGCCGGATGGAAGACTTTTGATAGAAAATCAGCAGAGAGAAGAAGAGATACTCATTTGTGGAGATGTATCTTTGAAACTGTAAAAACAGCGGGCAGATCAAACGGCCCGCTGTTTTTAATATCGGTTTCTTGCACTTCTGAGAATATTCCAGCAGACGAATTGTACAAGGAGAATTCCGGTGAATACACCAGCACTGTCAATGCATACGTCTCGTTTGGACGGTTCCCTTCCGGCTACGAACGATTGATGAAGCTCGTCCGTGCAGGCAAAGCCTACACAGATGAATCCGGCAAAGAGAAAAAGGAGAATTCCACGAAGACCGTATACATAAAGAGGAAAAGAGACACAAATGGCAAGAATGAAATATTCTGTCATATGTGCGGCCTTTCTTACAGGCATATGGATCCGGTCCGTGTAGTAGGAAATTCGTTCTGCGCTCAGATTTTTATCCAAAACCTGATCTGCAGTTACTATGATTTTGTGGCTGATATCATAACTGAGAGAGCTGGATGCTTCTCCGGTCTGACCGGAAAAAGAGAAAATCAGATACATCATACATAACGCAGGAAGAAAAGAAAAAGGCTTTAACAGTAATAGAATAAATTTTTTCATGTTTGCTCCTTATCATTTGAAACAGCGGTCAGTGAATAAGCTTCAATTTACAGGGAATATATCACGTTTCAAAGTTTCTGTAAAGAGTGCAGTGCAGTTTTTTTCATTGCGAAAAACACAGGAAAATGGTATTCTGTAAAAAACAGTATAGAAAAGTGAGGAAGAAAATGAGTTACGCAGATGATGTTTTTATCAGAATGTGTCGGGATATATTGGACAACGGAACAGATACCAGAGGCGAAAAAGTGCGTCCCAGATGGGAAGATACAGGAGAAAGCGCCTATACGATAAAAAAATTCGGTGTGGTGAATCGTTATGACCTCCGCAGAGAATTTCCTGCCCTGACCTTGCGAAAGACAGCTCTGAAAAGCTGTATGGATGAGATTCTCTGGATTTATCAGAAAAAATCAAATAATATCCATGATCTGAATTCTCATATCTGGGATGCATGGGCAGATGCAGATGGATCCATTGGAACCTGTTATGGAGATGTGGTAGGACGGAAATTTATTTACAAAGAAGAAGAAACGGATCAGATGGATTATGTACTTCGCCAGCTGAAAGAAAATCCTTACAGCAGGCGAATCATGACCAATCTGTATCAGTTTGAATATCTTCACAGCGGTGCGCTGGATCCCTGCTGTTACAGTATGACCTATAATGTGACCAAAGAGCTGGGACAGGAGAAACTGATTCTGAATGGAGTGCTGAACCAGCGTTCCCAGGACGTTCTTGCAGCCAATAACTGGAATGTGTGTCAGTATGCCATCCTTCTTATGATGGTGGCACAGGTCAATGATATGATTCCGGGAGAGCTGCTTCATGTGATTGCAGACGCACACATTTATGATCGTCATGTTCCGGTTGTGGAAGAATTGATTTCCCGAACACCTTTGAAAGCACCGAAGGTTTCTTTGAATCCGGAAGTGAAAGATTTCTATGCATTTACTACAAACGACCTGATTGTGGAAGATTATGAAGCAGGACCTCAGGTCAAGAATATACCAATTGCCGTGTAAGGAGAAAAAAAGATGAATATTATTGTTGCAGCAGATCAAAACTGGGCCATCGGAAAAGATAACAAGCTTCTGATCAGCATTCCGGCTGATATGAAATTTTTTCGCACAACGACTACCGGAAAGGTAGTTGTCATGGGAAGAAAAACACTGGAAAGTTTTCCGGGAGGACAGCCCCTTAAGAAACGCACCAATATTGTATTGACCAGAGATAAAAATTATAAAGTAAAAGATGCAATCGTCGTACACAGTATAGAAGAAGTTCTGGAAGAACTGAAAAAATATGATTCCGAAGATGTGTATGTGATCGGAGGAGACAGTATTTACAGCCAGATGCTCCCTTATTGTGATACGGCGCATGTGACAAAAATTGATTTTGCATATGAGGCAGATTCCTGGTTTCCGAATCTGGATGAAGATCCTGAGTGGAAAATCGCAGAGGAGAGTGAGGAGCAGACTTACTTTGATCTGGAATATACATTTGTAAAATATGTAAGAAAATAAGAAAACAGAAACGGCACCCAAATGTTCCTGAAACATTCGGGTGCCGTAATTTTTATTCGATTACTTTCAGCCATCCTTCCGGAGCTTCGATTCTGCCCATCTGGATACCGGTCAAAGTATCGTAAAGTTTCTGAGTGATCGGTCCCATCTTTTCCATACCTGCAGGGAAGCAGATTTCATTTCCGTGGTCAACGATCTTACCTACTGGTGAAATAACGGCAGCAGTACCGCAAAGACCGCATTCTGCAAAGTCTTTTACTTCTTCAAAGAGAACTTCTCTTTCTTCTACTTTCAGTCCCAGATAATGTTCTGCAACATAGATCAGGGAACGTCTTGTAATAGATGGAAGGATACTGTTGGATTTTGGAGTTACAACGGTGTTGTCTTTTGTAACGAACAGGAAGTTTGCACCGCCGGTTTCTTCTACTTTTGTTCTGGTAGCCGCATCCAGATACATGTTTTCATCAAATCCCTGATTATGGGCATCTACAATTGCATGAAGGCTCATGGCATAGTTCAGACCGGCTTTGATATGGCCGGTTCCATGTGGTGCAGCACGGTCAAAGTCACTGACGCGAATTGTCAGAGGTTTTACGCCGCCTTTGAAGTATGGTCCAACCGGTGTGGCAAATACACGGAACTGATATTCATCAGCAGGTTTTACACCGATAACCGGGTTGCTTCCGAACATATATGGGCGGATGTATAAGGTCGCTCCGGACCCGTAAGGCGGTACAAATGCAGCATTTGCTTTTACAGTATCTACAACAGCCTGAACGAAACGGTCTTCCGGAAATACCGGCATTTCCAGACGTTTTGCTGAGTTTACCATACGTTCTGCATTCAGGTCCGGGCGGAACGTAACAATATGTCCGTCTTCTGTTGTGTAAGCTTTCATTCCTTCAAAAACAGTCTGTGCATACTGAAGTACACCTGCGCATTCGCTGATTGTCACTGTGTCATCTGTAGTTAAAGTACCTTCATCCCAGGAACCATCCTTATAATTAGAAACATAGCGGTAATCGGTCTTTATATAACCGAATCCAAGATTGGACCAGTCGATGTTCTTTTTCTCCATTGTGATTCTCCTCCATTCTGCCGATCAATACGGTAAGTAATAGTTTAAATTTTTTATCATTATAAAACTTTAAACCGGGAATTGCAAGAGAAGTTGCGTTGCTTTTTTCAATCATATCATATATAATTTAAATCAGTCATAGAAAGAGGCAGGACTGGAGTGTGAAAATATGCCGGGAAATGATTGGAATAAGCTGGGAAACGATATCAGAAATATTGTACAGGATGCAATAGAGACCGGGGATTACGGACGTTTGAACCGGGATCTTGGAGTAACACTGGAAAATGCGCTGGGACAGATGGCAAACAGTGTGAAGGATGCGGCAGTAAATGGGATGAAAAGTGCATCAGCTGCCGGAAGAAGTCCAAAGAATTCGCAGGATCGCTATGGGTTTGAACCGGATTTTACCCGGGAAGCGCAGAAGCGAAAACAAGAGAAGAGGATGGTGGCAGAAGCAAGAGAAAAGTTTGCTCTTTATGCCAATACCAATACATCAAGAGCAGTTGGGATTCTTTGCACGGCACTGGGATTTTCTCTGCTGGGTATGTTTGGAATCACTACATTCGCTCTTGGGATTGCTTCTTTGTTTGCGGCATCTCTTGCAGACAAGATGGCAGGGATTCTGGGCGTTTTTGTTCCGGCGATGATTGGGAGCGGTGTGCTTGCAGCATATGGAAATCGACTGAGAGGGAAGGTCAGACGTTTTCGCTCCTATGTGCACACACTGAATGGAAAAACGTATGCGGGGATAAAAGAACTGGCAAGAAGTGTGAGAAAATCTGAAAAATTTGTACGAAAAGATCTGAAAAAGATGATAGACAAGCATATGTTTCTGGAAGGGCATCTGGATGAAAACGGAACCTGTCTGATCACAAGCGATGAATCTTATGAACAGTATCTGAATGCGAAAAATGCAGAAGAATCCAGAAGACTGTCCAGGGAACAGGAAGAAAGAGAAAAAACAGTGTCAGGCACAGGTCTTTCCGAAGAAGCACAAAGAGTAATTGAAGAGGGAAATGCTTACATAGAGCAGATACGCAGAAGCAATGAAGCCATACCTGGAGTGGATATTTCCAATAAGATGTACCATCTGGAAAATGTAATACGCAGAATTTTCAAACGTGTAGAGCAGCGTCCGGAACTGATCGATGATCTTCATAAATTTATGGATTATTATCTGCCTACCACAGTTAAACTTCTGAAAGCTTACGAGGAACTTGATAAACAACCGATAGAAGGCGATAATATCAAGAATGCAAAGAAAGAAATAGAAAACACACTGGATACTATCAATATTGCTTTTGAAAATCTTCTGGACAGTTTCTTTAAAGAGACTGCATGGGATGTATCTACGGACATTTCAGTCCTGAAAACCATGCTGGCTCAGGAGGGGCTGACAGGCGGGAAGGATTTTCAAGAAAAGGAGTAAAAAATGAACGATGAATTCAAGGATTTTTCCACTACACCAACACTGACCTTTGAGCCATTACAGGAAGAAGTACCGGTTGCAGAAATCAAACCGGCAGAGCCTCAGTTAAGTGAGAATGTGCTTTCTGAACAGGAACGGAAAATGGTGGATGATTTTTCAAAACAGATCGATATCCGGAATTCCGCTGCAATTCTTCAGTACGGGGCAGGAACGCAGAAGAAAATGGCGGTTTTCTCAGAAGAAGCGCTTGAGAAAGTCAGAACAAAGGATCTGGGAGAAGTAGGAGATCTTCTGGGTGATGTGGTTACAGAATTACAGAGCTTTGATGCTGCAGAACAAGAGAAGGGAATTTTTGGTTTCTTTAAACGGGGAAGCAATAAGATCGAAGCGATGAAAACAAAATATGCAAAAGCGGAAGCAAATGTAGAAAAGATTACAGAGACACTTGAAAAACATCAGATTCAGCTTTTGAAAGATGCAGCAACCATGGATAAAATGTATGAATTGAACCTGAACTATTTTAAAGAATTATCCATGTATATTCTGGCAGGAAAGAAGAAACTGGAGGAAATCCGCTCTACAGAACTTCCACAGCTGATGCAAAAAGCGCAGATGACGAATCTTCCGGAGGATGCCCAGGCTGCGAAAGATCTGGATTCTATGTGCCAGAGATTTGAAAAGAAAATTCATGATCTGGAGCTGACACGTATGATCTCTATTCAGACAGCTCCTCAGATCCGTCTGGTACAGGGCAATGATACCCTTATGGCAGAGAAGATACAGTCCACTCTGGTGAATACCATACCTCTGTGGAAAAGCCAGATGGTACTGGCTCTTGGGGTTGCGCATTCTACACAGGCTGCGAGAGCTCAGAGACAGGTGACAGATATGACGAATGCTTTGCTTCAGAAAAATGCAGAGACTTTGAAAATGGCGACGATCGAGGCTGCCAAAGAGTCGGAAAGAGGCATTGTTGACATCGAAACGTTAAAGAAAACAAATGAGAATCTGATCAGTACCTTTGATGAAATTATGAATATTCAGAGAGAAGGACATCAAAGAAGGATGGAAGCCGAGATGGAAATGAACCGTCTGGAAGGAGAACTGAAACAGAAACTTTTGGAAATCAATCGTTAATGGGAGGCGAAAGTCATGTATCGTGACCATACAAAAACCGTACAGATTGGAGACAGGAAGATTGGAGGAGGAAACCCGATTCTGATCCAGTCTATGACAAATACAAAAACAGAAGATGTGGAAGCAACCGTTGCGCAGATTCTTGCTCTTGAAGCAGCAGGATGTGAAATTGTACGATGTACAGTGCCGACGCAGAAGGCAGCTGAGGCAATCCGTGAGATAAAAAAACGGATCCATATTCCGCTTGTGGCAGATATTCATTTTGATTATAAGATGGCAATTGCAGCCATGGAAAACGGTGCAGATAAAATCCGCATTAATCCGGGGAATATCGGAGGATCGGAAAAGATAAAAGCAGTTGTAGATACTGCAAAGGCAGGTAACATTCCGATTCGTGTGGGCGTAAATTCAGGTTCTCTGGAAAAAGAACTGGTAGAAAAATATCACGGCGTGACAGCAGAAGGACTTGTGGAAAGTGCACTGGATAAAGTACGCATGATCGAAGAATTTGGGTACGATAATCTTGTGATCAGTATCAAATCATCGGATGTTATGATGTGCGTGAAAGCGCATGAGATTCTTGCAGAAAAAACGGATTATCCGCTTCATGTGGGAATTACAGAAGCAGGAACGCTTTATTCCGGCAATATAAAATCCGCAGTGGGACTTGGTATTATTCTTTATGAAGGAATCGGTGATACCATCCGCGTATCTCTTACAGGAGATCCTGTAGAAGAAATCAAATCTGCAAAGCGGATTCTGAAAACGCTTGGGCTTCGCAAAGGCGGAATTGAAGTGGTATCCTGTCCGACCTGCGGAAGAACCCAAATTGATCTGATCGGTCTTGCAAATCAGGTAGAAACAATGGTACAGGAATTTCCACTGGATATAAAGGTGGCTGTTATGGGCTGCGTAGTAAACGGACCAGGAGAGGCAAAAGAAGCAGATATCGGAATTGCAGGCGGAAAAGGAGTGGGACTCCTGATCAAGAAAGGTGAAATCGTAAGCAAAATGCCGGAAGGAGAGCTTCTTGGAGCTCTTCGCCGGGAACTGGAGAACTGGGACAAACAGGAAGGAAGATAGAGATGGAGAAAGATTTTTCAGAGGTCTTTCCAGGTCTTGTAATGAATGAAGAGCTGCAGGCACTTCTGGAGGAAGTGGTAGTCACAAAGATTGCCGTCAATCCTGCAAAAGACCATATGAGAATCTATATCAGAAGCAGACAGTGGATACAGAAGAAATATGTTTATTTTCTTGAGGATGCAATAAGCAGTCAGTTTTTTTCCGGTGTCCCGATGTCTGTAAAAGTGATTGAGAAATTCACACTGACTTCTCAGTATACACCGGAGCTTTTTTTTCAGGCTTATCGCTCTTCTATGATGGAAGAATTGAAACGATACAGTATATTGCTCTATAATACCTTTCGTACCGCACAGATTACTTTTCCGGAAGAGCATAGAATGAAATTGCTTATGCAGTCTTCGGTTCTGGCAGAAAGTCGTGAAGAGGAACTGGTCTCTTATATTGAGAAAGTCTTCTGCGAGAGATGTTCGTTTTCTCTTACGGTAGAACCGGAATATATGCCGGCAAAGGAAAGTAAAATACGCAAAAACAGTGAAATACGTATTATGCAGGAGGCTGCTCATGTGATTGAGCAGTCTTCTTTCGGACATGCAAAGGAGAAAGAATCTTCCGGAGAAACAGAAAAAGGAGAAAGCGCAGAGAAAAAGAGCTCGAAAGAAGCGAACAAAGAGAAGAACAACGGGAAGAAAGACAATCAGAAAGACAATCAGAAAAAGGAACAGAATCAGAAGACGGATAGAAATTTTGGCGATTTTAAACGCAGCGTAAAACGTTCCGACAATCCGGATGTTCTCTTCGGAAGAGACTTTGACGAAGAGCCTATTCCTCTGAAAACAGTACAGACAGAGATGGGAGAAGTCTGCATCCGGGGACAGATTATGACATTGGAAACAAGAGAAATCCGCAATGAAAAGACCATTATCATTTTCTCTATCACAGATTTTACAGATTCGATTACTGTAAAAATGTTTGCGCGAAATGATCAGGTAGAAGAAATTCTCGAAGGAATCAAGCCAAAAGCATTTATCAAGTTAAAAGGTGTCACTACCATAGACCGGTATGACAGTGAGTTGACCATCGGTTCAGTCGTAGGAGTAAAGAAAATTGCTCCTTTCACTTCTTCCCGTGCGGACACAAGCCCTGAAAAAAGAGTGGAACTTCACTGCCATACAAAAATGAGTGATATGGATGGCGTTTCCGATGCCAAAGCCATTATTAAACGGGCTTATGAATGGGGCCATAAAGCGATTGCCATAACGGATCATGGAGTGGTACAGGCGTTTCCGGAGGCGAATCACTGCTTTGATGAATGGGGCGGTGTAGTTCCGAAAGATTCAGATTTTAAAGTGATTTATGGTATGGAAGCCTATCTTGTGGATGATCTGAAAGGAATTGTTCAAAACAGTAAAGGACAGTCTCTGATGGGAAAATATGTGGTCTTTGATATTGAGACTACCGGTTTTTCTGCTTTGTCTGATAAAATTATTGAAATCGGGGCAGTCAAAGTGGAGAATGGAAAGATCACAGGAAGATTTTCTGAATTTGTAAATCCACAGATCCCGATTCCGTTTCGCATTGAAAAACTGACCAGTATCAATGACAGTATGGTGGCAGGTGCGGAAACGATTGAAACTTTGCTGCCCCGTTTTGTGGAATTTTGTGAAGACGCGGTCATGGTCGCACACAATGCAGAATTTGATATGAGCTTTATTGAAAAAAACTGTAAAGACCTTGGGATTGCAACAGACTTTACATCTGTGGATACTGTGGGAATGGCACGGTTTCTTCTTCCGCAGCTGAACCGGTTTAAACTGGACACTGTAGCGAAAGCAGTGGGAGTTTCTCTGGATCATCATCACAGAGCTGTGGATGATGCAGAATGTACAGCACAAATTTTTCAGAAGTTTATAGAAATGTGCAAGGAAAGAGACATTGAGGATCTGAATGCATTAAATAAAGAGGGAGCAGTTTCTGTTCATTCGATTCAGAAAATGCCTACGTATCATGCCATTATTCTGGCAAAGAATGATACGGGGCGTGTGAATCTGTATCATCTGGTTTCCGATTCCCATCTTATTTATTATCACAGAAGACCAAGAGTGCCGAAAAGTCTTTATCTGAAATATCAGGAAGGGTTGATGATCGGTTCGGCCTGTGAGGCAGGAGAATTGTATCAGGCAGTATTAAATGGGAGACCGGAGCCGGAGATCGCAAGGCTGGTGAATTTCTATGACTACCTGGAAATTCAGCCCATTGGCAATAATGCGTTTATGCTTCGTGACGAGGATCGGACGGATATACAGACAGAAGACGATCTGCGGGAAATTAACCGTAAAATCGTGAAACTGGGGGAAATGTTCAATAAACCGGTAGTTGCTACCTGCGATGTGCATTTTCTGGATCCGGATGATGAGGTTTACCGACGGATCATTATGGCCGGAAAAGGATTTGATGATGCAGATCAGCAGGCACCTCTGTATCTGCATACGACAGAGGAGATGCTGCAGGAATTTTCTTATCTGGGAAATGAAAAAGCAGAAGAAATTGTAATTACCAATCCCAATAAGATTGCAGATATGGTAGAAAAAATTTCACCGATTCATAAGGGAAAATGTCCGCCTGTAATTGAGAATTCCGATGAAATGCTTCGGGAGATTTGTTATACAAAAGCCCATGAGATTTATGGAGAAAGCCTTCCCTCAGTCGTAGAGGAACGTCTGGAGCGGGAACTGAATTCTATTATTTCCAACGGTTATGCAGTTATGTATATGATTGCGCAAAAACTTGTGTGGAAGAGTAACAGTGATGGTTATCTGGTAGGATCCCGTGGATCGGTAGGCTCTTCTTTTGCCGCTACCATGTCAGGGATTACAGAGGTAAATCCTCTGAGTCCGCATTATTATTGTTCTTCCTGTCATTATTGTGACTTTGATTCGGAGGAAGTACGGGCGTATTCCGGTCGTGCAGGTTGTGACATGCCGGATAAGAATTGTCCGGTATGTGGAAAACCGTTGATCAAAGAAGGGTTTGATATTCCTTTTGAGACATTCCTTGGATTCAAGGGAGACAAGGAACCGGATATTGACTTAAACTTCTCAGGAGACTATCAGGGAAAGGCACACCGTTATGTAGAAGTTATTTTCGGTGCGGGTCAGACTTTTAAAGCAGGAACCATAGGAACCCTTGCAGAAAAGACGGCTTTTGGTTATGTGAAAAACTATTTTGAAGAAAGAGGAGACCGAAAGCGATACTGTGAAATCAACCGGATTGTTCAGGGGTGTACAGGAGTCAGGCGTACGACCGGACAACATCCGGGGGGAATTATTGTTCTCCCGATTGGTTGGGATATTGAAGAGTTTACACCGGTGCAACATCCGGCCAATGATATGACAAGCGATATTATTACGACACATTTTGATTATCACTCCATTGATTCTAATCTGTTGAAGCTGGATATTCTTGGACACGATGATCCAACAATGATTCGTATGCTGGAGGATCTGACGGGAATCAATGCCAGGGAGATTCCGCTGGACAGTAAAGAGGTGATGTCTCTTTTCAAAAATACGGATGCATTGGGAATCACACCGGATGAGATTCGAGGGTGTCCGCTTGGATGCCTTGGTATTCCGGAGTTTGGTACGGATTTTGCCATGCAGATGTTAATTGATGCCAATCCTACCTCTTTTTCGGATCTGGTTCGTATTTCCGGGCTGTCTCACGGAACGGATGTGTGGCTTGGAAATGCCCAGGATCTGATCAAATCAGGAACGGCGACTATTACCACCTGTATCTGTACACGAGATGATATTATGATTTATTTGATCAACAAAGGACTGGAACATGGGCAGGCATTTACGATTATGGAAAGTGTACGAAAAGGAAAAGGTTTGAAGCCGGATTGGATTGATGAGATGAAGGCGCATGGAGTGCCGGACTGGTATATTGAATCCTGTAAGAAGATTAAATATATGTTTCCGAAAGCCCATGCAGCAGCTTATGTTATGATGGGATGGAGAATTGCTTATTGTAAGATTTATTATCCGTTGGCTTATTATGCAGCTTATTTCAGTATCCGTGCAACTGCATTTTCCTATGAATTAATGTGTCAGGGAAAAGATAAACTGGAATATTTTATGGATGATTATGAAAAACGAAAAGATACATTGAGTAAGAAAGAACAGGATACTTATAAAGATATGAAAATCGTACAGGAGATGTATGCCAGAGGATTTGATTTTGTACCGATTGATATTTACAAAGCCAATGCCCATACCTTTCAGATTATGGACGGGAAACTGATGCCTGCTCTTGATACGATAGAAGGACTGGGAGACAGGGCAGCCGACGCTGTGGTTCTGGCTGCGGAAGACGGAGAATTTCTTTCAAAGGACGACTTCCGGAATCGTACAAAAGTCAGCAAGACAGTCATCGATTTGATGAGTGATCTGGGATTGTTCGGTGATCTTCCGGAATCCAATCAGATGTCATTGTTTGATTTTCAGTAAAATATTTGCAGATAGGAAGAAAAAAATTATGAATTACGAAGAAGCAAGAGCATTTTTAGATGAAGTGGGAAAAACAGGAAGTGTCCTGGGATTGGAAAGTATGAAGGAACTGTTAAAGCGGCTGGAAAATCCCCAGAATCAGTTGAAATTCATTCATATTTCCGGAACAAATGGAAAGGGATCGGAACTGGCATTTTTGTCAGAGATTCTCACAGAAGCGGGATATCGAACCGGAAGATATATCTCTCCTACGCTTTACTCCTATCGGGAGCGAATCCAGGTAGATGGAGAATGGATTGACCGGGAATCACTGGCACATTACGTAGCCGTTGTTAAAGAGGCAATAGAAGCAATAGAGGCAGACGGATTGTCTGTGCCGACGGTTTTTGAAGTGGAAACAGCAATCTCATTCCTGTATTTCTGCGACAAAAAATGTGATATTGTCATGTTGGAAACCGGTATGGGCGGAACATTGGATGCAACCAATGTAGTGAAGACAACGATTCTGGAGGTGATTGCCTCAATTGGAATGGACCATATGGGGTTTCTTGGAAATACATTAGGGGAAATTGCAGCAAATAAGGCAGGAATTATCAAACCGGATACCTGCGTGGTTTCTGCAAAGCAGGAGCCGGAGGCTGAGACAGTGATCAGACAGGTCAGTGAGCAGATGCATGCACAGCTGTCGATGGTAGATCCGGAACAATTATCAGAAGTACAATATGGTTATGAGAAACAGAGTTTTACTTACAAAAACTGGAAAAATGTGGAGATTACTCTGGCAGGTACTTATCAGATCGTAAATGCTGCCCTGGCGCTGGAAGCAGTAGAAGCTTTAAGAAAACTGGGATATGCTTTAAGCGAAGAACAAGTTCGAACGGGTATGAAACGGGCTACATGGAGAGGAAGATTCTCTGTGATTCATAAAAATCCCGTTGTAGTGATTGACGGGGCACACAATCCGGCAGCTGCAACTGTACTGAGAGCTTCTCTGGAAACCTATTTCAAAGGAAAGAAACTGTATTATATTTTCGGGGTATTTGCAGATAAAGATTATGAGAAAGTCATTGAAATTACGGCACCGCTGGCAGAACAGATTATTACCGTTCAGACACCGGATAATCCGAGGGCACTTCCGGCAGAAGAACTGAAATGTGCAGTGGAAAAAGTAAATCCAAAGGTTTCTTCTGCAAAAAACATAGAGGAAGCAGTAAAACGTACAATGGATGTAGTGAAAAAAGAAGATGTGATCGTTGCGTTTGGTTCTCTTTCTTTTTTGAGTCTTGTGGACCATGCAGTGAATGGATAAGAAAAGGAGTCTGCTGTCTGGCAGACTCCTTAAAAACGCTTATACAAGGGAGAGACTCTCTTTGATTGCAGAAAGCAGCTCACTATTTTTTTCCGGACTCATAATACAGAAACGGATGTAGCTGTTATCCAGAAACGGAAAAGTAGAGCAGTCTCGAATCATCAGGCCCTTCTTAATACAGTGTTCAAACACCATTTCAGAGGTTATAGTTTCTTTCAGAATTTTCACCAGAATAAAATTTGTACAGGAAGGATAAATTTTTACCTGTTCAATTTGTGAGAGCTCTTTCATCATGCGTTCCCGTTCGGAAGTAATCAGTTTTTTCGTCTTTTCAATATACTCTTGATCGGAAAACATAATGCAGCCTGCAATTTCCGCAAGGCTGTTGATGGTCCATGGGTTTTTCTTGGTATTAATGTGTTTCAGAAGATCCGGGTTGCCGGTGACTGCATATCCCAGGCGAAGTCCCGGAGCGGCAAAGAACTTGGAAATTCCACGAAGGACGATCAGGTTCGTATAATTATTGGTAAGAGGAATCGAGGAAATCTTCCGTTCTGCAGGAGCAAACTCTTCGTAGGTCTCGTCTACCATAACGAAGGTTCCGTACTGCAGGGCAGTATCAAGAATCTTGCGCATTTCTTTTCGGCTGATGGCCGATGCAGTAGGATTGTTCGGGTTGCAGAGTACCAGAAGGTCAATCGTGTCATTTAATTTGCTGCAGAAATCATCTACATCCATCTGGAAATCATTTTCTTCGCGCAGAGGATAATAAAGAGTCTGTCCGCCTTCCAGAGAAATCTCCCGTTCGTATTCCGAATAGGTAGGTCCGAGGATCAGAGCCTTTTCCGGGTGGGTAGTCTGAATGAAAAGAGAGATCAACTCTGTGGAGCCATTTCCTACAATGATATTTTCAAATTGAGCACCTGTATAAGCACAGATACTCTTGCGAAGCTGTGTATACTCTCTGTCAGGATAGGATGTAATGGCATCTACATGTCTGGAAAGGGTATCCCGTAAAAGGGGAGAAATGCCAAGTGGATTTACATTGGCGGAAAAGCTGGTGATTGTTTCTTTTTTTATACCGTAAATTTCTTCGATCTTTTCCAGATCGCTTCCATGAAAATGATCTTTGTGTTTTAGCATGATAACCTCCGATTCTGTCCGGACGGTTTGTCTTTTTCTGTCGTATGGTGTAGAGGGCAGAGGTTGCGTCCGGTGCATTTGTAGTGTATAATTCACATTATAGTCACAAAATGACAATTGTTCAATATTAATTATAGATAACAACGGGGTAGAATACATTGAAAAGAAGAATGGAACAGTTAATAAACGGAAGATTTGAATATGAAGTGCCCCAGCTCCTGCTTTCTGCAGAACGAATCGAAGAAAGCACAAAACCAGGGGAAAATATCAGAGGGGAACTGGTTCTTGCTGCAGAAGACGGAAGCCGTATCAAGGGAATTGCATATTCCAGTCATCGGCGTTTACTGCTTGGAAAAGAAAGATTTTCCGGAGAAAAGGTGACCATACCTTATGGGGCAGATGTAAAAGGCCTGAATCCGGGTGACTCTTTTTCCGGTGAGATTGTGTTTACAACCAGCATCGGAGAATATCGTCTGCCATTTCAGATTTCTGTACAAAAGTATCAGGTAAAGACATCTACAGGATCCATTCACGACCTGGATGCATTTACAAAGCTGGCGAAAGAAGATTTTCGGGAAGCGTACCACCTGTTTTTGGATGAATCGTTTCCAGAACTTCTGAAAAATGATCAGGATTTGCTGCCTTACTATTATGCAATGTCCTGTAATCCGGTTACCTGGCAGCACCTGGAAGAATTTCTTATAGGAATTGGCAGAAAAGAGCGTGTAGAACTGGAACTGGAAAAAGATTACCTGGAAATTTACGAGGTACAGAATTCTATGAAGGATGTGCTGCGTATCCACAGAAGTACCTGGGGATATCTGAAGGCATCCGTTACAGTAGAAGGAGATTTCCTGGAAGTTGAGAAAAAGCAGATCCGGGATGAGGATTTTATCGGAAGTGTCTACGATATGGAATACATTATCCGGAAAGAAAACCTTGGAAAAGGACGTAATTTCGGGCGTATCCGTATCCGTACCGTTTATGGGGAAAAGATTTACGAAGTAATGGCATCAAAGGCAGGAAAGATTCAGGTCAATGTAAATGCCTATGAGAAGAAAAAGAAACTGGAACTCATGCGGGCGCTGTTAGACTTCCGTATGAAAAAGATCAGTATGGAAAGCTGGGTGAAAAAATCAGATGCAATCCTGACAGAGCTTCGTGAGACTGGACATTTCACTACGGAATATCAACTGTTTCAGGTATATCTGTATGATCTTACCGGTGAAAAGGAGCGGGCAGAAGAAGAGCTGGAGAATCTGAAAGAAAACAGCAGAATTCAGAAGGAAGAAGAGCTGGAAGGGCTTTATCTGTATCTGTGTAACCGTATGGAGCAGAAGGAAGAACAGAAACATAAGATTCTTTTACGTATGCATCAATTATATCAGAGAAAAGAAGACAGTTTTCTTCTCTTGTATATTCTCCTGCAAATTGATAAGGAGGCAAGCCGGACGCCTTCCAGAATCATTTATTTGCTTGAAGAACAGTATCGTCTGGGATGCAGAAGTCCGTTTTTATATCTGGAGGCATGCAGGATTGCAGCAGAAGATGGAACGATGCTGCGCAGATTTGGAAGCTTTTCTCTTCAGGTGCTCCGATTTGCAAAAAAATATGACATTCTGAATGAGGAGATGGCATTTCGGGCTACAGATCTTTCCGGTCAGTTGAAAAATTTTTCGCAGTCTGTATATGAATTGCTTGCGTATATTTATGATAAATATCCTTCTACAGAAACTGTACGGGCAATCTGTGTACTGATCATGAAAGGGAATCCGAGAAAAAGTGAATATTTTCGCTGGTATGAACTTGCAGTACAAAAAGAATTAAAAATTACAAGACTGTATGAGTATTACATCGAAACTATGAGCAGAAATTATCAGAAAGTTCTGCCGCGGATGATACGGATGTATTTCAGTTATAATAATACCCTTAGCGATACAAAGAAGGCATTTGTATACAGCAATGTCATCCGGAATAAAGAATTAGATAAAGCTACTTATCAGAGTTACAGAAGCAGTATGGAACAGTTTGCCTGTGAAAAACTCAAAGAGGGAAGAATGAATGAAGATTTTGCAGTAGTTTATCAGGAATTTTGTATGGATTCCAGAGAAGATTCTGTGAGACGTGCCCTTGCCAGGGTCTTGTTTACCCATAGACTTTACTGCGATGATCCCAAGATCCGAAAAGTCATTGTGCGCCATGCAGCTCTGAAAGAAGAACAGGTTTATACCTGTAATGACAAAGTGGCATACATTTCCGTTTATACACCGGATGCCCGGATTGTATTTGAGGATGACCACCAGAGACGCTATATTCAGACCGTTGATTATAATCTGCAGCCTCTGATTGAGCGGAAAGAACTGGCAGAAAGATCTGTTCGGGAGGGATATGTGACTCCTGGACTGCTTCTTTATATATGCGGAGAATTGAAAAATGAGAATCCAATTACCAGAAGCAATATTTACTGTTTCCAGGATGCAGCACAGGAAGAAGCGTTTTCAGAAGCTTACAGACAGAGAATCCGCAGACGGCTGCTCCTGTTCTATCAGGAAAATATGGACAATGAAAATCTAAGAGATTCTTTACAGCAGATGGATTTTCACAGTTTTGCAAAAGTCAATAAAGGACTTCTGATCACCATTCTGATCAAACAGAAAATGTATGTGGGAGCTTATGACTTGTTATGCGAATATGGGTATGAAGGAATTTCGGTATGTGATCTTCTGAAGCTTTGCAGCCGTATGATTTTGAATCTGGAATTTGAATATGAAGAGGAACTGTTGCTTCTTGCTTATTATATTTTTCAAGAAGGTACGTATGATGAGGTGATTCTCACATATCTGGCAAAATATTTTGAAGGCCCGGTAGATGCCATGATCGAGGTATGGAAGCGGGCTATGGGATTTTCCATAGAGGCTTATGGGCTTGAAGAGGATATCCTGACTTATAGTATGTTTGGTCGGAGTTATACAGCAGAAGGAGCAGCTGTACTGCAGGAATATATTCGGCAAAAAGGGCAGGAAAAAGTGATTCTGGCTTATCTGACTTTTGAAGCTTTCGGATATTTCATTGGACAGAAAGAAACAGATGCATTTATCTTCCAGTCGATTGAGAAGATACGGAAAGCAAACTGGGAACATGATATCATTTGTGATCTTGCGCTTCTTAAATTTTATGAAGAACAAAATGTCTGGAAGGAAGAGCAGATGGAAACAGCAAGGCAAATTCTCGGCTGCTGTGAAAAAGCAGGTCTGAAGTTTGCATTCTATCAGAAAATGCCAAAGACATTGCTTCAGAGTATCCAGAAAGAGGACAAAGTTTTTGTGGAGTGCAGAGCGGGAAATTGTGCAAAGGTTACGTTATGCTATCGGATTACTTCCATGAACAGAGAGTCCTCTGAATATAAGAGTGAACTGTTGAATCATTTGTATTATGGTATTTTTAACAAAGAATTTATTCTGTTTTATGGAGAAGTCCTTCAGTATTATTTTATTATAGAAGAAAAGGGAGAAGAAAGGCGGACAAAAGAGAAGACATTGATCGTACCGTCCAATTGCCAACCGGGTGAAACAAAATACCAGATGATCAATTGCATGCTGGCTGCAAGACAGCAGGGAAGAGAAGAGGAGCTGAAAAAAGCCATCGAGCGATATGAACAGTTGGATATCTGGACTTCTTCTCTTTTTCAACTGATGGAATAGGAGGTGGAGAAGGGCATGAATGAGACACGAAATATTATTGCAAGTCTGGAATTTGGAAGAGAAGTATCTCAGATTTGTTATTACGACAGAAAAGAAAAAACACCCGTTTCCCTTTCCGTAAAAACAGGAAGCAATCTGTATACGTTTCCTACTATGTTGTCCAAGCGGCCAAAAGCAGAGGTCTGGCATTTTGGACTGGAAGCCAGTTATTTTTCCAGACATGAAGGCGAAATTCCGGTAGAGAACCTTATGGAGTTATGCATGAAGGGAGAACCGGTAGAGATTGACGGGGGATATTACCGGACAGAGGAACTTCTGGAAATTTTTCTGAGAGGATGTCTGTCTATGCTTGGAATCGCAGATGCACCAAGGCAGATTCGTGCAGTTATGATTACAGTGCCGGAACTGAACCGGGTACTGGTACGTAAGATTCAGAGGGTATGCAGTCGCATGAAGTTTTCAAGTGGTCAGGTGATGATACAGGATTATGATGAAAGCTTTTACTATTATGCTATGTGCACAAGGCGCGATAACGGGAATCGGATGACAGGATTATTTGCTTTTGATGAAAATCAGGTTACTTTTTCCAGAATGTGCATTGATACAGGTAAGAAGCCGCTTCTGGTACAGGTAGAGAAAGGAAACACGGTGACACTGTCGGAGGATCCGGAGCAGAGAGATACGGAGTTTTGTCAGTTTATTACAGACTCCTGTAGGAATGATGTTTACTCCAGCATTTATCTGGTAGGGGAGGGATTTGCCAAAGACTGGGCTGTCCGTTCGATTCCTCTTCTCTGTAAAAATCAGAGACATGTCTATTACGGAAATAATCTGTATGTGAGAGGTGCCTGTCTTGCAGCTGTGGAAAGAAGTGAAGGTTCTGTTTTAAATGGTTATCTGTATGTGGGAAATGCGCTGGTGAAACATCATGTGAGCATGGAAGTGAATATACAGGGAAAAGACCAGCGTTATACAGTAGCAGAAGCAGGGAAAAACTGGTATGAAACAGAAAACAAATTTGAAATGATTCTGGATAACACAGAAGAACTGGAATTTCTCATACAGCCTATGGAAGGCGGAGAAGAGACCAGATATGTGATGAAGCTGCCTGGACTTCCAAAACGTCCGCCGAAAACTACAAGGCTGCGGATTCATGTGATGTATGAGTCTGCCACAGTCTGTGTGATTCTGGTGCAGGATCTGGGATTTGGAGAAATGTTCCCGTCCAGCGGACTGATCTGGACAGAACGGGCGTCATGGTAGGAGGGAGTATATGAGCAGTTATATATTATGTCAGATAAAAAGGGCCTCACTGCCGTTTTATATTAAAAATATCAGTATGAATATCTACAGCATCGAAGAGTTGTGTTATTACCTGTATCATAACATTTATCTGCTGGATGAGACCATTATCAATGAGCATCTCTGCGACTGGCTGAAAAAAGAACTCGGGCTGAACCGGCTTTATCAGAAACTTTATCGGATTCTGGAGGATGAAAGAGGAACCGGCGATTTTATTCTTGCCATATTCCGGGAAATTAATTATCTGTCCCATGAAGAATTCCGAAAAATGAACGAAGAGCTGGTGCTGCTTGAGCAGCAGCCGGATACTGTGCGTAAAAAGAAAAAAGGCGATTATCTGGTAAACAATAAAATGTATGTAAATGCAATCCGCATGTACGAAGATGCTCTGGTATCCACAGAGACAGACAATATGGGAATCCAGTTTGCAGGTGAGATTTATAATAATATGGGATATGCATATTTGAAATTGTTTCAGATGGAAGAAGCAAAGAATTGTTTCAAAAAAGCATATGAAAAGCTGCATACCCATCAGATTTTGAAGGAATATCTTTCGGTCTGTCGTATGGTTATGTCAGACGAGGAATGGAAAGCAGAAGGGGGCAGGCTTGGGGTTGACCCGGCAGTGCTGCGGGAAATTGAAGAAGATTTTGAAAAAACCAGACCTTCTGTGGGCGAGAAAATGCCAGAAGAAATCGATGAAATGCTGCAGGAACTTACGAGAGAATATCACAGAAGCACGGGATTTTAGGCTTGTTTTTTAACAGGTCCTGTTATATAATCCAGATGTCGCAGGTGCGCCGAAAGCGGCCTGTGTGCATGAAGAAGCCAGAATAAGAAGAGGAGAATTTAAAATGAGTACAGACAGATATCAGAGTCCATTATCCGAACGTTATGCAAGCAAAGAAATGCAGTATATCTTTTCCCCAGATATGAAATTCCGTACCTGGAGAAAACTCTGGATCGCACTTGCGGAAACAGAAAAAGAGCTGGGACTGAATATTACACAGGAACAGATTGATGAATTAAAAGCGCATGCAGATGACATTAATTATGATGTGGCAAAAGAGCGCGAAAAACAGGTACGTCATGATGTTATGTCCCATGTATATGCTTATGGTGTACAGTGCCCGAAAGCAAAGGGAATCATTCACCTGGGTGCTACTTCCTGTTATGTAGGTGACAACACCGATATCATCGTTATGACAGAAGCACTGAAACTGGTAAAGAAGAAACTGATTAATGTAATTGCAGAACTGGCAAAATTTGCAGAAGCAAACAAAGCGCTTCCAACTCTGGCATTTACACATTTCCAGCCGGCACAGCCTACAACTGTCGGAAAAAGAGCAACCCTGTGGATGCAGGAATTTATGCTTGATCTGGAAGATCTGAATTATGTACTGAGTACGATGAAGCTTCTTGGTTCAAAAGGTACTACAGGTACACAGGCAAGTTTCCTGGAACTGTTTGACGGGGATCAGGAAACCATTGACAAGATTGATCCGATGATTGCCGAAAAGATGGGATTTAAAGAATGTTATCCGGTATCCGGTCAGACTTACTCCAGAAAAGTAGATACAAGAGTTCTGAATGTTCTGGCAGGCATTGCGGCAAGTGCTCATAAATTCTCCAATGATATCCGTCTGCTTCAGCATTTGAAAGAAGTAGAAGAACCATTTGAAAAGAGCCAGATCGGTTCCTCTGCAATGGCATATAAGAGAAACCCGATGAGAAGTGAGAGAATTGCTTCTCTGTCCCGTTTTGTTATGGTAGATGCCATGAATCCGGCGATTACTTCCGCAACACAGTGGTTTGAAAGAACACTGGATGATTCTGCAAACAAACGTCTTTCTGTTCCGGAAGGTTTCCTGGCAATTGACGGTATCCTGGATCTGTGCCTGAACGTAGTAGACGGACTGGTTGTATATCCGAAAGTAATTGAAAAACGTCTGAGAAGCGAATTGCCTTTCATGGCAACCGAAAATATTATGATGGACGCTGTAAAAGCAGGTGGAGACCGTCAGGAGCTGCATGAAAGAATCCGTGAGCTTTCTATGGAAGCAGGAAGAAATGTAAAGGTAGAAGGAAAAGAAAACAACCTTCTTGAACTGATTGCAGCAGATCCGGCATTTAATATGAGTCTGGAAGATCTGCAGAAGACCATGGATCCGTCCAAATATACAGGACGTGCAGAAGTTCAGGTAGAAGCATTCCTGAAAAATGTCATTCAGCCTATGCTGGAAGAGAATAAAGACATTCTGGGAATGACTGCCGAAATTAACGTTTAATAAAAACAAAATACACAAGGGGGATTTTTATGAGAGAAAGGAAAGGAAACCCATGGGCACTTCTGCCTATTGGAGTATTTCTTCTTATCTTCATTGGTGCAGGTATTCTCTTTCGGGATTTTTACAGCATGCCTGCAATTGTGGGATTTTTAATCGCACTGGTGGTAGCATTTGTGCAAAATCGAAAGGTTGGATTTCAGGAAAAAGTTGCGATTATCTCCAAGGGAATCGGGGATGAAAATATTGTTACGATGTGTCTGATCTTTCTGGCAGCCGGTGCTTTTTCCGGTGCAGTCCGGGCAGCCGGAGGTGTGGAAAGTACGGTAAATCTTGGACTTTCTATCATACCGCCTTCCGTTGCTGTAGTTGGTCTGTTTATTATCGGCTGTTTTATTTCCGTGTCTATGGGAACCAGTGTGGGAACGATTACTGCAATGGCACCGATCGGTGTGGGAATCGCAGAGAAAACAGGAATCGGACTTCCCATATGCATGGGAGCCATTGTATGTGGTGCTATGTTTGGAGACAATTTATCCATGATTTCCGATACAACCATTGCCGCAGTGCGGACACAGGGTTGTGAGATGAAAGATAAATTTCGGGAAAATTTCCTGATTGTACTTCCGGCAGCGATTATTACCGGCATCCTGTTTTTCCTGATCACACGGGGAAATATGGCTTCCATTGAAGGCGGACTGGACTATCAGCTGGTTCGTGTCCTTCCTTATCTGGTCGTGCTGGCAGGCGCGCTTATTGGAATCAATGTCTTTCTGGTTTTGATTGCAGGTACGGTATTATCTCTGATTGTGGGAATCGGAACCGGTGCTTTTCAGATCAGTGAAATGTTCCAGAAAATGGGAGAGGGCGTTACCAGTATGTATGATATCACGGTAATTTCTATTATTGTGGCAGCGATTGTTGCACTGGTAAAAGAATATGGCGGTATTGAATATATTCTGAACGTAATCAAAAAGAGAATCAGCGGTTCCAAAGGAGGAGAATTTGGAATTTCTCTTCTGGTGCTGCTTGTAGATTGCTGTACGGCAAATAATACAGTGGCCATTGTTATGGCAGGCCCGATCGCAAAAGAAATCAGTGAAGAGTTCCATGTTTCTCCAAAAAGAAGTGCTTCTCTTCTGGATATTTTCGGTTCAGTAGGACAGGGACTGATTCCATATGGTGCTCAGCTTCTGGCAGCAGCCGGTCTGGCAGGTATTACACCAGTTGCAATTATGCCATATCTGTACTATCCCATTCTTATGGGAATTTCGGCCGTGTGTTTTATTCTGTTCCGAAAGAGAAACTAAGAGAAGCAGGTAAAATTGTGCTGAATTTTAAAATAGAACTTTATTTATTACTGAAAATGTAGTATGATACATGAGTACGAATAACACTTTAGGAGGAATGTAAAATGGTAAAAGCAGTAGTAGGGGCTAACTGGGGAGATGAAGGTAAAGGCAAAATTACCGACATGCTGGCTCAGGAATCCGATATTATCGTAAGATTCCAGGGCGGCGCCAATGCAGGCCATACAATTGTGAATAATTATGGAAAATTTGCGCTTCATACCCTTCCGTCCGGTGTGTTCTATGATCACACTACCAGCGTCATCGGAAACGGTGTAGCGCTCAACATCCCGGTACTGTTTAGAGAGATTCAGTCAATTGTGGACAAGGGCGTGCCAATGCCGAAAATCAAGGTTTCTGACAGGGCGCAGATGGTAATGTCTTACCATATCAAATTTGATGAGTATGAAGAAGAACGTCTGGCAGGAAAATCTTTTGGTTCCACGAAATCAGGAATCGCACCGTTTTATTCAGATAAATATGCAAAAATCGGTTTCCAGGTAAGCGAACTCTTTATGGAAGAGGAAGCACTTCGTGAGAAAGTGGTTCGTGTCTGTGAAACAAAGAATGTCATTCTGGAACATTTGTATCACAAACCATTATTGAATCCGGATGATATTATGAACGAACTGAAAGAATACAGAGAAATGGTAGCACCTTATGTATGCGATGTTTCTCTCTATCTGTGGAATGCGTTAAAAGAAGGCAAAGAAGTACTGCTGGAAGGCCAGCTGGGATCTTTAAAAGACCCGGATCATGGTATTTATCCAATGGTTACCTCTTCTTCTACTCTGGCTGCATATGGAGCAGTAGGAGCAGGTCTGCCTCCTTATGAAATTAAAAAGATCATCACTGTCTGCAAGGCATATTCCAGCGCAGTCGGAGCCGGTGCATTTGTATCTGAAATCTTCGGAGAAGAAGCAGATGAACTGAGAAGACGCGGCGGCGATGGCGGTGAATTCGGAGCAACCACCGGACGTCCAAGACGTATGGGATGGTTTGACTGTGTTGCTTCCAAATACGGATGCCGTATGCAGGGTACTACCGATGTAGCATTTACCGTACTGGATGTACTTGGATATCTGGAAGAGATTCCGGTATGTGTTGCATATGATATTGATGGGGAAATCACCACAGAATTCCCGACAACTGCATTACTGGAAAAAGCAAAACCGGTAATTGAAACATTGCCAGGATGGAACTGTGATATCCGTGGAATCAAAAAATATGAAGATTTACCGGAAAACTGCAGAAAATACATTGAATTTGTAGAAGAAAAGATTGGATTCCCGATCACTATGATCTCTAACGGACCAAGCAGAGAAGATATCATTTACAGATAATTGTGCGTAAGAAAAGCCCATGTCAATCATTGATTGATGTGGGCTTTTTTTAAAATTTATTTTGTTTTTTACACCAGTTTTTTACCAGTAAGCATTTCGTAGCTCTGCAGATATTTTTCAATTGTTTTATCTACGATTTCCTGTGGCAGCGTCCAGTCGTTGTCTGGATTTGCTTTCAGCCAGTCGCGTGCAAACTGTTTGTCAAAGGATGGCTGACCATGTCCTGGTTCATAACCGTCTGCAGGCCAAAAACGGGAGCTGTCCGGTGTAAGCATTTCATCACCGATGACTACGTTGCCTTCTTCATCGAGACCAAATTCAAATTTTGTATCAGCAATAATGATTCCTTTGCTCAGTGCGTATTCTGCACATTTTTTATAGAGTGCGATTGTGCAGTCACGAAGTTTTTCTGCATATTCCTGACCTTTGCCCGGGAAGTATTTTTCCAGATGAGCAATGCTCTGTTCAAAGGAGATGTTTTCATCGTGATCACCGATTTCCGCTTTTGTAGATGGAGTATAAATCGGTTCCGGCAGTTTGTCGGATTCTTTCAGACCTTCCGGCAACTCGATTCCACATACTTTACCGGTTTTTTTATAGCTTTCCCAACCACTTCCTGTAATGTAACCACGTACAATACATTCGATTGGAAGCATTTCCAGTTTGCGGCACATCATGCTGTTTCCATCAAATTTTTCCTGCTGGAAAAATTCCGGCATATCTTTTACATCTACGGAAATCATATGGTTTGGCAGAATATCTTCTGTCAGATCAAACCAGAATTTTGACATCTGAGTAAGTACCGTACCTTTTTTGGTAACTTCGTTATTCAGAATTACGTCAAAGCAGCTGATGCGGTCTGTTGCAACCATGATCAGGCTATCTCCATTGTCATAGATTTCGCGTACTTTACCTTCTTTAATTGGTTTTAATTCCTGCATCTTAGGCACCTCAATCTTATTTAATTTATAGTTTTCTTTGCGTTGTCATTACAGTAACACTATTTGTAGTTTTTTGTCAAGATATATACAGAAGAACTATCTGCATTTCAGCGGCTTTTTCTGGTATAATAGCAAGATAGATTACAGGCAGAGATCTGTGCGCTGTTCTTCCAGAATATCCAGTATGGTTTCTTCCCATACATGCTGATTTTCCCGATAAATTCTTTTGTAAGCAGAAGGGGGCAGAGGCGACTCTGACCTGCCGATTTCTATCGTGAGACTGGGAATTCCTTTTTTCAGCAGTGCCCAGTCTTTATATCCGGCAGGATCGAGTTCTTCATAATCATCATCCGGGGTATAACCGGTAATATTGCCAATTCGTTTGGCAAAATTTTTTGTTTGTTGGGCAAGTGCACCCTTCTGTCCGAAAGACCAGTAGATCACTGAACCGGAAGAATGATAGCTGATCGTTCGGGCAAAATTTTCTTTTTCTGTCAATTCAACCAGTGCCCGGGCTTCCGCTGTGCATCCGGGAGCACTTCCTTTATAGCGTTCGCTGGACGGCCGCTCCATTCCGTCAGAATAGGTTTCCCATAAAGCATCAAAATTCCGGTTCACATCAATCCCTTGCGCATTTGCCTTCCAGTATCGGAAATATTTCTTCCAGGGCATTCTTGCCCGATCCTTTCCTGCGATTGCCCAAACCTGTTTCCGGACTTCTTCTTTTTGCATGGCATCCGGGCCCATCTGGCTGATTGTTACACCGTCGGGATTGACCATCGGAATGACATGGATGGTACAGATTTGAGACATTTCTTCATAGGAAATTCCTTTGTAGCTTTGTTTCTGAAGAAGCGCACGGGCATAATCCGCAGTCTGATCCATAACCAGCTGACAAGTCATATATTCTCTTCCGTGGATTCCTGCAAAAATCAGAATTTGATTCCTGGCATTGGCTGCTCCAATCCGCAGATGAAAGATTTCCCGCCCGTCTATCGTCCTTCCAATGGTATTTATCTGTACAATATCCTCAAAAATCCTTTGATAAATATGTAAATCATTTTTCATTTCCTGATAAGAATAGCCTGAGAATTGTAGAATCTGTCGATTTTCTCCTATATTTAGAGCATTAATGTCCATTGACGGATACCTCTAAAATTATTATAATTAAAGATATTCATTGGGAGGAAGAATAAGAAGTGAAGAAGCTTAAACAAATACTTGCAATCACTGGCATAATCGTGCTTCTTGGCATATATGTTCTTGCCTTTGTGTTTGCATTGATCAAAAGTCCGGGCGCCGAATCGATGCTGATGGCAGCCTTGTATTCTACGGTGATTGTGCCGGTACTTCTGTATGCCATTCTTCTGGTATACAAATGGACAAAAGAAACGGACGGAATCGAAAAAATCGATTCAGAAAAAGCAGCTGTCAATACGATTATCTTTGATCTTGGAAAGGTTCTTGTGGATTACGACTGGAAGAAATATCTGAAAAGTCTGCATTATGATGAAGCGTCTATTCAGGCAGTGGGAGATGCTATGTTTGCCAGCAAAGACTGGGTGGAGGCAGACCGGGGTGTCAGAAATGAAGAAGAAATTCTTCAGTCCTTTATCGACAATGATCCGGAATATGAAAAGGAAATACGAAATGCGTTTGAGGATATGGGATTTACCATTCATACCTTTTCCTATACCAGGATCTGGTTGAAATATTTAAAGAAAAGAGGATATAAAATTTATTATCTGTCGAATTTTTCAAAACCGCTGTATGACAGATGCAAGGAGGAACTGTCTTTCCTTGATCTTATGGATGGAGGGTATATGTCCTGGCAGGTAAAAATGTTGAAACCGGAACCGGAATTTTACCAGAAACTTCTGAAGGATTTTAAAATCGATCCGGCAAAAGCGGTATTTCTGGATGATGTGTTGGATAATATCGCGGAAGCCAGAATACAGGGAATCAATGCAGTTCACTTTAAAGGAAAAAAAGAGGCAGTTCAGACATTGCAAGAGGAATTTGGTGTATCTTAACAGGAAAAGGCAGATTACAGAAAGAACCTATTTGTGCACTTTGCGGGACTTTTTATTATGTGTCAAACTACCGAAGCCATACAGTGAAAAAGTAAGAAACGGATAATAAAAAATAACTGAGAAAAAGAATCTTCGGAATATAATTTCCGGGGGTTCTTTTTGTTGATTTCTGAAAAACATTTCGTTATAATAGGTACAGAATATTCCTAGGATAATA
>JALFGN010000041.1 GCA_022777285.1 Blautia sp.
CGAGGGCTTGACCTGATCGTGAGCAAAGGACATGAGTAGATGCGGAGCATTTATGAATGACCGCTTCGGAATGGAAGCAGCCGAAGAGTTCACAAACGGCAGAGTGTTGGAACGTTTCTGCTTTGTATATGTAGTTTTGAAGGTACGATAGAAGAAAAGGATGATCCTCCTTAGCTCAGTCGGTAGAGCATGCGGCTGTTAACCGCAGTGTCGTTGGTTCGAGTCCAACAGGGGGAGCTGTGAAGGCTGCAGATTATGATCTGCAGTTTTTTTGTGTATAAATGTTGGAATAATTGGAATAATGTGATAAAATAATTGTAACTGAACAGTTACAATCGTAGAAGAAAGAGGAAGGAATAAATGGCATATTTAAATGTAGAATTTTTTTCAGATGTATTGAAAATGTCCATGACAATGGGAGTGATTCTCCCTCAGAAAACAGACTGGCAAATCGGAATGAAAGGATGTGCAGGAGACGGGAAATATAAAACGATGTATCTTCTCCATGGTATGAGTGATGATCAGTCAATCTGGATGCGGAGGACCTCTATAGAGCGTTATGTCAGTGAATTAGGAATTGCAGTAGTCATGCCTACGACACATCTTGGATGGTATACCAATACGACGTATGGATTGAAATACTGGGATTTTATATCAAAAGAGCTTCCGGCTATCTGCAGACAATTTTTCCCGAATATGTCAGATAAAAAAGAAGATACGCTGGCAGCCGGTTTATCTATGGGCGGTTACGGTGCATGGAAATTAGCACTGGGGGCGAATGATACGTTTGGAGCGGCAGCATCTCTGTCTGGTGCAATCGATATGGCAACGCACCTTGTGGAAAAGGAAGCAGAAGAAGATGACACAGAGAAAGCGTTCTGGACAGGTGTATTTGGAAGTCCGGAGCAGATGAAAGGATCAGAAAATGATTTATGGGCATTGGCAGCTAAATTAAAAAAAGAAGAAAAAACCTTGCCTCGTCTGTTTGCATGGTGTGGAAAACAGGATTTTCTTTATAAAGATAATGTGAGAACATGGGAGTACATGAAGAAATTAGGATATCCGTTGGAATTTCACGAATCAGATGGAGATCACCAGTGGTGTTATTGGGATGAGCAGATCCAGAATGTTTTGAAATGGTGGTTAGAGTGTGTTTGATATTTGTAAACAAAAAACCATTGCGATTTTCGCAATGGTTTTTTTAGAGGCGCCAACCAGATTCGAACTGGTGATAGAGGTGTTGCAGACCTTTGCCTTACCACTTGGCTATGGCGCCTTAGTGACTCCAAGGGGATTTGAACCCCTGTTACCGCCGTGAAAGGGCGGTGTCTTAACCGCTTGACCATGGAGCCGAATATAATATTTAATTTTAAGAGGCGCCAACCAGATTCGAACTGGTGATAGAGGTGTTGCAGACCTTTGCCTTACCACTTGGCTATGGCGCCTTAATGACTCCAAGGGGATTTGAACCCCTGTTACCGCCGTGAAAGGGCGGTGTCTTAACCGCTTGACCATGGAGCCATATCTTGTTGTTTTTGTCGTTTTGTGTTACCGAAGCGACCGTTAATTATAATAGCATAGGCTTAAGTAAATTGCAAGCCTTTTTTTGAAAAAATTTAATTATTTTTTCAAAAGCATTTATTTGAACTTTTTTGGAGATAGTCGACAGGAAATTGCAGGAATGCTATAATGTTTCGGTAACAATGGAAGTAATGATTTCAGAACAGGTAAATGGTATATGAAAATATATATGGCACCTCTTGAAGAGGTAACGGAATATATCTACAGAAATGCTTATCATGCATTTTTTTCTCCGATGGATAAATATTTTGCACCTTTTATTGCTGCAAAGCAGAATAAGGGGCGTCTTTTTAATTATAAGGAAAAAAAGAATATTCTTCCTGAAAATAACCAGGGACTTTATCTGGTTCCTCAGATTTTGACAAATAACAGTGAGGATTTTTTAAGAACAGTAAAAGGGTTGGAAGAATATGGTTACACAGAAGTAAATCTTAATCTGGGATGTCCGTCCAGACCAGTGGTAAATGGCGGGAGAGGATCGGGATTTTTGGATAAAAGGGAGGCGCTGGATCGTTTCCTTAATGAAATATTTGAAGGAACGCAGGTGAAAATATCTGTAAAAACGCGGGTAGGCAGATACGAACCGGAAGAGATTGGGCCTTTAATGGATATTTTCTGTCAGTATCCTTTGGAAGAACTGATTATACATCCGCGAGTACAGCAGGATTTTTATAAGGGACGACCGAGAAAAAGTGCATTTCGGGAAGCTTATAAAAGGCAGAATATGCCATTGATTTATAACGGGGATATTTTTACAGAGGAAGATTATAAGCAGGTGGCTCTGGAATTTCCTAAGATTGATGGAGTGATGCTTGGGAGAGGCGTATTGGCAGATCCTGGTCTGACTGGAAAAATCCGCGGAGAAGAACCAGTTTCTATGAAACAATGGAAAGGGTTTCTGGAACGGCTTTATGAAGAATTTACGCGCACTGCAGTGAATGAAGAAAAAGCTCTCTTTAAGCTGAAAGAAATCTGGTGCTATCTCAGATATTCTTTTCCTGAGATGGATGTATGGAATGAAAGTCTGAAGAGAAGCAGAACCTTAGAAGAATATAGAAATGCAGTGGAAACTTTATTGGAGCAGTATCCAGGCGTGCCAAAAGGAAGTTATCAGAGAGAATCTCATATGTGGGAGAGGAGATAGCGTGTATGAAAGAAAACAGAAAAACAGAAACCTGTGAAATGAAAGTGATTGCCCGTATCCATACGGATTTTCCGGAAAAATTCGGAATTCCCCGGCAGAGCGGACTGGTCAGAGAACTGGAAGGAAAAATTGTTTTTGAACCGGAATACAGAAATCCACAGGCTTTGAAAGGATTGGAAGAGTTTTCTCATATCTGGATTCTTTGGGAATTTTCCCAGTCGATTTGTACAAACTGGTCACCCACAGTACGGCCACCCAGATTGGGGGGCAATGTGAGAAAAGGTGTATTTGCCACACGATCTCCCTTTCGCCCGAATCCGATTGGACTTTCCAGTGTATGTCTGGAAAAAATAGTTATAGACGCAGAATTGGGACCGGTTCTGTATGTGAGAGGAGCAGATTTGATGGATGGAACACCGATTTTTGATATAAAGCCTTATGTCCCTCATTCGGACTGTCATCCGGATGCAGACGGGGGATTTTCCGACCGGCATAAGGATGACAGGCTTTGTGTAAAATTTCCGGAACATCTGGAGGCGCTTGTTCCGGAGGAAAAAAGAGAAGCATTGCGTGGAGTACTGGAAAATGATCCAAGACCTGCCTATCATAAAAATCCGGAGCGCGTATATGGATTTGGATTTGCAGGGATGGAAGTGCATTTTCAGGTGAAGGATGGCTGTCTGATCGTGTGTGGGATAGAGGCTCAGGATAAAAGGCTTATGTGATAAGTTTCCAGCCAATAATTAATCTGCAGCATATAAGCCAGCATCTGGGGACCGGCCATCAATTGACCATACCAGGGCTTTCCGTAGTCGGAAGGGGTATCCAGGAATTTCCGGACTTTTTTGGAATCCAGAAGTACCCGTATGGGGGCGTTTGGTGAGGAGAGGATTTCTTTTAGCCGGTTACCAAGAAGTGCTTCATAAGCAGGATCATAGGTTTTGGGATAAGGACTTTTTTTACGCCAGAGAATATCTGCAGGAAGGAGGCCTTCTCCTGCAAAACGCAGAAGTCCTTTGACCTTTTTATCCGGGCATTTCATGTGCCAGGGAACATTAAACAGATATTCTACAATTCTGTGATCTGCAAAGGGAACACGGGCCTCCAGACCGGAATACATACTGGTTCGATCCATGCGGTCCAGGAGGGTTGCCATAAACCAGCGGAGGTTTAGGTAGGCAATTTCTCTTCTGCGGGCTTCCAACGGAGTTTCTCCTGCAAGACGCGGTGTATCCCGGATAGTTTTCTCATAGGCCGAGCGCGCATATTCTTCCAGAGGAAGTTCCTGGAGGACTTCATCAGAAAGAAGAACTTTTCTTGGTGCCATAGAGGGAGACCAGGGAAAGCATGGATGTTCCAGTGCTTCTTTTTGGTGAAACCAGGGGTATCCTCCGAAAATTTCGTCGGCACATTCTCCGGTGAGGGTAACCAGATTGTATTTGGCGACCAGAGAGCAGAAGTAGAGCATGGAAGATTCCACATCTGCCATACAGGGCAGATCTCTGGCTTCCACAGCTTTGAAAAGACAGTCAAACTGGGATTGATTATTACATTCCAGAAAGTGGTGATTGGTTTTTGCATAAGTGCTCATTTTTTCTACCCAGGGACGATCCTGACTGGGCTGGAAGGTGCTGGATTGAAAATATTTTTTGTTGTCTTTAAAATCAAAAGAAAATGTGTGTAGTTGTCTGCCTTGTTTTTCTAATTCTCTGGCACAGATGGCAGTAACGAGACTGCTGTCCACGCCGCCGGACAGAAAGGTACAGATCGGAACATCAGAAAGCATCTGAAGTCTCACAGAATCTTCCACAAGCCATCGGGTCTTTTCGATTGTATGGGAAAGAGAATCTTCATGGGGATGACTGTTAAGCTTCCAGTAAAAATGACGTTGACATCCCTGAAAATCAAAACAAAGTACTTCGCCGGGGAGAACTTCCAGAATTCCTTTAAATATGCCGGTGCCACTTGTATGGGCAGGACCAAGAGCAAAAATTTCGCATAGACCGTTTTTATCAACAGCAGGAACTATATTAGGGTAGGAAAGGATTCCTTTTTGCTCCGAAGCGAAGATGAGAGTATGGTTCTGAATCGTATAGAAGAGCGGCTTTACACCCAGGCGGTCGCGAAAGAGCCAGAGTTTTCTTCTTTGTACATCATAAATGGCAATGGCAAAAATTCCATTCAATCTTTTTATATACGTTTCTCCATGGGCGATAAAACCTTTTAGAATCACTTCTGTGTCACTTGCAGTCGAAAATAAGATTCCTTCTTTTTGCAGATCTTTTTTTAATTCTTTCATATTGTAGATTTCTCCGTTAAAGACGATAGAAAAAGTAGAGGTTGCGATTGTATGGGTCATGGGTTGATGGCCGGTAATCCGATCAATGATCGCCAGTCTTACATGGGCAAGCCCGCAGTGATCGTCAAGCCAGGTCCCCTCATCGTCGGGGCCTCTTCGTTTTTGTACTTGATTCATTTGTTCCAGTACAGAAATCCATCTGGATTTTTCGTCTGTAAATTTTTGGTGAGGGCTGCAGAAACCGGCAATACCACACATAGAAAAGCTCCTTTCTTTAAAGCAGCGAAAATTATCGAATTACAGGTTGAATCTGTCTTTTTTCCAGAGCGGCTTCTATGGATGGAATCAGAAATTCCATACAGGCAACCATGGAATTTGGTTTTTTATCGGGAGCATCCTGGCAAAACGGAAGAAAATAAATGTTTTTGCTGTTCATGAGAAGACCGATATTTTTCATGTTCATTCCAAGGGCATCATTTGTGGAAATGGCTAAAAGAATGGGTTTATCGTTTCTTAAATGAGCTTTTGCAGCCATAAGAACCGGTGTATCGGTAATCCCATTTGCCAGTTTTGCCAGGGTATTTCCGGTACAGGGGCAGATTACAAGAAGATCAAGAAGACTTTTGGGACCAATGGGTTCCGCTTCCGCAATGGTGCAGATGGGAGCTTTTCCTGTAAGGGTATCGGCCTGTTTTAAAAACGTTTCAGCAGTGCCGAAACGGCTGTCTATGGTAGCGGCAGAATCTGAAAAAATTGTCTGAATCACAGCTCCGGTATTGGTCAGTTTCTGCAGCTGTTCGAAGGCTTTCTGATAAGTGCAGAAAGATCCGGTAAAAGCCATTCCGATTTGTTTTCCTTTTAATGTCATAGTTATTTCCTTTCTGAAATTTTCTTGTTTTGAGGAACAGATGGAGCGATATGCGATAAAATCATTTTTTCCATTGCCTGTGCGCTGGAAAGTGGGGCGTATTTTCCGGGAAGTCCGGGGCAGAGTCTGGCAGAGATTCCAAGTTGAGCAGCAGAGGCAAAATCGATTCCTCCCGGGGCAGATGCAATATCAAAAATCGCTGTCTGGGAATTTAACAAACGCAGACAGGCTTTTCCGAAAACAGGAGCAGGGATCGTGTTAAAAATAAAATCAAAGGTCGCGTGTTCTAAGGCATCCGGTAAAGATGAAAAATCAATTACCTGTGGAACCGATAAAGATGCTTCGGTAAGAGCAGCTGGATTTCTGGCACATACCGTTACATGGCAAAACATACCGGTTAAAAGAGCAGCCAGACGGCGGCCGCATTTTCCATAACCGAGAACCAGACATTGGCTTTTATGGAGATTGCGCGGACTGTTTAAGGCTGCCAGTGTTACAACGCCTTCTGCCGTGGCAATGGTATTATACAGAGTCAGGGATTCGTCTTCCATATAGTCAAAAAAAGGAATCCCCTGTTTTGTGGTCGGATCGCGAAAACAGGAAGGAATCTTTCCTGCAAAAAAAATTTGATCTTCCGAAAGAAAGGAAGAAAATTCAGATACAGGAATCGAAAATATGTGAGAAGAAAGAGGAAGAGGAGCCAGAATAAAGGAAGAACATGTCAGCGCTTCCTCCGTACAGGAACAAAGAGGATATTGGTCTTTTGGGAGACCTTCCGGAAGTTCATACTGACAAATACGAAATCCACGGTCTGCAAGAAGACGGGCAAGCCAGACCTGGCGCTGGTCTCCACCCATAATCGTAAAATCAAATATTCGGGTTTTCATGCAAACGGATACTCCGAAAATGAAACAGTATGCTTTACTATATGTAGCAGACAAAGGTTTGTGCTTGACCTGTTTTTGTTAAATGCATACAATAGACAGGAAGGGAGAAAGTCAATGAACAAAAAGAAAAAAATACAATGGGTCGCAGCAGGAATTTTGCTTTGTTTTCTGCTATTCGGATGTTCCGGTGAGAAAAGTATGACTGTGAAATCGAAAGTAAAGTTGACGCTCTGGCACTATTGGGATATTCCGCGAAATCAAAAGCAATTAAACAGTCTTATAAATCAGTTTAATGAATCGCAGGATTGCATAGAAATCAAAACCGTTTATATACCGGATGAGGATTTTAAAAAGAAACTGGCTCTGGCTATGGCAGAGGGAAATACACCGGATCTTGCATTGGTAGACTCTTCGGATTTTCGGTTTTTCCATGGAATGCAGCCTTTTGTAGAATTGACTGATCAGATTCCGGAGCTTTCTTTTTATATGGAGCAGGCAATCGAACCTTGTGAAATCGACAATAAAATATACGGACAGCCATTTGGAGTCAATTGTACAGCCATGTTTTATAATAAGCGGATACTGGAAGCGGCCGGTTGTACACCGCCTCAAAACTGGGAAGAATTTAAGGAAGTTGTGGAGAAAGTCAGTACCAGAGAAAGAAATGCATTTGCGATTGCTGCGCTTCAGACAGAGGAAAGTATGTATAGTTTCTTACCGATACTCTGGTCTATGGGAGGGGAAGTTACAGAAATCAATGGAGAACAGTCCAGGAAAGCATTTCAAATGCTCGGAGAAATGGCAGAGGAAGGAAGTCTGAGCAGACAAAGCATTTCTCTTACCCTGAGTGATGTGACAAACCAGTTTGTGAAAGGGAATATTGCAATCATGTTCAATAATGCCATGCAGATTGACTGCATACGGGAGCAGGCACCCAATATGGAATTTGGTGTCTGTCCGATTCCGGGAGAGACCTGCCAGGTCAGTGTACTGGGTGGAGAAATTCTTGCAGTGACGGATCAGGAGAATCAGGAGGAGGCGATCAAATTTCTTCGATTTCTGGCAGATAAACATCGTATGGAATCTTATCTGGACGGTATGGGACTGATTGCTCCCAGGGTGGATGTTATGGAACAACAGTTCCAGGGAGATGAATGGAAAGAAGTATTTATGAAGATTCTGCCAAGTGCAAGGCTCAGAGAGATGAGTGAAGAATGGCCTCAGATATCACTGGAAATTTCCAGTGCACTGAGTCAGGTGATTGCGGGGGATGAAGAAATCGAATCCATTCTGGAAAATGCTGAGATCAATATTGAAAAAATAAGAGAGGAACAGCCATGAGACAAAGAAACAGTATGAGAAACAAAATGATACCTGCTTTTTTTGCTGCCAGCTGTATTCCGATTCTTATATTTGCTTTGATCTCTCAGATCCGTCTCTGGAAAAGTACAGAGACCTTGTTAAAGACCAGAGCAGAAGAAGATATAGCAAAAGCGAATCAATGTTTGGATATGATTTTGGATAAATATGAAACCATTCTTTATGATGTGACAACGGACGATGAGTTTATTACGCTTGTAGAGGAAATCAATGAAAACAAAGAAAAAGAAGAGGTAAACGGCAGCAAACTCAGAAGGCAGTTTGCCCATGTATGTAATCGACATATAGGGGTAGAAGGAATGCAGGTAGTCTTAAAATCACAGAAACGTTTTTTCTATGACCGGTTTGTTTCTTCTTCTGTGGAAAGTTCCTGGATACTTCAGGTTCCGGTAGAAAGAATTGCGGTTCAGACTTATTATGTGGATCCGGTACAAAGCGGGACACAAGAGCATCCTGTTTTTCATATTCTAAGAAAAATCATAGATTACAGGAATATCAATAAAGAAATCGGATATGTAATCCTGTCTGTAGACCTTTCTGTACTTACGGATGCGATTGTAGCGGGAAATACGGAAGAGGAGGGAAATACCTATCTGATTTCCGAAAACAGGATTTTTCTGTCTCCATCTATGCAGAAACTTGGACAAAATCCGGACAGTATCAGCAAAAAAGGAATGTATACACTGCAGACAGAAAATACTACCAGTGGCTGGGAGATTCTGCTGGTATGGAAAATGGATGCTTTTTACAGAGAAATCATGGCACAGTTTCTTTTCTGGACAGCGGTGGCATTTGTGATTCTGGTGTTACTAATCATTCTGTTATCCCGTTTTACCAGACCGATCAGGAAGTCGGTCAGTCAGATTGTAGAAGCCATGGAGCAGATGGAAGCCGGTAATTTTCAAATACATCTTTCTCCAGGTGAGAAGGATAGCCTGGAAATTCAGAAGATTCGGGAAGGCCTGAATGCATTGGCAGAGCATACCGATGATTTGATCCGACAGGTGAAGCAGTCTGCTATTGAACAGAAAAATGCGGAAATATCAGCTCTGGAAGCACAGATCGATCCTCATTTTTTATATAATATTCTGGATACTATAAACTGGAAGGCCATTGAAAATGAACAGTATGAAATCAGTGAGCTTCTGGTATCGTTGGCAGATATTCTGAGATATGCGATTAAGAATCCGGGAGAAGAGACTTCTTTGCAGGCAGAGCAGGAATGGTTGGAAAAATATCTGCTTCTTCAGCAGGCAAAGCTTGGAGAACCGATACAGGCAGAGTTTTATGTGGAAGAAGAACTGCAAAAGTACAAAATTCATAAATTGTTATTACAGCCGTTCGTGGAAAATGCAGTAAAATATGGATTTCATGGAAAAGAGGGGGAACATAAAATAAAAATCCAGGTACAGAATGCCGGACAGCAGATCCACATCGTGATAGAAAATAATGGAATACCGATGACAACGGAAGAAATAAAGGAGCTGAACGCAGGGCAGGAGCAGAAAAATCATGTAGGAATCGCCAATGTGAGAAAAAGATTGAAACTTTATTATGGAGAAGAGACAAAGCTTTATTTTCAAGGTGTGGAGAGAGAACAGGAAATCATAACACAAGTGCATCTTTTTTTGCCTTGTGAGGGAAAGGAGTATGGCATGGGATGAAAATTGTAGTAGTGGAGGATGAGAAACCCATTCGTGAAGGTCTTGTAAAGATTCTGGAGAAAATGAATAAAGAATATGTCGTAACAGGAAGTGCATCCAATGGGAGAAAAGGTCTGGAACTGATCCGGAAAGTTCATCCGGATCTGATTTTTCTGGATATTCAGATGCCGGAAATGGATGGCTTGGAATTGCTTCATACAATAAGAGAAGAGGGCATAGATGCCAGGGTGATCATTCTTACTGCTTATTCAGATTTTAAGTATGCAAAAGAGGCCATTACCCTTGGAATTGATAATTATCTGTTAAAACCCATTCATCTTGGAGAACTGAAAAAAATACTGGACAAAATGGAACAGGTATTGACGGTAAAGAAGCAGGAAAGACAGATGTTAAGCCTGGAGAATCTGTTTTACGGCATCATGCAGGACAGAATATCAATTGATGAAAATCTGGAAGGAATTTTAGAAAGCCATTATGGACTGAAACTTGAGGAACCGGTGCATTGCCTGTTTGTGTTTTCCGGAAAAAATTATGAAGAAAACAGGAAAGAGATTTTAGATTTTTTCTGTGAAATGCAGAATCATAAGATGGATTATTCCATGTGCCAGTTGTGTATGGAAAAAGAGCAGGTCTGTCTTGTGATTTTCTATCATGTGGATCGTGAAAATTTTCAGGAGTTTGTAAAAAATTCTGTGCTTCCTGCATTGAGGGCCAGAGTAAAAAAAATTCCGGTTTTTGTATGGAAAACATGCGGAAACCTGAAAGAACTGGTAGGTGCAGAGGAAGCAATGAAAAAGACTCTGGAGTGGAATCTTATCTGCCAGTCGGGAGAACTGCTTCTTTGCGATGAGATAGAAAAAACAGACACCTGTGAACTGCAGTATCCAATGGAAGTGGAGACACAGGCACGGCAGGCAATTATACGGGCAGACAAAGAGCAGTTTGTTCGTTGTTGGAAATTGTTTACAGAGGCTTGTTTAGAAAAAAAACACAGACCGGAAAGTATCCGGGAAGCCTGTATCCGATATGCGTATGCTGTCATTCATACAGCAAAAGAATGTGGTATATTTGCAGGAGAGAGCGTATCGATGCAGAAGATCTTGCAGACCATTATGGAATCCGTAAGCAGAGATGAAATCAGGGAAATCCTTATGGGAGTGTTTTCCAGAATTCATACAGGAGAACAGGAAGAGAATGCAGGCGCTACCCAATTGCTGGTAAAGAAAGCACAGGGGATGATTCAGGAATATTACGCACAGGGAATTAACCTGGAAGAAGTTGCCAGACGACTGCATGTATCGGAAGAATATTTAAGTAAACAATTTAAAAAAGAGACGGGAGCTTCCTTCTCTGAGACGATTAAAAAATATAGAATGGATCAGGTGAAACGACTTTTGATTGATTCGGATCTGAAGTTAAATCAGATTGCGTCCATGACCGGTTATTCGGATCCGAAATATATGAGTCAGGTGTTTCGCGCAGAGACAGGCATGCTTCCGGGAGAATATCGAAGGATTCATGGCTGATTTTGTCGGATATTTCATCCTATTTCAAATTTTTCTACCTTTTTTTTTCATAAAATTTTGCTATAGTAGAGAAAATCAAAAAGCAAGAAACCTTGAGGTCAAATGAAAACAAGGAGGAATATAGAATGAAAGAATTACAGGTGTATTTTGAAGGAAAGGATGAAGTAGTGGATTTTGTAAATAGAGTGTCAAAATACGCATGTGAAGTAGACTTGCGTGTAGGAAGATTTGTAGTAGATGCAAAATCGATCTTGGGCGTACTTGGAATCGGTACTGGAAAAAAGGCAAAGATGCAGGTATTTACCGATAATATTGATATGATCAAAAAAGACCTGGCACCATTTATTGTGGCATAGAACAGAGAAAATGGAAAAGGTACAGAAGGCAGTGTGTGAGTTGCATTGTTTTCTGTACCTTTTTTTGTCTTGGATTTTGCAGGAAAATGGTTGAAAATGATAAAAAACAAACCGATTATGAGTGAAAAAGTATAGAAAATAGTGATATAATGAAAAAAACCGGACTGGGGGGCAGAAAGAACGCGGTATGAAGAAGAAAAAAGAACCGATTGAGTTTCGTTATTATGAAATTCCACAGAATTTTCCGCTGATCGCCCTTCTTGGAGAGCGTTGGGTGACCAGATATGGAGCGGATCCTATGCATTTTCATAATCATCTGGAAATCGGATTTTGTTATTATGGAGAAGGGACTTTGTTTCTTGGAAAAAATCAGTATCCATACAAAGCAGGAAGTATTACTGTAATTCCCAAGAATTTTCCACATCATACCGTGGGAAATGAAGAAGGAATCAACAAATGGGAATATCTTTTTGTGGATATAGAGAAATTTTTAAGAGAACTGTGGAAGGACAGACCGGTAAAAGCCAATGGATTGATTGAACGGATCAACAGCCGGGCATTTCTTATTTCCAGTAAGGAAGATCCGGTATTTGCATCTGTAATTCGAACGATACTGGAGGAAATGCGAGCCAGGAACGAGTTTTATAAAGAAAGTGTGCAAGGAGCGCTTGCCTCCTGCATTTTTCAACTGGCCCGCAAAAATCCTGCAAACGGAATTCCGCAGACGGGGATTATTGATGACCGACATTTGCAGGGAATTCTTCTGGTACTGGATTATATCGGCAAGCATTATCCGGAACCGCTTATGGTAGGAAAGCTTGCAGCAATCAGCCATATGAGCGAAACACATTTTCGGAGGATTTTTCTGGAATTTATGAATTTGTCTCCGGCAGAATATGTGACGCTGGTGAGAATTGAGAAAGCATGTGAACTTCTGGCAAAGACAGATGAAAGACTGGAAACGATTGGGAACAGGGTGGGTTTTTCGTCTGCAGCTACTTTCAACCGGAATTTCAAAAAAGTCACAGGATTGCCTCCGCGCCAGTGGCGAAATCAGGCAAAAAATAAAACGGAAAATCTTGTGAATTATAATATTTCTGTCTTAAAAGGATGGTAAAAAACAAAGAAGGAGATTTGGGATTGTGGGTACATTTGATTATAATAAAGTGAAAAATCCGGAATATTTTAATGAAAATCGAGTAGAGGCACACTCCGATCATAAATATTATGGTTCCATGGAAGAGATGGAGCAGAAACAGGAAAAGTTCAAATACAGTCTGAATGGTCTGTGGAAATTTCATTATGCAAAAAATTATGGAAGTACAGTGCCTGGATTTGAAAAAGAATCCTATTGCTGTAAAACATGGGATGATATCCGGGTACCCGCCCATATTCAGATGGAAGGGTATGGTGTACCTCAGTATGCCAATGTGCAGTATCCCTGGGAAGGCTGGGAAGAGGTAAAACCCGGTGAGATTCCGACTGAATTTAATCCGGTGGCAAGTTATGTGAAATATTTTGAAGTACCGGAGGCTATGAAAGGAAAACGGGTATTTATTTCTTTCCAGGGAGCAGAGAGTGGAATTGCTCTGTGGTTGAATGGAATCTTTGTGGGATACAGTGAGGACAGTTTTACGCCTTCGGAATTTGAATTAACCGAGTATCTGAAAGAAGGAGAAAATAAGCTGGCAGCTCAGGTATTTAAATTTACCAGCAGCAGTTGGTGTGAGGATCAGGATTTCTTCCGCTTTTCAGGAATTTATCGGGATGTATATCTTTATGCCATTCCAAACGTTCATGTAAGTGATTTGGGACTCAGGGCAGAACTGGATGACACCTATACACAGGGAAAATTGGAAATCCTGTTAAAAGGAACCGCTGCAGGAAAGGTAAAAGTTACATTAGCAAAGAATGGCGAAACAACAGCAAATGCAGAAGGTGAACTGGGAGAAGAAAGCCGGATTGTCATGCAGGTGCAGCACCCGGTTCTCTGGAGTGCAGAACAACCGGAATTATATGATATTTTGTTAGAGGTTTACGATGAAGCAGGTGCGCTTTCTGAAGTGATCCCTTACCGGATTGGTTTCCGGCGTTTTGAGATGCAGGGAAATATTATGACTCTGAATGGAAAACGGATTGTGTTTAAAGGCGTCAATCGACATGAATTCAGTTCTGTATCCGGACGTTGTGTTTCAAAAGAGGAACTCATTCAGGATATTGTTACGATGAAGCAGAACAACATCAATGCGATTCGTACTTGTCATTACCCGGATACATCGGATGTTTATGATTTGTGTGATGAATACGGCCTTTATATGATTGCAGAAAATAATCTTGAAACACATGGAACCTGGGATGCAGAAGAATTAAAGGAACATCCGGACTTGAATAAGATTCTTCCCTGTGATCATCCGGAGTGGGAAGCCATGATGCTGGATCGGGTAAATTCCATGTATCAGCGTGATAAAAATCATACGGCGATTCTCATCTGGTCCTGTGGAAATGAATCCTTTGGCGGAAAAGTAATCCATGAGATGTCAAAGTTTTATAAAAGAGAAGATCCGACCAGACTGGTACATTATGAGGGACTGTTCCATGACCGTAGATATAATGATACCAGTGATATGGAAAGTCAGATGTATCCGTCTGTGGAAAGCATTAAAGAATTTCTGGCAAAAGACAGAACAAAACCTTTTATTTGTTGCGAATATACCCATGCGATGGGAAATTCCTGCGGTGCCATGCATAAATATACGGATCTGACTGATACAGAGCCATTGTATCAGGGTGGATTTATCTGGGATTATATTGATCAGTCTATTTATAAAAAAGATCGTTACGGAAAAGAATATCAGGCATATGGCGGAGATTTTGATGATCGTCCCTGCGATTACAATTTCAGTGGAAATGGAATTGCATATGGCGGAGACCGGGAAGCTTCTCCAAAGATGCAGGAAGTAAAATTCAATTATCAGAATATTACAGCTCTGGTAGAAAAGGATAAGGTTACTGTTATCAACAAGAATCTTTTTATCAACACAGATACTTTTACATGTGTGGCCATTCTGGAAAAAGACGGAAAAGAAGTAAAACGTGCATATATGGAAACACATACGGCTCCTCTGTCACAGGATATTTATGAATTGCCGTTCCTGGTACAGACGATTCCGGGTGAATATGCAGTTACGGTATCCTTCCGTTTGAGAGAAGATACCTTATGGGCAAAGGCCGGACATGAGGTTGCTTTTGGACAGGGCATCTATCAGGTAGAACAGCCGGAAGTCGGACACAAAGGAAAGCTGGAAGTAGTAAGAAGCATTCATAATATAGGTGTGAAAGGGGACGGTTTCCGTGTGATGTTCTCTTACCTGAACGGAGGACTGGTGTCTTATGTATATGGTGGTGTGGAAATGATCAAAGCCATTCCAAAACCGAATTTCTGGAGAGCACCTACAGACAATGACTGTGGAAATCTTATGCAGATGCGTTACGGACAGTGGAAACTGGCCAGTATGTATGCTTCCCATAAAAATCCGAATGGCTGTGTCTATGCACCGGAACTGGAAGTACAGGAAGATTGTGCAATCGTAACCTTTACCTATTGTCTGCCTACAATCCCCGCTTCCAAATGCAGACTTTCCTATAAAGTCTTTGGAGATGCTACCGTTGAGTCCACCCTTTCTTATGATCCGGTAAAAGAACTGAGTGATATGCCGGAGTTTGGTGTGATCTTTAAGCTGGATGCAGATTATAACAAAGTAACCTGGTATGGCATGGGGCCGGAAGAGACCTATACAGATCGTATGAAGGGAGCAAAACTGGGAATTTATGAAAATCAGGTAGCAGATAATGTGGCAAAATATATGGTGCCTCAGGAATGTGGAAACAAAACAGGTGTTCGCTGGGCAAAAGTAACCGACAGAAAGGGAAGAGGTATGCTCTTTGCAGGAGACCAGATGGAATTTTCCGCACTTCCATGGACGCCTCATGAAATGGAAAATGCAGCACATCCTTTTGAACTGCCGGAAGTACATTATACCGTTGTGCGGGTTGCAGCACAGCAGATGGGAGTAGGCGGAGATGACAGTTGGGGAGCCAAAACCCATGAAGAATATTTACTGGATACAAAGAATAAAATGAAATTTACATTCTCTTTTAAAGGAATTTAGGAACAAATTTTTTTGGAGGAATCGAATTGCGAGAACAGGTTAATTTTGGAAAAATGCTTCACGGAGGAGATTATAATCCGGAGCAGTGGCTGGATATGCCGGAAATTTTAGAAAAAGATATCGAATACTTTAAAAAGGCAAAAATCAATCAGGTGTCTATGGGAATTTTCTCCTGGGCTATGCTGGAGCCGGAAGAAGGAAAGTATCAGTTTGAATGGATGGCAGAGGTGATTGAGCGTCTTTATAAGAATGGGATTTCGGTTCTTCTGGCAACTCCTTCTGGTGCAAGACCAAAATGGATGGCAGACAAATATCCGGAAGTGCTGCGGGTAGATGAAACGCGTCACAGAAATCTGTTTGGAGGACGTCACAATCATTGTTACACATCTCCGGTTTACAGAGAAAAAGTACGTCAGATGAATATGGAACTGGCAAAACGTTTTGGTAATCATCCGGCAGTAATCGGATGGCATCTGTCGAATGAATATGGGGGAGAATGTCATTGCCCTTTATGCCAGGAGGAATTTCGTAAATGGCTGAAAGAAAAGTATGGAACCATTGAAAAGCTGAACAAAGCATGGGCAACTACTTTCTGGAGTCACGTTTATAATGACTTTTCACAGATTGAAAGTCCTTCCTCCAGAGGTGAGAATGGTGTCCACGGACTGAATCTGGACTGGAAACGTTTCGTTACAGACCGTACCGTGGATTTCACAAGATTTGAAGCACAGGCTGTAAAAGATGGAGGTTCCGATCTCCCTGTTATGATTAATATGATGTATAACTTCAGTGGATTAAATTATCATAAATTTCAGGATGTGGTGGATATTGTTACATGGGATAATTATCCCTGCTGGCATAAATATCCGGAACCGGAAACAGCTATGGATACAGCTATGCAGCATGATATTATGAGAAGTATTCAGAAGCGTCCGTTTCTTCTTATGGAATCCTGTCCTTCTGCAACCAACTGGCAGAGCGTGAGCAAACTGAAAAAGCCGGGAATGTTGAAAGCAGCTTCTCTTCAGGCCGTTGCACATGGATCAGACAGTGTACAGTATTTCCAGCTTCGTCAGAGTCGCGGATCCTCCGAAAAATTTCATGGTGCAGTTATCGATCATTATGGCAAAGAGGATACAAGAGTCTTTCAGGAAGTGACAGAAGTAGGAGAAGCACTGGAACAGTTGCAGGAAATGACAGGAAGTCTTACCCATGCACAGGTGGCAGTCATCTACGACTGGGAAAACCGCTGGGCAATGGAAGATGCAGCAGGTCCGAGAAATGAAAATCTTTTCTATAAGCAGGCAGTGGAGAAATCCTATTGGGCATTTCGTAAACAGGGACTGGATGTGGATGTGATTGATATGGAGCAGGAAATCGAGGGCTATCAGGTAGTGGCAGCGCCTATGCTTTATATGTTCCGGGCCGGTTTTCAGGAAAAAGCAAAACAGTATGTGGAAAATGGAGGAAAACTTATTCTTACCTACTGGTCAGGCATTGTAGATGATACGGATCTTTGCTTCCTGGGAGGGACCCCGCATGGATTGATGGATGTATTCGGACTGCGCAGTACAGAAATCGATGGACTTTATGAGGGGGAATCCAATCAGGCAATCCCTGTGGAAGGAAATTCTCTGAACCTTACAAAAACGTATTCCTGTGAGCATCTGTGTGATCTGGTCAAAACAGATGGAGCAGAAGTGCTTATGACTTATGGCAGTGATTTCTATGCAGGAATGCCGGCACTTACCTGCAATCCATACGGACAGGGAGAAGCTTACTATGTATGTGCGGATTTTGAGCAGGGATTTTATGATGAAGTATACAGAAAAATTTCTTCTAAGGCAGGCGTGAAACGGATCGTCTCACACATTCCGTATGGAGTTGAAGTGACAACAAGAGAAAATGAGAAAGCACGTTATCTGATTGTGCAGAACTTTAATCGGAACCGTACAGAAGTGAAGTTACCAACAGAAGAATTCCAGTTATGGTACGGAACTTATGATGGAACCATTGCAGGTTTTGATACCGTAATACTGAGAAAAGAAAAGTAATGGACAGAGCGAAAGAAGAATGATATAATAAATTTTATCAGGAAGGCAGACAATGGCGTCAAAAAGGTGGTCATTGTCTGCTCTTTTTTAAAGGGAAAACAGAAATCGTGAGGTGACAGGTATGGATAAAATCAAAGAACTGTATTGGAAGATGGTAGAATATGATGCAGGAGATCCCTTCAGAATTCAGCATTTCGTAAAAGTCCACAGCTTTGCGGCACTCATAGGGAAAGAAGAAAAACTGGATGACAAAACACAGGAAATTCTGGAGTGTGCAGCTTTGGTCCATGACATAGGAATTCGTCCAGCAGAAGAAAAATATGGAAAATGCAGCGGAAAACTTCAGGAACAGGAGGGACCAGCAGAAGCAGAAAAAATGCTGGAATCCCTGGGATTTGGAACGGATGTAATTGAGCGGGTTTCCTGGCTTGTAGGGCATCACCATACTTACCATGCAATCGAGGGAGCGGATTATCAGATTCTGGTGGAAGCAGATTTTCTTGTGAATTATCTGGAGGAAAATATGTCTGAAGAACAGATTAAAAAATCAGCAGAAAAAATTTTTCAGACAGAAACAGGAAAGAGACTGGTGAAGACCATGTTTTATCCGGATAAAAAACCTCTGTCAGAGACTTGGGCACAGGATGCCCTTCAGGATCTGGAAGATTTTATTGAAGAACAGGGTATTTATATTCGTCAGTAAAGAAAAAGTCAATGGACAGTCAATGGAAAAGGTTATCCATTGACTTTTTGATTTGTAAGTGTATAATGGGAAACGATTAAAACAAGAGATAAAGACGGAAAGGAGTAATGCATTTATGAAATATCTCAGACAATTTTTAATCATCCTTTTGCTGTCATTTTTAGGGGAAGTGCTGAATCGGATCCTTTCTTTTCCTATACCGGCCAGCGTATACGGTCTGGTGTTGATGCTGATTGCGCTTTGTACGGGGATTCTGAAAGTAGATCAGGTAAAAGAAGCATCGGATTTTCTGATTGAGATCATGCCGATCATGTTTATTCCTGCAGCAGCAGGGTTGGTAGAGTCCTGGGGCGTCTTAAAACCGGTGATTCTTCCGGTAGGCGTGATTACCGTTGTTACCACGGTTGTTGTTATGGCGGTAACCGGTCTTGTGACACAGGGAATGATTCGAAAGGAGAAACGGAAATGAAAGGTTTTCTGGAAATTTCTCTTTTCTGGGGCGCTGCATTAAGCCTGGTGGCATATGAAGCAGGGCTTTTGTTAAAGAGAAAATTTAAACTGGCAATGTTTAATCCGCTGCTGATCGCGGTAATCTGTGTGATCGCAGTTCTGGTATTCGGGCATCTGGAATATGCATCTTATTATGAAGGCGGAAAATACATCAGCTATCTTCTGACACCTGCAACGGTGTGTCTGGCAGTTCCTCTGTATGAACAGATTTCTCTTTTAAAGAAAAATCTGAAGGCAGTTATGCTTGGAATTTTATCCGGAGTACTGGCAAGTCTTGTGGGCGTTCTGTTGATGGCAAAACTGTTCGGACTGTCTCATGAGGAATATGTTACGCTGCTTCCAAAATCCATTACAACTGCCATTGGAATGGGAGTTTCCGAGGAACTTGGCGGGATTGTGACGATAACCGTTGCCGTGATTATTATTACAGGTATTTTAGGAAATATGATCGGAGAGACTGTATGCAAAATCTTCCATATTGAGGAGCCGGTGGCGAAGGGACTGGCACTTGGTACTGCATCGCATGCCATTGGTACGGCAAAGGCAATGGAGATCGGGGAAGTGGAAGGCGCTATGAGCAGCCTGGCCATTGCAGTGGCAGGGCTTTTGACGGTAATTGGTTCTTCGGTATTTGCATCCTTTTTGTAAAGGATATCCGACTGTTTCAGAAGAACAGCCGGATGAAAGAAGTATAAAGAAAACAAAGAGAGAAACCGGTAAGAGTTGGAAGGAGAAAGGCAGCCGCCGTCCATTTCAGACTGCAGGTTTCTTTTTTTATGGTTAATAAAGTAGTAGCGCAGGGCCAGTGAAAAAGGGTGAGAAGGAGCATAGATACAGCCGTGTGTATGGTCCATCCATTTTGAATTAATGTATTGGAAAGGCTTTGAAGAGTCTGGGAATCGGTTAGTACCGTCTGAAAGGTATAGGTCATGATCATAACAGGAACAATAATTTCGTTGGCAGGAAGACCAAGAAAAAAGGCCATTAAAATCACACCATCCAGACCAAGGAGTCTTCCGGCAGGATCAAGAAAATCGGAGATTCTGTAGAGAAGAGAATTTCCGGAAATCGAAAGATTTGCCAGAAGCCAGATGAGAAGACCAGCGGGAGCTGCGGATGTTATAGCTCGAAGGAGTACGTGGAGTGTTCGGTCAGACAAGGAGCGGAGAATGACCTGCAGCATCTGAGGGCGTCTGTAAGGAGGAAGCTCCAATGTGAAAAACGAGGGAACGCCTTTTAATAAAGTGCCGGATAACATTCTGGAAGTAAGAAAGGTCATAAAAAATCCAAGAAGCAGAACGGATGTCAGAAGAAAAGCAAGCCATAAGGCATTCAGAAAAGGACTTGAGGTATCAAGTGCAAAAAAGAGTGTGAAAATGGCGAGAATCGTAGGGAAACGTCCGTTGCATGGGACAAAAGAATTGGTCAGTATGGCAATCAGACGTTCTCTGGGCGAGTCGATAATCCGGCATCCGGTTACACCGGCAGCATTGCATCCAAGCCCCATCAACATGGTCAGACACTGCTTTCCGCAGGTTCTGCATCTTTCAAAACAAGCATCCAGATTAAAAGCAATCCTGGGAAGATAGCCGAAATCTTCCAGTATGGTAAACAAAGGGAAGAAGATTGCCATGGGAGGCAGCATAACACTAACCACCCAGGATACGACCCGATACATACCAAATATCAGAAGTTCGGTGAGTGATTTGGAAAGTGGTGTCCTGGAAAGAAGCGCATACAGTATGTGTTCCAGTTTCGTAAAAAGAGAGTTGAGAAAAACGGAAGGATAGTTTGCTCCTGCAATGGTAAGCCAGAGAAGAAATAGCAGACAAAGGAGCATAATGGGAAAGCCGGTCCATTTGCCTGTAAAAAGCCAATCAAGAGTTCGGTCACGGGTCTGAGCGCCAGGGGCTTTTTGCATGACAGCTTTGGCACAGATGGAATGTGCTTGTTGGATGTAAGTAGCTTCCTGACCGGAATCCGTTTGGTCGGGATAAAGAGAAGGGCCGGAGTTGTTTGTAAGTGCCAGTGGAAGGTGTTGGCAGATCTGTTGCCTGGTCTGACGTTTTCTTGCGGTAATTCCCAGAACTGGAATTTTTAATTCCTTTTTCAGCTGAGAAAAGTCAATGGAAATCTGTTTTTTTCTAGCCTCATCCATAAGATTGATGCATAAAAGTACATGGGGCGTTATGGAACAAATCTGAAGAACCAGATTCAAATTGTGTTCCAGACAGGTAGCGTCACATATGGCAATGACGGCATCTGGATTTTGTTGTATCAGATAATCTCTGGATACTGTTTCTTCCATAGAACGGCAGGAAAGTGCGTAACAGCCGGGGAGATCGACAAAATAATACGTACAGCCCAGACAGGTACAGAAGCCGGCAGCGGACTCTACGGTTTTTCCGCACCAGTTCCCGGTATGTTGATGCATTCCGGTAAGAACATTAAAGACAGTACTTTTTCCGACATTCGGATTTCCCATTAATGCAATCACAGGATATCGATCCAAATAATCACCTCATATTTTCTGAATCAAAATAGCATTCGCATCCGAGGGACGAAGGGCGATACACGTACCACAGATGCAAAACGATTTGGGAGAGCCGAAAATACTGACCCCTGTACAGGTGACAGAAATTCCGGGAAGAAAACCAAGATTTCTCATACGAAGGAGGACAGAGGATTGTGAATGATCCTGGAATTTTTGGGAGATTTCGGTTATGATTCCTGTTTCACCGGGATTTAAGGAATACAGAGAAACGGACATGGAAAAATACCTTTCAGAAATTTTCGGATGCTTTCAGAAATAGTATATGCAGAGAAAGAATGTTTGTGAAAAAAGTAAACTTATAATAAAATATAGGTTGACAATTGGAGGGGGATTTTATATACTGACTTTTGTAAAATTGAGAGAAGAGAGGAAGACAAGATGCAGACTACAGCAACAAGCAGCAGTAAAATAACAACAAGGCAGATGACACTCATTGCATTAATGACAGCAGTGACCTGTATTTTAGGTCCTTTATCCATACCGCTGCCATTTAGTCCGGTGCCGATCAGTTTCACAAATCTGGCGATTTATCTCAGTCTTTATGTACTGGGAACAGGAAAGGCGGCCATCAGTTATCTGGTATATCTTTTGATTGGAATGACCGGTATTCCTGTATTTTCCGGATTTTCCGGAGGTCTTACAAAACTTGCAGGTCCTACGGGAGGCTATCTGGTTGGATTTATATTCATGGCATTGATTTCTGGTGTGATCATGAGTAAATTCCAGGGAAAAAAAGTTCTGGAGGGAGCAGGGATGGTTCTTGGAACAGCCGTGTGCTATGTATTTGGAACTGCATGGCTTTGTGTTCAGGCAGGTATGAATTTCAAAGCGGGACTTGCGGCAGGCGTGATTCCATACATTCCGGGAGATCTGATCAAAATTGTGATCGCAATTATTGTAGGAAGTGCATTACGGAATGCAGTGAATAAAATAGCTCAGAATTAAATGCAGAATTAAATAAGGGGAAAGAATAAGGGGCAATGAAATAACAGGCAAAAAAACGACCATACAAGAGCATTTCTACTCTTGTATGGTCGTTTTTTAAAATACCAGAGTGCTGACGGCAATCAATACTCCCTGTGTTGCAAGTAAAATAAGGAAAAGAGGAACCATAAATTTGTACCATTTTTCCATTTTGATACCGGCAATTCCGCAAATAATCGGAGCCATAGCTGTCGGCCATACGATATTGGAAAGACCATCACCAAACTGGAAAGCCAGAACGGAAATCTGTCTGGAAATACCACACAAATCTGCCAGAGGTGCCATGATTGGCATACTGGTTACTGCCTGACCGGAACCGGATGGAATCAGGAAGTTGAGCAGTGTTTGAACGATAAGCATAGCTTCTCCGGACAGCCATCCAGGGAGATTGGAAAGAGGAATGGACAGACCATAAACAACGGTATCAATAATATGACCGGACTGCATAACAACCAGGATACCTCTTGCAATACCGATCATCATACATGCCACTGCAATATCAGAAAAGCTCTGAGCCACTTTCCGGGCAATGGTACTTGGTCCCCAGCCCATGATCAGTGCACTGATGATACCCATGATCAGGAATACACCGCTCAGATCTTCAAAATACCAGCCTTTGTATTTGGTTCCCCATACAATGACTGCAATGCCGGCAACCAATACTCCAAGAACGAGCTTTTCACGGATACCGAAAGGATGCTTTTCAATGGCTTCCGGATTCATAGTAAGTTTACTGAAATCATCTCCGTAAACATAACTTTTTTCCGGGTGTTCCTGAATCTTCAGCGCATAGCGGATGGTAAATACAGAGGCTACAGCAATCATAATCAGATGGCAGATGATACGGAATCCTGCACCGGACATCTGTGGAAGATCTGCAATACTCTGGGCAGTACCAACTGTGAAGGGGTTCATAACTGCTCCACTGTATCCAAGTCCAGTACCAAGTGCCACAATGGCAAGTCCTACAATGGCATCATACCCCATGGCGATGGCAATTCCTACAAAGATAGGAATAAACGGAAAAGCTTCTTCGAAGACACCGATGGTAGAAGAGGCAGTCCCTAAAACTGCAATAAATATAGGGATGATAATCGCACGGGCTTTTCCTTTCAGAACTTTCAGAAGTCCAGCCACAAGACCGTTAAAGGCGCCTGTGGAAATCATAAGACCGATGGATGCATAGGCGATAAATACGAAGAAAATAACACCGCTGCCGTTGAGCATACCATTGTAAATGGATTTAACAGTTTCAAAAGGACCAACCGGAGATGACTCTACGGTATGATATGTGCCGGGTACTACCATTTCTGTACCGGCTTCATTTACAGAACGGTCGAATTCTCCTGCCGGAAGAATCCAGGTACATACAGCACAGACAATAATAATTGCGCATAAAAGCACAAAAATGTGAGGCAGTTCAAATTTCTTTTTTTGTTTGGATGTTGATTTGTCACTCATATGTAAATTCCCTCTCTCATTGTTTTTTCTCTTCCAGTGCCTGGTTCCACGCTTTCTGAACCTGATCGCGAAAAGCTGCATCAGTAAAGGTTTTCAGGCAAAGAGCAGCCATGGAACATGCACCTGCTTTCATGGCTGCATGGGCTTCGGGTTTCAAGGTTGCATCTCGAAAGGCAGCAGTATGAAGTGCCATATTTTCTTTAGTAATGGATAGAAGTCCCTGAAGCGAAGGACAGCGATAGCTTACATTTCCTACATCAGAAGAGCCGGTAGGATGTTCTACTTTTCCTACTTTCAGACCAAATGCTTTCATATCTGCAGCAATTTCTTCCTCCAGTGGCTGAACACGTACCATGTCCGCAAAATCAGAAAGACCAAATGTAAGTGACACTGTACAGTCAAGAGCCATAGCGGCAGCCTGTGCACATTTTTTAACCATTTCATCTACCTGAAGAAGTTTTGCCATGGAGTCCGTGCGGAATTCCATACGGATTTTGGAATAATCCGGAATGATATTCGGTGCTTTTCCACCATCCAGAATGACAGCATTTACGTGAATATCCGGAGTAAAACATTCTCTTCTGGCATCAATCAGATCCAGAAATTTTCTTGCAGCCGCCAGGGCACTTTTTCCGAGCCAGGGAGAAGCAACTGCATGAGCAGTCTCACCATGAAATTCTACTACATAGCAGCGAAGACTCAATACATCCATGTTGGGAATGGATTCTTTTCCTGCATGACTGTGCATCATGAGAGCCAGCGACATATCATCGAAAATGCCATGGTCTGCCATTCCAATCTTGGCACCATTTTCTTCTTCCGCAGGAGTTCCGATTACATACAGTTTTCCCTGAAACAAATCTTTCATTTCTTTCAGAGCAAGTCCAGTCAGAACAGACAGGGAACCGTGAAGGTTATGTCCGCATCCATGTCCGATTTCAGGTAATGCATCGTATTCTGTCAGCAGGGCTACAGAAGGACCTTCTCCGTTATCTAGACAGGCACAAAAAGCAGTGTCATATCCGTCATAGGGATAGGTAACTGCAAAACCGGCATCCTTGAGAAGCTCTGCCATTTTTCGGCTGGATTCATATTCTTGATAAGGAAGTTCCGGATGAGCAGCTAGGTCTTCGCTTAAATGGATGGCTTCTTCCAGATGAGCATCCACAGAACAGGAAATACGGGATTTGAGATTTTCTTCCATAATATTTTTATTTCTCTCCTTTCTTGTAAAAGTTAAAATATCTGTATGTTATCAGGTTTTAACTTTACCATGATGAAACAATAAATATTTACGGCATGCAGAAAGCATGCCCATGGATTTTATGATAGCACAGAAATAAAAAGATAGCAAGAACGGTGATTTTTTGATAAAATAGACTCATCACAATAATGAAAATACAGGAAGTGATAAGAATTGAGATATTATATTGCAGATCCCCATTTTTTTCACGGGAATCTGAATACACAGATGGATTGCCGCGGATTTTCGTCCACAGAGGAAATGAATGAATATATGGTGCAGAAGTGGAATGGGAAAGTCAGGAGAAATGACGAGGTTGTAATTTTGGGAGATTTTTCCTGGGGAGGTCCGGAAGAGACCAATGCACTTCTGAACCGTCTGAATGGACGGTTATATCTGATCCAGGGAAACCATGACCGGTTTTTGAAAAATAACAAATATGACAGCAGCCGGTTTGTATGGGTTCGTCCTTATGAAGAGATGCTGGACAATCGGAGAAAAGTAATCCTGTGCCATTATCCTATCCTGTGTTATAATGGACAGTATCGGCTGAATGAGAAAGGAGAGCCTACGGTTTATATGCTTTATGGACATGTCCATGATACGTACGACCAGAGACTGGTGGAGCAGTTTCAGGAGATCACAAGAAACAGTACCAGAAAAAATATGGATGACGTGGTACGCCCGATTCCTTCAAATATGATCAACTGTTTTTGTATGTATTCCGACTATACACCTCTTACTCTGGACGAGTGGATCGTCTGTGACCGGAAGCGGAGAGAACAATTGCAGAAAGGAAGCGATGTTTGATGAAGAATTATTCAGAAGATGCAAGCAGACAATATCATATACAGGTGGCAAAGGGAGAGGTTGGACGTTATGTGATCATGCCCGGAGATCCAAAACGGTGTGAAAAAATTGCCGGATATTTTGAGAATCCGGTTCTGATTGCAGATAACAGAGAGTATATCACTTATACCGGAACGCTGGATGGGGTAAAGGTTAGTGTGACTTCAACCGGAATCGGAGGCCCTTCGGCCTCAATTGCCATGGAAGAATTATATCGATGTGGTGCCGATACATTTCTGCGTATCGGTACCTGCGGAGGTATGCAGCCGGGAGTAAAAAGCGGGGATATTGTAGTGGCTAAAGGTGCGATCCGTATGGAAGGAACCAGTAAAGAGTATGCACCAATCGAATTTCCGGCAGTGCCGGATCTTTCGGTGACCAATGCCCTGGCAGCGGCAGCAAAGAAGATGGAGTATCCGTTCCATATAGGTGTGGTACAATGTAAGGATTCCTTTTACGGGCAGCATGAGCCGGAGGTAAAACCGGTCAGTTATGAGCTGATGCATAAATGGGAAGCATGGAAACGGCTGGGCTGTCTGGCATCCGAGATGGAATCGGCAGCTTTGTTTGTTGTGGCAAGTTATCTGCATGTGCGTGCAGGTTCCTGCTTCCTGGTAGTTGCAAATCAGGAAAGAGAAAAACTGGGATTGGAAAATCCGGTGGTGCATGATACAGACCGGGCGGTTCAGGTGGCAGTGGAAGCAGTCCGTATGTTGATTCGGGAAGACCAGGAAAAGGGGACAGCAAATGGATAAAACACTTGTAGAAAAAATGATTGAGCTTGCAATGGAACAATTAAAATTTTCTTATGCACCGTATTCGCATTTTCTTGTGGGAGCCGTGCTGCTTGGAAAAAACGGAAAATTTTATACAGGGTGCAACATTGAAAATGCAGCCTACACACCAAGCAACTGTGCAGAACGGACTGCGTTTTTTAAGGCAGTCAGCGAAGGGGAGCGAGCATTTCAGGCGATTTGTATTGTGGGTGGAAAAGAAGGCATTCTGACAGAATATGCAGCACCTTGCGGGGTATGTCGCCAGGTAATGATGGAATTTTGTGATCCGGATACCTTTCAGATCATTCTGGCTACCGCAAAAGAACAATATGAAATTTTTACACTGAAAGAACTGCTTCCAATGGGATTTGGGCCCAATAATCTGTCATAAGACAAAAAGGAACGGAATATGAGAGAGAAGAAAATGGAAGTGGTCATTACGTTTCATACTACGACGCAGGCGATTGCTATGGAGAAACTGTGTACAGCACAGAAGCTTCCTGGGAGGCTGATTCCTGTGCCAAGAGCGGTGTCTGCCGGTTGTGGCTTATGCTGGCGCACATCTCTGGAGTACAGAGAAGCAACAGAGAAGAAGATGGAAGAGTATCAGTTGAGTTTTGATCAGATTTATCAGGTATTGTTATAAGGAGAAGATAAGACATGAAAAAAATTAATGCTTTGGGAATTCCCTGCCCAGGACCAGTGATTGAGGCCAAAAAGGCGCTTGAAGAGGAAAATGGAAAAGAAGGGTTTATCATTCTGGTAGATAATGAAATTGCTGTAGAGAATCTGAGAAAATTTGCCGCATTCAGACAGTGCGAATTTGCTTTTTCAAAATTAGGAGAAAAAGAATATGAGGTGCATATCGTACCTGGAACAGAAGAAAAACAGGAAGATGCGGTTCCTTCCGAATGTGAAGGTAATTGCCAGCCTATGAACTGGAAGAAACGTACCGTAGTGGTTCTGTCTTCCAATAAGATGGGAGAGGGCGATGCAGTGTTGGGAGAACTTCTTATGAAGGGATTTCTTTATGCCCAGACGCAGCTGGATACACTTCCGGAAACCATTCTGATGTATAATAGCGGCGTGTTTCTGGGGTGTGAAGATGCAAAGACATTGGAAGATCTGCAGAAACTGGAAGCATGCGGAGTCGAAATACTGGCATGCGGAACTTGTCTGAATCATTATGGTCTGACAGAAAAACTGGCAGTTGGAAAAGTAACCAATATGTATGAAATTGCTGAAAAACTGGCAGGGGCAGACCACGTGATCCGGCCTTGATCAATCGTATTTACGGAGTGTAACGTATGCGTGCAATTGTAATCAGGGGAGGCGGAGATCTGGCTACAGGGGTAGCACACTGCCTTTCAAAAAGTGGATATCCGGTCATTATACTGGAACATACAAGACCTTCTGCGATTCGCAGGCAGGTGGCCTTTTCACAGGCTGTTTATGAAGGGCAGGCCTGTGTGGAAGGGATTTTATGCCGGAAGGCAGAGACACCGGAAGAAGCCCTTCAAATAGCAGCGCCTTTACAGCCGGCGCTTCTGGTGGACCCGGAAGGAACCTCCATATCTGTGATAAAACCGGACATTGTCATTGATGCAATGATAGCAAAAGTAAATCTTGGGACGAGAAGAGATATGGCGAAGCTCACCATTGCGCTTGGACCCGGGTTTGAGGCCGGAAAAGATGTGGATTATGTCATCGAAACCAAACGTGGGCACTATCTGGGAAGAATCATAGAAAAAGGAAGTGCGATTCCGAATACGGGCGTACCGGGAATCATTGGCGGATATGGGAAAGAACGTGTAATCCATGCCGGACATGCCGGAATTTTTTATGGAGATTTTGAAATTGGTGACTGGGTGGAAGCCGGAGCGGTTATTGGGAAAATTAAGGATGAGGCAGGACACGAACATACAGTCAAAACGGAGATCTCGGGAGTTCTGAGAGGAATGTTGCCGGATGGATTTCCGGTGACAAGGGGATTCAAAATGGCAGATGTAGATCCGCGGGCGGAGTCCGCAGCTCATTGTGCTCTGATATCGGATAAAGCAAGATGTTTGGGTGGAAGTGTACTGGAACTGGTCTGTGCATTTGAGAAAGGATGTCTGTGAGTATGCTGGAAATACTGGAAGAAATGGGAAATATGCCGGCAAAACCGGTGATTTCGCTGATCGGTGCAGGGGGAAAAACCACATGTACCATGGAGCTTGCCCGGGAACTGGCAGAACAGGGAAAGCGGGTACTTCTGACCACCAGCACCCATATGGAAAATCCCTTTTTGCTTGGATTGCGGGGGATTTTGAATGGAAGCGCCAGAGAAATCTGTGCCATGGCACAACCGGGAATGGTTACAGCAGCCGGAACCAGCCAGACAACCGGCGGCAAGCTGTCCAGTCTGGAACCGTCGGTATTTCAGGTAGTTATGAAGACTTATGACGCAGCGGTAATCGAGGCAGACGGAGCCAAACGTCATTTCTTTAAGGTGCCGGCTTCCCATGAACCGGTTTTGTTTCCACAGATGACCCATATCCTGATTCTGGCAGGGATGCCGGCACTTTTTCATCCCCTGCGGGAAGTATGTTTTCGTTTTGAAGAGGCAGAAAAACTCCTGCAGCAGGAAAATCCTGTGCTTACACCGGAACTGGCAGGAAAATTGCTGGAAATGAGTTATGTAACCCCAATCAGGAAACAATTTCCACAAGCAAAAATGGCAGTCATTCTGAATCAGTGCAAGGAAGAAATCTTTCAAAAGAGAATGGCAGATTTTGTGAGTGTACCGGTGTTTTTGAAAGAAAAATTTCCGGGGCCGGAAAACGTATATTTTCATCTGATCGTACTGGCAGCAGGATTTTCCAGAAGATTTGGAAGTAATAAACTGTTGTATGAGATTCAGGGAAAACCCATGTATGAGATTTTGCTGGAAAAGCTTCAATGGGTAAAGGAACAGATGAAAGAAGTTAAGACTGTGTGTGTGGTCAGTCAATATGAGCGAATTATGGAAGCGGCATCCGGGCGGGGATTTCTTACGGTAAAGAATGAAAACAGTATACTGGGGCTTTCTTCTTCTGTAAAAGCAGGTCTGGTAGCTGTGAGAAAAGCGTATAATCCGAAAAATAGCAACCCCGAAAAAGAAGCACATTATTTTTGCTTTTTTGCAGCAGATCAGCCGCATATGAAACAGGAGACCATTCTTGGTTTTTTACAGGGATTTCGAAGAAGCAGAAAAGGAATCGGATGTATGGCGTGGGAAAAGCAGAGAGGAAATCCAGTGGTATTTCATGAAAAATACGTGGATGAACTGCTTGCGCTTGAGGGAGATACCGGTGGACGGGAAGTCCTGAAAAGACATCCGCAGGATTTGTTTTTGTGTCAGGTGCCAGATGCACAGGAATTGAAAGATTATGATTATCTCCGGGAAGCAGAGAAACTCTGCCCCTGAGATAGTTACCGGAGGGCTTACTGCGGATAAGTAAGCTGCTCCGGTTTTGTATTTGTCAGAACCTGATCCAGGTATCTGGCTGCCAGATATTTTGCCATACCAAGGTTCATATCGAGATAATTTCCACAGTCTTTTGCAGAAGCGCCCGGTACTTCTCCTTCAAAATCACGGATAAAGGCATACATTTCTCGCATAAGATCAAGAATGTCTTTTGATTCATAATCACCGGCAAGAAGAAGATAGAAACCGGTTCTGCATCCCATTGGTCCGAAATAAACGGTTTTTTCACTGAATTCTTTGTGGTTGCGCAGGAAAGTAGCGCCCAGATGTTCGATGGTGTGAACTTCTGCAGTATTCATAACCGGTTCTTCGTTGGGAGAAGTCATGCGCAGATCAAAGGTCGTGATGACTTCTTTTCCTACATGATCTTTTCTGGACACGTAAACTCCAGGCTGTAATTTTATATGGTCAATTGTAAAGCTTGCAATTTTTTCCATAATCGATGCTCCTTTTGTTTTCATTTTTCTTTATGGATATTATAAGTCCAATGGTGGTCGGTTGCAAGAAATTTGGATAAAAATTTGACTTTACAGGAGTAGAATGATACAATTTATCATAATAAAATTCTGGAGGAATAATAAAATGATTAATGATAAAAAAGTTTTATTCAGCGGCATGCAGGCAACCGGGAATCTGACACTGGGAAATTATCTGGGCGCATTAAAAAACTGGGTAACCTTAAGTGATGAATATGAATGTTTTTACAGTGTTGTGGACATGCATTCGATTACGGTACGTCAGGATCCGGCAACATTAAGAAAGAGAGCCAGAGCTCTGCTGACACTTTATATTGCAGCAGGTCTGGATCCAAAGAAAAACTGTATTTATTATCAGTCTCATGTATCCGGTCATGCAGAACTGGCATGGATTCTGAACTGTTTTACTTACATGGGGGAACTGAATCGTATGACACAGTTTAAGGATAAGGCGGCCAAACATGCAGATAACATCAATGCAGGTCTGTTTACTTATCCGGTACTTATGGCAGCTGACATTCTTCTGTATCAGGCAGATGTGGTTCCGGTAGGGATCGATCAGATGCAGCATCTGGAACTGACACGTGATATTGCAATCCGTTTTAATAATATTTATGGTGATGTCTTCACGATTCCGGAAGCTTATATCGGAAAAGTCGGTGCGAAGATCATGAGTCTTCAGGATCCTTCCAGGAAAATGTCAAAATCAGATGAAAATCCGAATGGAAGCATTTATCTGATGGATGATCCGGATATCATTATCCGTAAATGCAAACGTGCAGTGACAGATTCTGAGGCATGCATTGCATACAGAGACGAACAGCCGGGACTGAAAAACCTGATCGATATTTATTGTGCATGTCTGGGAAAAACACCGGATGAGGCAGTAAAAGAATTTGATGGAAAAGGCTATGGAGAATTGAAAATGGCAGTGGGAGAAGCGGTTGTAAGCGTGCTGAAACCATTGCAGGATGAAGTGGCAAGACTGGAAAAAGACAAAGCCTATATTGATTCCATTATTAAAGAAAATGGGGAAAAAGCTGCTTATTTTGCAAATAAGACTCTGCGCAAAGTGCAGAAAAAAGTGGGATTTCCGGAAAGAATCCGTTAAATATATCATTTTGACAGGAGGAGTTGCATATGACAATGGATGAAGTGATTACTGTACTGAGTATGCAGGAAGAGATTCTGCAGTTCAGCCATTTTACGAATGAGGATGCCTGGGAACTGGGTATGATGCTGGTGGCTGAAACGAAAAGAAGAGGTCTGGACTGTGCGATAACGATCCGAAGAAATAACGGATATGCAGTATTCAAGTATGCAGGCAATACCACAAACCTGAATAATGAGCGCTGGATGGACAGAACGTTTCATACAGTCAAAACGATGGAAAAAAGCAGTCTGTTGCTGTACAGCGAATTGAAAAAAAACGGAGAGACAATGGCAGATATCGGATTGGATGAAAGTGAATTTTCCTGTATGGGAGGCGGATTTCCGATTCGAGTGGAAGAAGTCGGTGTAATTGGAGCGATTATGGTATCCAACCAGAATCATTTTATTAATCATGATATGATTGTGAAGACAATCGGAAGATATCTGCATATTGATGAGGTGCCGAGAATCCGGGCCCTTTGATGGAAGAAGAGCGGGTGCATTTGCAAAGTATGCAAATGCACCCGCTTTTTTTAACAAGAAAGATCAGAAAAACAGTCCTCCATATCAGAAGGAAGAGGAGCAGAAAAAAACAGAGGTACTTGCGTGATCGGATGGGTAAATGCAAGTTCGCTCGAATGCAGTGCTACGCGGTTGATGCGGGAATAATCCGGATTGTACAGATAATCCCCAAGAAGCGGATGGCCCAGATATTGCATATGCACACGAATCTGATGGGTTCTGCCGGTTTCCAGCTGAAGTTTCACGAGAGAACAATCCTGGCAGGATTTTAATATCTGATAGTGTGTAACTGCCCGTTCTCCATTTTTAAAATCCACACATCGTTCAATGGCAGAAGCTTCCTTTCTTCCTATGGGTGCATCCAGAGTACCCTGATCGGGGACAGGGGTACCGGCACAGACAGCCAGATAAGTCCGGTGGATCTTTCGTTCTTTCATCTGATTGGAAAGAATGGATGCGCTTAATGCGTTTTTGGCAATGATCAGAAGACCGGTAGTATCGCGATCCAGCCGATTGATACAGCGAAAAACAAAAGCTTCCCCCTGTTTTTCATAGTAGGAAGCAACTCCATTTGCGAGTGTATTTTCATAATTGTTTATGGAAGGATGTACCGGCATATCTGCAGCTTTGTTCAGAACCAGAATATCCTGGTCTTCATAGACAACATTCAGGGGAAGTGAGACTGGAACAATGTGTTCCGAAGCAGTATTTTCTTCCAGATGAATGGTCATGATATCTCCTTCAGAAAGCGGTGTTTTTACATAGGCCCACTGGTCATTGACCAGAATTCCCTTTCTTGTTTTCTTTAGCTGTATGATAATCTGGCGGGAATAGCCCCGTTCTTTTAAAAAGGATTCCACCGTACTGGGGGAATCCTTTTTGGTAATGTGATAAATAAATGTTCGATTCACGCGTTTCTCCTAATTGGACTTTACTTTGTTCCAGAGTTCATTATAGTAAGAGTCTGCTTCATCACCAAGGAAACGGAAGGTCTCACAGTCCTTCAGATCCTCTGCGGAAGGAAAGAGAACGGAACTGTTTCGGATACTTTCGTCCTCAATCAGTGCTCTTGCAGCAGTATTTGGTGTAGCATAGGTAATGTATTCAAAATTCATCAGAGCAATGTCCGGGCGACAGAGAAAATTAATAAATGCCTCTGCGTTTTCTTTGTTTTTTGCATTGGCAGGAATGACCCAGGAATCGATCCATACGTTGGAACCTTCTTTTGGAATTACATATTCCAGATCGGGATTTTCTCTTTGGGTGTAAAGGGCTTCTCCGGAATAAATCACACCCAGTGCAGCTTCATTTCCGATCATTTTGTCACGTACCTGATCCACAACATATGCCTGAACAAGCGGTTTTTGTTCGATCAGATCATCGGTGGCCTGAATCAGCTCATCTACTTCCAGAGAGTTCAGGGAATAACCAAGACGCTTCAGGGCAACTGCGAAAGCATCCCGGACAGAATCCTGCATCAGGATGCTGTCTGCGTATTTGGGATTCCATAAAATATCCCAACTGTCAACCGGATCATCCACCATTGTCTTATTATAAAGAATTCCTACGGTTCCCACACAGTAGGGAACGGAATATTTGTTTTCCGGGTCAAAGCTCTGGCTTTGTTCCAGATAGGTGGGATCAATATTTTTGAGGTTCGGAACATTGTCCCAGTTGATCTCTGCCAGAAGATTATTTTCCCGCATACGCTGGATCATATAGTCGGAAGGACAGACCACATCGTAGGCAATGGCGCCGGACAGAATCTTCGGATACATGATTTCGTTTGTTTCGAATTCCTCATAAATCACCTGGATTCCGGTTTCTTCTGTAAACAGATCAAGAACCTCCGGATCAAGATATTCCCCCCAGTTATAGACAATGACCTGTTTCTCGGATACAGAGCCTGTCGTGCGCAGATGATGGAAAAATCCGGTTACTGTGACGAAAAGAATCATGGCAGCCGGGATGACCTGATACAAAGGTGCTTTCCGTTTCTTTTTGGCAGAGGCAGAGACTGCTTTTTTATCTGTTTCTTTTGGAGAGATGTTGATCAGAATCATGATCACCATAACAGAAAGAAACAGTAAAGTGGAAAGTGCATACATTTCCGGACGAATTCCCTTGCGGACTTCCGAATAAATCTTTGTGGAAAGGGTATCCACACCAGGTCCCTTGGTAAAATGGGTAATGATAAAATCATCCAGAGACATGGTGAATGTCATAAGAAAGCCGGATAATACACCGGGGAGAATATCCGGAAAGACCACTCTCATAAATGCCTGAAAAGGACCGGCGCCAAGATCTCTGGCTGCCTCATAGGTTCGTTTATTGGTCTGTTTCAGCTTTGGCATAACACTCAGAATCGCATAGGGAATATTGAATGTAATATGTGCGATGAGAATCGTGGAAAAGCCAAGGGTGAACCGGCAGGCAATAAACAGAAGCATCAGGGAGATACCGGTAACGATATCCGAATTCAGTACCGGTATATTGGTCACACCCATGATTACCGTACGCCATTTGGCTTTCATTGCAGTAATTCCGATTGCTGCACAGGTTCCGATCAAAGTGGCGATGAGCGCAGAAAGAAATGCAATCGCAAGGGTATTATACAAAGCACTCATGATGGCTTCGTCCTGAAACAGGGATCGGTACCATTTCAAAGTAAATCCACCCCATTTGGAGCGTGATTTGGATGAATTGAAAGAAAGTACGATCAAAGTTCCGATTGGGGCATACATCAGCAGCAGAATCAGCCCGAGATAAATATTTCTGGCAGTTTTCTTCATCAGAACATCCCCCCTTCCCCATCTTTATCGTACTTGGTGGTGACGACCATACTGATCAGAATGAATACCATAAGTACCAGAGACAGACCGCTTCCTACATGCCAGTTACTGCCCTGTTTGAATTTCTGCTCGATTACATTCCCAATCAGAAGAATCTTGCTGCCGCCCAACAAATCGGAAATGACGAAGGTAGTCAGAGCCGGGACGAAAACCATAATGATGCCGCTCATGACACCGGGAAGGCTCAGAGGAAAAATGATTTTACGGAATGTATAAACCTCTGTGGCTCCAAGATCTCTTGCTGCGGAAATAACATCTTTATCGATCTTTGACAGCACATTGTACAGCGGGAGAACCATAAAAGGCAGGAAGTTGTAAACCATACCAAGTACAATGGCATAAGGGGTATTGATGAGCTGAACAGCAGGAAGATGGAAAAAACCAAGAATCTGGTTAATGATTCCGTTTTTCTCCAGCAAGGTCTGCCAGGCAAGGGTACGAAGCAGAAAATTCATCCACATAGGAAGAATAAAAATCAGGACAATAAATCCATGCTGACTTACATTCATATTGGTCAGCATCAATGCCAGGGGGTATGCCAGCAGCAGACAGATGATGGTACTGATCAGGGAAAGCAGGAGAGAAAGACAAAGCGCCTTGAAATTCTCTACAGTTCCGATGGCGAGCAGATTTTCAAATGTCAGATGTCCCTCGGTGTTGGTAAGTCCGTAATAAACCACCATAGCCAACGGGATGATGATAAAAGCCGATGCCCATAAAAGATAAGGGCCGGAAAGCAATTTTTTCTTATTCATTCACTCCTATGGCCTCCTCATCTTCGGATTCCGGTTTGTTCATGATCTGGATATCGAAAGGATCCACGTGGATACCCACTTCCTTTCCGACAGGGAACATATCTGTGCTGTGAACCAGCCATTCAAAGCCGTTTGCCTGGACTTCCATTTCGTAATGCACGCCTTTAAAAATCAGGTGGCTGACAACACCCTGGATGGTACCCAGTTCCGGTTCTACAAGATCCACATCTTCCGGTCGGATGACCACATCCACCGGTTTGTTGTGTCCAAAACCAACATCCACACAAGGAAATTTGGCTCCAAGAATCTCCACTAGTCTGTCTTGCAGCATAATACCTTCGATAATATTGCTTTCACCGATGAAATCAGCTACAAAAGCATTCTGGGGTTCATTGTAGATATCTTCCGGAGATCCCATCTGCTGGATATAACCCTGATTCATAACAACAATGGTGTCTGACATGGTCAGTGCCTCTTCCTGATCGTGTGTAACATAAATAAAAGTGATGCCAAGTTCATTTTTCAGACGGATCAGTTCGTACTGCATGTCCTGACGGAGCTTCAAGTCCAGGGCACCCAGTGGTTCATCCAGAAGCAGAAGACGTGGTTCATTTACAATGGCACGTGCAATAGCGATTCGTTGCTGCTGTCCGCCGCTCAGGGAATCTGGAAGACGGTTTTCATAACCCTCCAGATTGACCAGCTTCAGGGCATATTTTATTTTATCTCTGATGTAAGCGTCGCTCTTTCCGGAAATCTTTAATCCGAAAGCAATGTTTTCTTCTACGCTCATATGAGAGAATAAAGCATATTTCTGAAACACCGTGTTCAGATTTCTCTTGTTTGGCGGAAGATTGGTGATATCCTTCCCGTCAAAAATTACCTGACCGCTGTCAGGGGATTCAAAACCACCCAGTATACGTAGAGTTGTGGTTTTGCCGCAGCCGCTTGGACCAAGCAAAGTGAGAAATTCATTCTCATGGATAGAAAGATTCAGATCGTCCAGAACCAGCTGTCCGTCAAATCCTTTTGAAATGTGAATCAAGTCCACAAGTGTAGGTTTCATGGGCGTTCTCCTTAGGTAAAATATAATAATAAATCTTTAAAGGTTTTAAAAATTATTATACTAGAACAGGGGGGCATGTCAATAGCATTATCGTGAGAAATGTTTGTGAAATCGCAGGATTTGCATTGTATAAGAAAAAACTTTGTGGTAGAATGTGTCTAGAACTCGGGCAGTTCCGGAAGGGATCGCCCGGAAGAAAAAACAGAAAGAAGACAGGAGGGTATTGCAAAATGAAAGAAAAGTATGTTGCTTATGTTGGAACGTATACCCATGGAAGCAGTATCGGAATTCATTTATACGATGTTGATGTTGAAGAAGGAACCTTGAAAGAGAGAAAGGTTATCCCTGTAAATAATTCCTCTCATCTGGCTATTTCACTGAACGGGAAATATCTTTATTCCATAGCGGATGAGGGAGTTGCCGTATTTTCCATAGCACCCGATGGAGATCTTACTTTTATTAATAAAGTAGATATCGACGGCATGAGAGGCTGTCATCTTTCCACCGATAAGGCAGGAAAATATCTGTATGTTGCGGGATATCATGATGGAAAAGTTACAGTCGTGCATACACACAAAGACGGACGTCTGGGCAGTGTGATGGATGGTGTGTATCATAAAGGCCTTGGCAGTGTGGCAGAGAGAAACTTCCGTCCGCATGTAAGCTGCGTGCGTCCGACTCCGGATGGTAAATATCTGTGTGCGGTTGATAATGGAATCGATCAGATTAAAATTTATCGTGCAAATGCAAGAACAAGCAAGCTGGAACTGATCGATGTGCTCCGCTGTGTCAGAGAGTCCGGCCCGAAACTGATTAAATTCAGTCCGAATGGTAAATTTGCATATGTAAATTATGAGCTGAAGAATGAGATACAGGTGTACAAATACGACGGAAGCGGAAAGAATCCGGAATTCAAACTTCTTCAGACAGAGAGTACTTTGGCATCTCATGATGATGAAGAGCATGACGCAACATCCGGTATGTGTCTGTCAGCAGATGGAGAATATTTATTCTGTTCTACCGCAGGGGAAGATACCGTTGCCATGTATAGAGCAGACCAGGAAACCGGTCATATTGAAAAACAGTTTATTCTTCCGATCAGCGGCGAATATCCGAAAGATCTGGATGTATTCCCGGATGGAAAACATCTGGCAGTTGTAAATCATGAGTCCAACTCCATCACAACATTTACGATTGATTATGAGAATAAGATTCTGATGATGAAGGGAAAACCGCTCAGTGTGGAAACTCCGAACAGTATTATTTTCCACAAATGTGAAGAAACTGAATAAGAATACATTCATGGGATACGAAGGGAGACACCATGATCAGAATTTTTAAAACTATTGATGGAAAAATGCACCAGATGGAAGAAGCATGCGAAGGATGCTGGGTTGCACTTACAGACCCTACAGCTACGGAGATTTTTGAAATCTGTAACAGATATCAGATCGAAGTGGATGATCTGCGTGCCCCTCTGGATGAAGAAGAACGCTCCCGTATTGAAGTGGAAGACAATTATACATTGATTCTTGTGGATACACCAATTATTGAAGAACGAGGAGACAAGGACTGGTTCGGAACCATTCCTCTGTCGATCATTGTGACAAAGGAGATGATTTTTACTGTTTGTCTGGAGGATATCTCCGTTCTTGGAAAATTTATGGACGGACGTGTACGAAATTTTTATACGTATATGAAAACACGGTTTATTCTTCAGATTCTGTATAACAATGCAAGTATGTTCCTGCATTATCTGCGTATTATAGATAAAAAGAGTGAAGAAGTGGAGGAAAAACTCCACGCTTCTACCAGAAATCAGGAACTGATCGAGCTTCTGGAACTGGAAAAATCTCTGGTATACTTTATCACTTCCCTGCGTGCAAATGAGGTGGTACTGGAAAAGATGTTAAAAGTGGAAAGCATCAAACAGTATCCGGATGACACAGAACTTCTGGAAGATGTTATCGTGGAAAATAAACAGGCCATTGAGATGGCCAATATTTACAGTGGTATTTTAAGTGGAATGACAGATGCATTTGCATCTGTCATATCCAACAATCTGAATATTGTCATGAAATTTCTGGCTACAGTTACCATCGTTATGTCCATACCGACTATGATATTCAGTGCTTATGGCATGAATGTGAAGTCAGCAGGAATGCCCTTTGCAGACAGTCCCTATGGTTTCGCGATCGTTATCGCCATATCTCTGGTTCTGAGTCTGGTGGTTGCGTTGATTTTTTCAAAAAAAGATTTATTTTAAGATAAATGAGGAAAAAATATGAATTTTTTAAATAAAATGGAACGGAAGTTTGGCAGATATGCAATTCCGAACCTGACAAAGTACATTATCTTGTGTTATGTCATAGGATATGTACTTTATTTTCTTCAAAATGTTACAAACGTATCTGTCTTTGCTTATCTTGTACTCAGTCCCATGCATGTCCTGCATGGACAGATCTGGCGTCTGATAAGCTGGGTTCTGATACCTCCGTCAGGATTGAATCTCTTTACGATTATCATGCTGCTGTTTTATTATTCTCTGGGAACTGCACTGGAAAAGACCTGGGGAGATTTCCGGTATAATGTATATGTTTTCAGCGGCGTTCTCTTTACGATCATTGGGTCATTTCTCCTTTATTTTATCGGAGGACCGGAGATGTCTTTGTACGGGGCAGCATCGATTTCTACGTATTATATCAATCTTTCAATTTTTCTGGCTTTTGCAGCCAGTTATCCGGATATGCAGGTACTTCTTTATTTTGTGATTCCTGTGAAGATCAAATGGATGGCGTATCTGGATATTGCCTATCTGGCATATGCGTTTGTCAGTGCATCGGGATACAGTGCATGGCCAGTACGCATGACCATTCTTGCTTCCTTGCTGAATTTTATCATTTTCTTCTTTGGAACCAGAAATTACAACCATATGAGACCGGGAGAGATTCACAGAAGGCAGCAGTTTAAGAAAGCAGTCCATCCGAAGATGGCACCGGGAGTAACCAAGCATAAATGTGCGATCTGCGGAAGAACAGAGAAGGACGGAGAACATCTGGAATTTCGCTTCTGCTCCAAATGCAACGGCAATTATGAATATTGCCAGGATCACTTATTTACACACGAGCATATCAAATGAGGAGGATTTTATGCGCAGGACAAAAATTGTATGTACCATGGGCCCGAACACAGACAAAAAGACAGTGATGAAAGCACTTGTGAAAAACGGAATGGATGTGGCAAGATTTAACTTTTCACATGGAGACCATGAGGAACACAAAAACCGTATGAATCTGTTGAAGAATGTACGGGAAGAACTGGATAAACCAGTAGCGATTCTTCTGGATACCAAAGGACCGGAAATTCGTACCGGATTGCTGGAAGGTGGAAAAAAAGTCATGCTGCAAAGCGGTGGAACCTTTACCCTCTATATGGACGAAAGAACAGGGAATGAAGAAGGATGTTCCATCACGTATCCCGGACTTGTCAAAGAAGTAAAGAAAGGAAACCGGATTCTGATTGATGATGGTCTGATTGAATTGCTGGTAGATACCGTTAAAAAGGATGAAATCGTATGTCAGATCGTAAACGGAGGCGAACTGGGACAGAGAAAAGGAGTAAATGTACCGAATGTACAAGTAAAGCTTCCGGCGATTACAGAAAAAGACAGAGAAGATATTCTTTTTGGAATCTCTCAGGATATTGATTTTATTGCAGCCTCCTTTGTGCGTAATGCAACTGCAGTAAATGAAATCCGCAAGATCCTTACAGAGAATCATGCAGAGCATATCGCGATTATTGCAAAGATTGAAAATGCAGAAGGTGTGGATAATATTGATGAGATCATTGATGCAGCAGATGGCATCATGGTAGCAAGAGGTGATCTGGGTGTGGAAATTCCGCCTCAGGAAGTTCCGCATATTCAGAAGATCATTATTCAGAAATGCAATGAGAAATATGTACCGGTTATTACTGCAACCCAGATGTTGGATTCTATGATCCGTAATCCACGTCCGACCCGTGCAGAAGTAGGAGATGTTGCAAATGCGATCTATGACGGTACCGATGCAGTTATGCTTTCCGGGGAAACAGCAGCAGGAAAATATCCGGTAGAAGCGTTGAAAATGATGGGAGAAATCGCAGAAAATACAGAGCAGTATGTGGATTATGACCGTTATGTCAAACACAGAAAAATGGATTCCAAGACCATTATTTCCAGTGCCATCGGAATTGCTTCTGTACGTACTGCCAGAAATATCAATGCATCCTGTATTATCGTTCCTACCATGTTTGGTGCAACGGCTCGTCTGGTTTCCAGCTTCCGTCCTCCTATGCCGATTTATGCGATCACACCAAATGAGTCGGTACAGCACAAGATGCAGCTTTACTGGGGCGTAAAACCTCTGAAAGGATATACAAAAGATTCGACAGAACATATCCTGATCACTGCAATGGAGACGGTTAAGAGAAAACGCCTTGTGAAGAAAGGCCAGCTGGCAGTCTTTACAGCAGGAGATCCGGCTACGAACAGCAGTATCCGAGAAGGAAATGTGACAAATATGCTTCAGGTAATGGAAGTAAAATAATAAAGAAAAGAAATCTTATGAAAATGAAGAAAAGGCTGTCTGAAAAAAAGGGCAGCCTTTTCTTTTTGTCTCCTTTACACAGCCGAAAAAACACGGTATGCTATGATACAGGAAAAGGAGAGCGATTAAGATGAAAAAAATAAGAAACCGAGAGATCCGGGGAGTTGTCTTTGATATGGACGGACTGATGTTTGACAGTGAACGGATCGTGAAACTTTCCTGGGATGTGGCAGGAGAAGAACTGGGATATGGAAAACTTGGAGATAATATTGTGAACACACTGGGATTTAATGTGGACAAGAGAAAAGCTTATTTTCAGAACAAATATGGAGAAACGTTTCCTTTTGAACCGTTTCTGGAACATTATCGGGCAGCATTTCACAGATATGAGGAAGAACATGGGATTCCGGTCAAGAAAGGACTTCATGAGTTGCTCAAAACTTTGAAAGAACTTGAAATTCCTATGGCAGTTGCCACTTCTTCCAGCCATCAATATGCCATGAAAAATTTGGAAAGAGAAGGGATTGTACAATTCTTTGCCTGTATTGTCACAGGCGGGATGGTAACCGAGGCAAAACCATCACCGGAAATTTATCGGAAAGCCTGTGAGGGTCTGCAGATTTCACCATCTTACGGACTGGCGCTGGAAGATTCCTATAATGGAATCCGCTCTGCCCATGCTGCAGGAATGGTCACGATCATGATTCCGGATTTGCTTACCGATTCCTCGCCGGTAGATGAGCTTCTGGATGGAAAAATGGAGTCTCTTCTGGAAGTTTCTCAATGGATACAGGAGATACACTTACTTTCTTTAAAACGTTAATGTAAAAAATATGTTGAAAAATAAAAAGGTCTGACATATAATAACCCTATGCATAAAGAAAATGAAAAATTGAGGAGATAATATAAAATGGAGAAAAAGACCTTTGTCACAAAAGAACAACTGGATGAAATTGTAAAACAATATCCTACCCCTTTTCATTTATATGATGAAAAAGGAATTCGTGAAAATATGAAAGCAGTTAAGGAAGCCTTTTCCTGGAACAAAGGATTTAAAGAATATTTTGCAGTGAAAGCATGCCCGAATCCGTTCTTAATTAATATTCTGAAAGAATACGGATGCGGATGTGACTGTTCTTCTTATACAGAACTGATGATGTCTTCTGCAATCGGATGCACAGGAAATGATATTATGTTTTCTTCCAATGATACACCGGCAGAAGAATACAAATATGCGTATGAATTGGGTGCAACCATTAACCTGGATGATATTACACACATTGATTTTCTGGAAAAAACAATCGGAACCATTCCAAAGAGAATCAGCTGTCGCTACAATCCAGGCGGCATTTTCGAACTTGGAAACGGAATCATGGACAATCCGGGTGATTCCAAATATGGTATGACAACCGAACAGATCTTTGACGCATTCCGCATTTTGAAAGAAAAAGGTGCAGAAGAATTCGGTATCCATGCATTTCTGGCAAGCAATACAGTAACGAATGAATATTATCCGGTTCTGGCAAAACAGTTATTTGAGCTGGCAGTAAAACTGGAAAAAGAAACAGGAGCGGATATTAAATTTATCAATCTCTCCGGCGGTGTTGGAATTCCTTACAGACCGGAACAGGAACCAAATGATATCCGTGTGATCGGTGAAGGTGTACGCAAAGTTTATGAAGAAGTACTGGTTCCGGCAGGAATGGGAGATGTAGAAATCTACTCTGAAATGGGGCGTTTTATGATGGGTCCTTACGGATGCCTGGTTACAAAAGCCATTCATGAAAAACATACACACAAAGAATACATTGGTGTAGATGCCTGCGCAGTAAACCTGATGCGCCCGGCTATGTACGGTGCTTACCATCACATTACCGTTATGGGAAAAGAAGATCAGCCTTGTGATCATAAATATGATGTTACCGGCTCTCTGTGCGAAAATAATGACAAATTTGCCATTGACCGCATGCTTCCGGAAATCGAAATGGGTGATCTGCTTGTTATTCACGATACCGGTGCTCATGGATTTGCAATGGGATATAATTACAATGGTAAACTGAAATCAGCAGAAGTACTTCTGAAAGAAGATGGAAGTGCACAGTTGATTCGAAGAGCAGAAGAACCAAAAGATTACTTCGCAACCTTTGATTGCTTTGATATTTATAAAAAACTGGTAAAATAAAAAAAACACTTGCATACTATTACCAGTTGTGGTAGAATAATATTCGGTTCGTAGGTGAACTGAATATTTGCCGCTGTGGCGGAATTGGCAGACGCACTTGACTCAAAATCAAGCGGGTAACACCGTGCCGGTTCGAGTCCGGCCAGCGGCATGATAAAAAAGCAGGAGAAACGTTGATTTTACAACGTTTCTCCTGCTTTTTTGTTTCTAAAAGTGTGATTACACTTGATTACATAGAGGACAAACAATCATGCGGTATCATAAAATTACAGAAACGATTTGTTGAGGAGAATTACGAAAGGGGCTTTAAAAAAATTTTTCACAGTGTTATGATGAAGCAAAGATAAAAAAGAGAGAAACCATGGAAAGATACATAGAAATCCTTGTTGAGGAACGTACACAGGAAAATAAAAAACAGACAGTAGAATCGGTTCTGAAAAGACAGGCAGGATTTACCAAACGGCAGATCAGTCAGGCAAAATTCAGAGCAGGAGGAATTCGAAAAAACGGAAAGCAATGCAGAGTGACAGAAATGGTCTGCGCAGGGGATAGCCTTATGGTCTGCCTTGAGGAAGCACAGATGGGTTCTGAAAAACTGGAATGGGAAGAGGATTTTAGTCAGCCGGATATTCTTTATGAAGATCCGGACCTCCTGGCGGTAAATAAACCGGCAGGAATGGTGACCCATCCGGCAGGGATTCATTATAAAGATACGTTATCCAATCAGATCGCAGGATATTATCGAAGAAAAGGAAAACATCTTTGTGTCCGTTCCATTGGCAGACTGGATCGGGAGACTTCAGGAATCGTGGTCTTTGCAAAGAACCGTACCGCAGCGGCCAGAATGCAGATGCAGAAAGAGAATGGAGTGTTTCAGAAGACCTATCTTGCAGTTGCAAAAGGCAGGATGCAGGAAGACAGACAGGAAACATGGCATACAATAGAAACATTTGTCGGTCCGGATCCTGCAGATGCGAGGAAAATGCGGGTGTTCCGGGAAGGAATTTTCCAGTCGGAGTTTTTATGGAAAAAAGCAGTGACGCATTATCAGGTATTGAAAAGTACGGAAGACAAGTCTCTGGTACAACTGAAACTGGAAACGGGGAGGATGCACCAGATTCGGATTCATATGGCGGATATGGGACATCCTCTGATGGGAGACACCTTGTATGGAGAAGAAGGGGATGTTTCAAGAGCGGCATTGCATGCGTGGAAAACAGAATGTTGTCAGCCATTTACCGGAGAAAAAATAAAGATAACAGCACCATTTCCAACAGATTTCAAAAAATTGATTTCTGTTTTTGGCAGCAATACTTGTGAAAAAAATCAAAAAACGATAAAATAGAATAAAACAGAAAAGAGTGGCAGAATATTATGAGCGAAACAAAAAAAGGATTGATTCTGGAAGGCGGAGGCATGCGCGGCGTTTTTACTGCCGGTGTGCTGGACTATTTTATAGAAAGAGGACAGAAATTTGATACTTGTATCGGAGTGTCAGCCGGTGCCTGTATGGCCTGCAGTTATTTGTCTGAACAAAAGGGAAGAGGATATCGTACATTTGTCGAATATGGGGATGATCCGGAGTATTGCAGTGTGAAAAGTCTGGTAAAGACAGGAGATTATTTCGGAACAGAGATGGTGTATGAAAAGATACCAAACGAGCTGGATCCGTATGATTATCAGACATTTGAACAGTGCCAGACGGCGTTCTATGCAGTGGTAACCAATTGTGATACCGGACTTCCGGAGTACAAGCGGATCCGGGAGATGCATAAAGATATCCGATATGTACGGGCTTCCAGTTCTCTTCCGCTTATGTCAAGAACGGTATGGATTCGAAAAAAGCCGTATCTGGATGGTGGAATTACTGATTCCATTCCATTTATGGAATCGCAGAGAATGGGAAATGACAGAAATGTGGTCGTGCTTACAAGAGGAAGAGATTACAGAAAAGAAAAAAATAAGATGCTTCCTCTGATCCGTCTGCGGTATGGAAAAGAATTTCCAAAGCTTGTAAAAGCAATGGAACGGCGGCATCTGGAATACAATAAAACTTTGGAGTATCTGTACCGGCAGGAAAAAGAAGGAAAAGTATTTATTATTCAGCCGCCTGCTCCGGTAGAAATCAGCAGACTGGAAAAGGATAAGAAGAAGCTGAAACAGCTTTACCGGCAGGGGTATGAGACAGCAGAGAAGCAATATGAAAAAATGAAAAACTATCTGGAAACGTAATTTGCATAGAGAGGTGAGAAAATGGCGGTTACAATATTTGCGGCGATTGATGTGGGATCCTATAACGTTTGCATGGATATCTATCAGATATCACCAAAATCAGGAATCAACAAAATTGATGAGATCCGGAGCAGACTGGAGATTGGCCGTGACGCTTATGGAAAAGGAAAAATCAGCTATGAATTTGCACAGGAGTTATGTGAGGTCCTTGGGGATTTTGCACGGATCATGAAAGAATACGGGGTGGATGGCTATCGGGCCTGTGCGACCAGTACCTTGCAGGAAGCAAAGAATGTATGGATGGTATTGGATCAGGTTTACCAGAGAACCGGTATCAAGGTAGAAATACTCAGCAATTCCGAACAGCGTTTTTATGGATATAAATCGATAGCAGCCAAAGAAGCGGCTTTTTCCAATATTATTCAAAAAGGAACAGCAATCATTGAAATCGGCGGAGGAAACGTACAGATTTCTCTGTTTGATAAAGATGCACTGGTAACGACGCAGAATTTTAAAATGGGAAGTCTTCGTATACGGGAAAGGCTGGTTCCGGTAGAAAAAGAAACCATTTATTATGAACATCTGGTAGAGGAACTGATTCATAACGACATTCTCAGCTTTAAGAAGCTTCATTTAAAAGAGCGAAAAATTGATAACATTATTTTCCTGGGAGATCTGCTCATCGAAAATCTTCTAAAGGGAAAAGAAGATATGGGAGAGAGCAATACCGTAAGTCGGGAACGATTTATGAAAGTGTATGAAAAAATCGTGCATAAATCTCCGGAACAGATATCCGTGGATCTTGGCATCACACTGGAACATGCCAGCATTTTGATTCCGACGCTGATTATTTTCCGGGTATTTATTGATGAAATGGGAGCTGATAATCTATGGCTGCCGGGTACCCAGTTAAATGATGGTATTTCTTATGATTTTGCTCAGAAGAAAAGACTGATTCGCAGTACCCATAATTTTGAAAATGATATTCTGGTATCTGCAAAAAATATTGCAAAACGATATATGAGTAACAAGAGTCATATTCAGGCAGTGATGCAGGTTGCAGAGACCATATTTGACAGCACGAAGAAGATCCACGGAATGGATGCCAGAGAAAAACTGCTTTTGCAGATTGCCGTGATTCTTCATGATTGTGGAAAGTACATCAGTATGAGTGATGCGGCAAAATGTGGTTATGGAATTATCATGTCGACAGAGATTATCGGACTGTCGCATGCAGAACGGGAATTGATCGCCAATGTGGTAAAATACAATACAGAACCATTTAAATATTATGGAGAGGCCGATTCTAAGAGCACCATTGACAGAAATACGTATATGCTGATCGGAAAACTGACTGCCATTCTTCGGGTAGCCAATGCCCTTGACCGTAGTCACAAGCAGAAGGCAGAAAGTATCAAAGCGACAGTAAAAGAGAAAGAGCTGATCATTACAATAGACACCCAGGAGGATATGATACTGGAAGAGGGATTGCTGAAAGAAAAAGCAGATTTCTTTGAAGAAGTGTTCAGCATTCGTCCGGTACTCCGCAGAAAGAAAAAGAGATAAGGAGACGGAATATGAATTTAAAAGAATATACAAAACCGGAATATTATACCAACCGAGAATTAAGCTGGGTAAAATTCAATGAACGTGTATTAAGTGAAGCAAGGGATAAGAATCTTCTTTTGTTTGAAAGACTGAAATTTTTAAGTATTACAGCGTCTAATCTGGACGAGTTTTTTATGATTCGTGTGGCTTCTTTAAAAGATATGGTTCATGCAAAGTATACGAAACCGGATATTGCAGGTATGACGCCGAAAGAACAGTTAAAAGAGCTTTCGAAAGTGACAAAGGAGCTGGTACAGGCACAGTACAATACATACAACCGTTCACTCGTTCCGGCACTGAAGAAAATCGGACTTCATGTGGTGGAACAGCATGAAAATCTTACAGAGGAACAGCAAAAATTTGTAGATAACTTTTTTGAAGACAGTGTCTATCCGGTACTGACACCTATGGCAATGGATTCGGCAAGACCGTTTCCGCTGATTCGGAATAAAACGCTGAATATTGGTGCACTGATTTCCAAAAAAGATAAAAAAGGAAAAGAAGAACTGGAATTTGCCACCGTGCAGGTACCATCTGTACTTCCGAGAATCGTGCAGCTGCCGGATGACAAAAACGGAAATACAGTCATTATCCTTCTGGAAGAAATCATTGAGAGAAATATTGAGAAGCTGTTTTTGAGCAATCAGGTGGTTTGTACTTGTCCGTATCGGATCATGCGTAATGCAGATCTGACGATTGACGAAGATGAGGCAGCCGATCTTCTGAAAGAGATTCAGAAACAGCTGAAAAAGAGACAGTGGGGAGAAGTCATCCGGTTGGAAGTGGAAGAGCGGATGGATGAACGACTGCTGGAGATTCTGGAACGGGAATTCAAAATCAAAGACGAAGACATTTTCAAAATCAATGGTCCGCTGGATCTGACATTTCTGATGAAAATGTATGGATTAGAAGGATTTGATGAATTCAGGCAGACATCCTATGTTCCGGCACAGGTTCCTGCCATGATGACAGAGGAAGATATTTTCACACAAATTCGAAAGGGAGATATTCTTTTACATCATCCCTATATGACCTTTTATCCGGTGGTTGATTTTGTGCAGCAGGCAGCAAAGGATCCGAATGTTCTGGCAATCAAACAGACCTTGTATCGTGTCAGCGGAAATTCTCCGATTATTCGTGCACTTGCTCAGGCAGCAGAAAATGGCAAGCAGGTAACGGTTCTTGTGGAATTAAAAGCCAGATTTGATGAAGAAAATAATATAGTGTGGGCAAAAATGTTGGAAAAAGCCGGGTGCCATGTTATCTATGGTCTTCTGGGACTTAAGACGCACAGTAAGATTACACTCGTAGTCAGAAGAGAAGAAAATGGAATTCGCAGATATGTACATCTTGGAACGGGAAATTATAATGATTCTACAGCAAAACTTTACACAGACTGTGGACTTCTCACCTGTTCTGCAAGAATCGGAGAAGACGCCACTGCAGTCTTTAATATGCTTTCCGGATATTCGGAACCAAGAACCTGGAATAAACTGGTGGTTGCACCGATCTGGATGCGGGATCGTTTCCTGCATTTAATCGAGATGGAACGAGAATATGCCTTGAAAGGAAGAAAGGCCAGAATCATAGCAAAAATGAATTCCCTTTGTGACCGGGATGTTATCGCTGCACTTTATGCTGCCAGTGCGGCAGGTGTGAAAATTGATCTGATTGTACGCGGAATCTGCTGCCTGAAAGTGGGAATACCGGGAATCAGTGAAAATATTACAGTACGCTCGATTGTAGGAAATTTCCTGGAACACAGCCGGATCTTCTATTTCTACAGTGACGGAAATGAAGAAATTTTCATGGGAAGCGCAGACTGGATGCCGCGAAATCTGGATAAACGTGTGGAAATCGTATTCCCTGTAGAGGATGAAAAACTGAAGGAAGAAGTGAAACATATTCTGGAGATTCAGTTGGAAGATAATGTGAAAGCACATATTCTGCAGCCGGACGGTACGTATGAAAAAGTGGACAGAAGAGGAAAAATGCGGCTTTCTTCTCAGGATTTCTTCTGCGAAGAAGCAACCAGACGGGCAAAACGGCCGCAAAGTGAAATCGATAAAAGAATCTTTATACCTGCAGAAGCACCGGAAGAATAAAACAGAAAAAGAACATCCATAAAATGCCGTCAGACATTCTATGGATGTTCTTTTTAATCACCAAGCGGTGCGATTTTTTCTTTATAAATTTTCCGATAAAAATAAGAACTGAATGTAACAGAAGCAATTTCCGCAATGGGGATGGCCCACCATACAGCGGAAAGTCCGCCTACTTTTGCAAGGAAAGCAGCAACTGGAAGAATGACCAGGAGCTGACGGGCAGCCGATACGATCAGACTGTAGATGCCGTTTCCAAGTGCCTGGAATACAGAGCCGACCACGATACAAAATCCTGCAAAGATAAAACTCAGGCAGATGATCCGAAGCGCAGGTACCCCGATTTCCAGCATGGCATCGGAAGCATTGAACATGCGCAGCAGGTTTTCCGGGAAAATCATGAACAGAGCCAGACCACAGAGCATGATCACTACAGCACTGATGATACTAAGATGTATGGTCTGTGTAATCCTCTTTTTATTTCTGGCACCATAGTTATAGGCTACAATCGGAACCATACCGTTATTCAGACCGAACACAGGCATAAAAATAAAACTGTTCAGTTTGAAATATACACCAAATACGGCAGTAGCAGTAGAGGTAAACTGGATCAGGATTTTATTCATCCCAAACGTCATCAAAGAACCGATGGCCTGCATAACAATAGAAGGAATCCCTACTTCATAAATGGATGCAATGATTTTTTTGTCCGGACGGAAATGGCGCATATCAATGGAAATATCTTTGTTGACTTTTATATTAAAGAAAAGTCCAAGCACACAGGCACAGGCCTGACCGAAAACAGTAGCAATGGCGGCACCGGCAACTCCCAATTTTGGAAATCCCAAAAGACCAAAGATCAGAATCGGATCCATGATGATATTGATGATCGCACCCACACCTTGAGAAATCATGGTAAAGAAAGTTCTTCCGGTAGACTGGAGAAGTCGCTCAAACATGACTTGCAGATATACGGCAACACACAGCGTGGAGATAATTGTCATATAAGTAACCCCATATTCCTTAATCTGAACATCAGAGGTCTGAATGTTGAAAAAAGGAACAGCCAGAAGATTGCCTGCAATGGCAAAAAGAATTCCGCTGATAAAGGCGAGGAAAATACCATGTTGTGCACAGGCATTTGCGGTACGGAATTCCTTTGCGCCAAGACTTCTGGAAAGCACAGAATTTACACCCACACCGGTTCCGACGGCAATAGCAATCAGAAGATTCTGAACAGGGAATACAAGAGATACAGCAGTCAGGGCATTTTCATTAATCTGTGCAACGAAGATACTGTCTACAATATTGTAAAGTGCCTGAACCAGCATAGAAAGTATCATGGGAAGTGACATTTGAAAAAGAAGCTTTGGAACAGGAAGTACACCCATTTTATTTTCCTGTACATTTGACTGTGGCATAGAAAACATCCTTTCTTTTGAGTATTTTAGTGATGCGTAAAAAGAGCCCGCCAATGGCAGGTCCCTTATATATAGTGTAGCGGAATAAAAAATACTTGTCAATCGTATGTTGCAGTTAAAAAAAGTTTGTGAGAAAAATAAAAAAATGCTTGCAATTTGGAAAAACATAGTGTATTATAAATGAGTACGGTTCGTTGGTCAAGCGGTTAAGACGCCGCCCTCTCACGGCGGAAACAGGGGTTCGATTCCCCTACGAACTGCTGAAAAGTCCTGTTACTGCAGGACTTTTTTTATTTCGCATGAAACCAAAATCCTCCGGGAGGAGTGACGGTTGTAAAAGTATTTTTCGTGATTGTTTGAACATATACTGGAAATCATATATAATTATTACAGGAAAAGTAGAAATGTGTAAGCATTCCTGCGATCTGTAATGAAGTTTAAAACAGGAGGAAAGTAGTATGAAGCAAATGAAGAAAGCAGCTGCATTCTGCCTGTGTCTGTTGCTGGGGATTCAGAGCGTGAGCCAGTGGGGAAATGTGGATGTATACGCAGACGCAGATACAGATGTTGCGCAGAGTCTTACTCTGGAAGTCGGAGGTAAGGAAGAAGTAAAGGTTACCTTGTCTGAAGAGGAAAGTATTGCAGTTTCATCGGAAAACAGCAAGATTGCAGATGGTATTGTTACCGGTAAATCGGTCATCTCTTCCGGAGGTACGAAAGAATATGGTTACACCATTACGGTATCGGGAAACCAGATCGGGGAAACTGTCATTTATGTAAAGAATCAGGATGAAATTGTTGAGACGATCCATGTATCCGTTCAGGCAAAAGAGTTAAATGCAGGGTGTTGTGTGGGTTCCAAACAGTCGTATACTTTGACGACTGCTTATTCCGAAGACCTGTCTGTAGAAGGGATAAAGGGAATCACAGGAAAAGTTACAAGTAAGATACAGGAACAGTCTTCGATAACAATCAATAACGAAACCACGACGATCGTCACTTATAAGTATGTCTTTGAACTGACATTCCCGGAAATCGGTGAATATGAAAGCAGGATCAGTGGAAGTGAATCCGGTCTGATTGCAGTTGTGAAAGCAAATATCAAAGAGCATCAGTGGGATGAAGGTGTAATTCAGAAAGAAGCAACCTGTACAGAAAAAGGAGAAAAAGAACATACCTGTGAAGTCTGCGGCGAAACCAGAACAGAAGAAATCAATGCTCTGGGACACACATGGGCAGAAGCATATACCGTTGAACAGGAACCGACTTGTACAGAGAAGGGCCAGAAAAGTATCCATTGTGTGACTTGTGATATCGTAAAAGAAGATTCCATACAAGAGATTCCGGCAACCGGCCACACCTGGAATGAGGAATATACGGTAGATGTGGCACCGACCTGCACAGAAACAGGAGAAAAAAGCATTCATTGTGCAACCTGTAATGCAATCAAAGAAGGTTCCGAAGAAGAGGTGGAACCAGTTGGACATATCTGGAATGACAAGTATACCATTGACAAAGAACCGACTTGCACAGAAGAAGGAGTAAAAGCCCTCCATTGCACTGCATGCGGAGAGGAAAAAGAAGATTCACAGGTAATCATTCCAAAGACTGGCCATGATTATGGCGATTGGGTAGTGACCAAAGAAGCGACCCTTACAGAAGAGGGTATGCAGGTAAAGACCTGTAAACACTGTGGAAATGAAGTTTCCGAGACCATTGCCAAATTAAAAGGACAGTGGAAGAGCAACAGCCGTGGATACTGGTATGAATATGCAGATGGAAGTTATCCAAAGAGCTGCTGGAAAAAAATTGATGGAAGCTGGTACTATTTTGATGAGAAAGGGTACCGTGTAACCGGATGGCTGAAACAGAAAAATATCTGGTATTACCTGGATACCGATGGAAAAATGGTAACTGGTTTGAACACCATCGAAAAAGCGACATATTATTTTGATAATACCGGAGCAATGAAAACCGGATGGGTGAAACTGGATGGTTCTTTGTATTATTTTAACGCCAGTGGTGCTATGGCAAAGGGCTGGAAGAAACTGGATAATGTCTGGTATTATCTGGACAAATCCGATGGTGCAATGCAGACGGGCTGGTTAAAAGAAAAAGAAACCTGGTATTATCTGGATACCGATGGAAAGATGGTAACGGGATGGAAAAAAATCAGCGGCAAATGGTATTACATGAATAAATCCGGAGCAATGCAGACAGGCTGGGAAAAAGTCAGCGGCAAATGGTATTATATGGATGATAATGGTGTGATGCAGACCGGATGGCTGAATGACAAGGGAACCAAATATTACCTGAATGCTTCCGGAGCAATGGTTACCGGATGGAAGAAAATCGAAGGAATCTGGTATTATTTCAATAAATCCGGAGCTATGGTGACTTCTCAGTGGGTAGGAGATTACTATCTGAAAGAAGACGGTTCCATGGCTGCAGATGAATGGATTGGAGACAAATACGTTGACAGTACAGGAAAATATGTGCCGGATAAAGGAAAAGAAAATAAATAAAGGGATATAAAAAAACAGAAAAAGAGTCTGACCAGACAGGAGTTCGGTCAGACTCTTTTCTTTACAGCAGGAGCAGCAGAAGGTATAATGCAGTTGTAGACATGAAAAGAAGAGATGAGGTGAAGGTTTTATGTATCTGGTTGCATGTGTGGATGACCGTATGGGAATGTTGTTTCATCACCGAAGAGTCAGCCGGGATAAAAAGGTAAGCCAGGATATTCTGGATATGTGTAAAGACAAAAAACTGTACATAGAAGAAAGCTCTGCCCTGTTGTTTTCCGAATTTCCCGGTGAAAGGATTCGGACCATAAAAGAGATTTCTGCTGCAGATTTGAAGGGGCAGTATGTCTTTCTGGAAGATCCGGAAAAAATTCAGGAGTCGGAGACAGAAACGATTATCCTGTACCGTTGGAACCGGAAATACCCGGCA
>JALFGN010000056.1 GCA_022777285.1 Blautia sp.
CGCCCCGCCCGGAATTTCTTATTTGCCTGGCCATATGGAAGGATTTCTTAGTACTTTCGGATTTCCTGTAAAATCATCGAAGCAGAAAATTTTTCTTGTCTGAGCACTGCATCCATGCCCGCCCCGCAACACTTCCTGAAAAAGCAAATCAAAGCCTTAACAGGTACCAGCAAAACGGGAGCAGGGATGTTTGATTTCTGCGGCCCTTAGCAAACGCGCTTCGCTTGAACGGTGCACGGACCGCAGTTCATCCCTGCTGCACCGTTTTGGGTACCTGTAACAGCCTTTGCTCAATGCTTTTTTCAGGAAGTGTTGCGGGGCGGGCATGCGATTGCAGTGTGAGTTTTGAAAAATTTTCCTGCCATAAAGGATGATTGTCAGGAAATCCTGAAAGCACTGAAATCCTGAATCGGCCAGAAAATAAGAAATTCCGGGCGGGGCGGGAGCGGGGGAGGATTTCGGGAACCGCCGGGCGGATTATAGCGCAGCTTTCGTCAAGAAAAAACTTGCACACGTTAGAGTGTCGGTGTATGATAAAAGGCGTACTACACTGAAAAACAGAGAGGACACAGAACATGTTAGATTTAGGAAAGATGCGCCTTGACATTGATGTGATCGACAGTGAGATCGTCCGTCTCTTTGAGGAACGTATGAAGATCTGTGAAAATGTGGCGCAGTTTAAAATTGAAACAGGAAAGCCTGTATTTGATAAAAGTCGTGAGCAGGAAAAGCTCAAAGCTCTTGGCAGCAAGACACACAGTGAATTTAATCGCTGCGGCGTGGAGGAGCTGTTCCAGCAGATTATGTCCATCAGCCGTAAGCGCCAGTACCAGCTTTTGCAGGAGAACGGGATTGAGGAGAAGAGTGAATTTCTCCGTGTTCCAAAGTTAAAGGACCAGGATGTGACCGTTGTCTATCAGGGTGTGGAGGGTGCTTACAGTTTTGCCGCTATGAAGACCTTCTTTGGTAATGCTGCTTCCAGTTTCCATGTAAACACCTGGAAAGACGCCATGGAAGAGATTCGCAAGGGACATGCAGATTATGCCGTTCTTCCCATTGAAAATTCCACAGCCGGTATTGTTCAGGATAACTACGATCTGCTTACCGAATATGACCATGTGATCGTCGGAGAACAGATCATTCGTTGCGAGCATGTACTCACCGGTCTGCCGGAAGCTTCCCTGGAAGATATCCGCACAGTCTACTCCCATCCGCAGGCACTGATGCAATGCCGTTCTTTTCTGGATTCTCACAGAGAATGGCATCAGATGGAATGGAATAATACAGCTGCTGCTGCGAAAAAAGTGGCCGATGAGAAAGACAAGACACAGGCTGCTATCTCCAGCCGCTATGCTGCCGAGCATTTTGGTCTGAAGATCTTAAGTGAGAACATTTATTCCAACGCAAACAATTCCACTCGTTTTATCATTGTTGCCAAGGATAAAATTTATGCAGAAAATGCAGGAAAAATCAGCGTCAGCTATGAGCTGCCTCATGAAAGCGGAAGTCTGTATAACAGCCTTTCTCATTTTATTTACAATGGTCTGAATATGACAAAGATTGAATCCCGCCCCATTCTGGAACGCAACTGGGAATACCGTTTCTTTGTGGATTTTGAAGGAAATCTCAGCGAAAGCGCAGTCAAGAATGCCCTTCGCGGTCTGAGGGCGGAAGTCCGCAACCTGCGCGTACACGGAAATTACTAAGGAAGAAGGAAGAAAAATGGTAAATATTAAGGACTGTATTTTATATCGTAACTTTGAACATGGAGAGATTCTGGATCAGATGGTTTCCATCCTCCAGGCTTTTCAGACACATGCTCTGGAGGATGCCGATTGTCTGGAAGAAAAACGGGATGCTTTTTACAACTGTATGAATGGTCTGGCAGAAATGGCCGGTTCTTATGGTTTCTCAGGAAATCTCTGGCATGATTATCTGACTTTTCTTCTGGTAAATCATGAAAATGCATTCAGTACTGCCTGTGAAATCACGGGTCCTGTAGAAGGAAGCATTAACGAACTGGCAAAAAATGATTTCCGTATTTTCAAATCGCTCTATGACTTTGACATCACACAGTTGGATTCTGTATTTTCCAGTACCTGTGCAGCATTGCTTTCTGATTACATCAATGTAAATGAAAACAGCAAGCTGTTCAACAAACGCATCCGTGACCGGATCTGCTCCCTCAGTGACCGCTTAAGCACTGCCGCTACAACCGAAGAATTCATGATGGATATGGTGGATTTCTATAAGGATTTCGGTGTAGGAAAGCTTGGTCTGCATAAAGCCTTCCGCCTGGAACATAAGACGACGGATGACCAGGTACAGATTGTGCCGATTACAAGAATCGCCCATGTACAGCTGGATGATCTGGTTGGCTATGAGATTCCGAAAAAGAAACTGATCGATAACACAGAAGCTTTTATCAAAGGAAAACGGGCAAACAACTGCCTTTTGTTCGGAGATGCCGGAACCGGAAAATCCTCCAGCATCAAAGCGATCCTGAATCAATACTACGATCAGGGTCTGCGTATCATTGAAGTTTACAAACATCAGTTTAAAGATCTCAATGATGTGATCGCACAGATCAAAAACCGAAATTATAAATTTATTATTTATATGGATGACCTGTCCTTTGAAGAATTCGAGATCGAATACAAATACCTGAAAGCAGTCATTGAAGGTGGTCTGGAAAAGAAACCGGATAATATCCTGATCTACGCTACCTCCAACCGCCGTCATCTGATCCGCGAAACCTTCCGGGATAAAGCAGACCGGGATGAAGAACTTCACACAAACGATACCGTACAGGAGAAACTGTCTCTGGTATCCCGCTTCGGTGTGACCATCTATTTCGGCTCTCCGGAGAAAAAAGAATTCCAGAATATTGTACTGGCCCTTGCCGAAAAGAACGGCATTACGATGGATCGGGATCAGCTGCTGCTCCAGGCCAATGCATGGGAACTGCAGCACGGAGGACTCTCCGGACGTACCGCACAACAATTTATCGATTATCTGCTTGGCCAGCAGTAATTAAGTGTTTATAATAGATTGCTGCATCGAAAAACCTGTCATGTATGCAAATCGATGCTTTGCACCCAATAAAAAAGTCCATCGCAAAGGCGATGGACTTTTTTACATTCTCTGTTTTTTGTGTCCAGCAAAACTGTAAGCCGGGTTATGTCGAGAATAATCATCTATCTAATTCTGCTGTTGCCAACAGACTTCAGCGACCCACCTAAAAGCGTGACGGGCAGCCACATTGCTTTTTATTCGGTCTTGCTTCGGATGGGGTTTACATATGCCCTTTCTGTTACCAGAAAAGCGGTAGTCTCTTACACTGCCCTTCCACCCTTACCGGCAAAAGCCGGCGGTATATTTCTGTTGCACTATCCTTGGAGTCGCCTCCACCGGACGTTATCCGGCATCCTGCCCTGCGAAGCCCGGACTTTCCTCACCTGGCCCCTTTCGGTCCTGCCAGCCGCGATTATTCATCTTACTGAACACAAACGTCATTTTAACACAGGATTTCCTGTTTGTAAATATTTTTTACACGTCAAAGCATCCGCCTCCGATAAATTCCCGAAGAAGTGAGGTGCCCGGCACGGCTTCGCCCGGCATTCCTACAAAATAATCCAGGAATTTTAACAATCGTTTGGCTTCGTTGTATTCCGGTTCCTCCGGCGTAATCCCGAACAGCAAAGGCTCTGCATAGATTTTCAGAACTGCCAATTCATAGATCAAGGCGGAATTGAACATAACGTCTGCGGATTCCTGATAAGGAAAGATATTGGCTTCTTCTCCTCTTCGCACAGAGTTCCACATAGCAATGGTATGTTTTGCAGAGGTTCCTCTGGTCCGTGCATCCCGCACGATCCGGCGGATCAGTCTTCCGTCTGTAGTCGGAATCCGGTTATGCTCATCAATATTCAGCTGGGTCAGCGCACTGACATAGATTTTAAATTTATTTTCTCTTGGCATATTTTCGCTGAGTTTGTCATTGAGGCAATGAATGCCTTCAATAACCAGAATATCTTCCGGTCCCAGCTGAAGGGTGTTTCCTTTGTATTCCCGGACACCGGTTTTAAAATTATAGGAGGGAAGTTCCACCGTCTTCCCGTTTAACAATGCCATCATATCTTTGTTAAACTGTTTTGTATCAATGGCTTCCAGACATTCAAAGTTATAGTTTCCTTCCTCATCCAGCGGTGTCTGATCCCGATTGACAAAGTAATTGTCCACAGCAATGGGATGCGGCCGCAGGCCATGAGCAGCCAGCTGGATGGAAAGCCGGTGTGAAAATGTGGTTTTTCCGGAAGAAGAAGGACCGGCAATCATAATAAATTTTTTATTCCCTGCTTGTGCAATCTGTTCTGCAATCTTTGCGATTTTACTTTCCTGCAGGGCTTCTGCAATCAGAATCAGCTGGTTGCTGCCCTGATGCGTAATCTGGCTGTTCAAATCTCCGACTGTCTCGGTATGCATCATAGCTGCCCACTGATTTGCTTCTTTCTGTACCTGAAAGATCTTCGGTTCCGGCTGAAACGGCGGAACTGTTTCCGGATTACTCTGTTCCGGAAGCTGAAGTACAAATCCCTCATTATAAGGATACAGTTCAAAGTATTTCAGATATCCTGTATGATTGACCATGAACCCATAGAAATAATCTTCAAATTCTTCCAGACTGTACAGATTTACTTTGGAAACAATCCGATAATGGAACAGTTTTTCTTTGTCATACATACCGTATTTGTGAAACAGTTCAATCGCATCGGATGTGCTGAGCGTTCTTTTCTTGATTGGAATCTTGCGTTCTACCATTTCCTGCATATATTTTTTTACCTGATCAAGAAATTCCTGATCTACCGTCACATCTCCGTCAACGGTAAAATAATATCCCGAACTGACGGAAAAATGAATCACGACTTTTCGGATTCGTTCCGGTCCTGCCACATGATACACAGCTTTCAGCAGAAGCAGACACACACTTCTTTTATAGCTTTTGTGTCCGATTCCGTCAGCAGTTGTAATAAATTCAATGGTGCTGTTTTCTTTTGGTTTTTTATGCAATTCCCGCAGTTTTCCTTTTTCCAGAACCAGGACAATGGGATAGCGGGTGGCTCCTTCGTATTCTTTTGCAATCTCTGCAAACGTGGTTCCTTTTGGATATTGTTTCACTTTTCCCAGAATTTTCACGGATACCATTTTTTCTTCCATAATCTGCCTCCTGTGGCGCCTTACTTCTTTACAGTACGGTGCAGGGATGGAGTATTTCCATCTTCTTTACGGTAAGCTCAGGCAGGATCTGTGCCAGTTCTTTCTCCATGTATTCCATGAAGATATACTCTGTTCCATAATGTCCGGCATCAATGATGCAGACCCCCTGTGCCACAGCATCCATAGCTGTGTGATAATCCACATCGCCTGTGATATAGACCTGTGCCTCTTTTTTGAGCACTTCTTTCATCAGACTCTTTCCGGAGCCGGTACATACAGCGGCTCTTCGGATTTCCCGATCCGGATCTCCATAGATTGTCACATGGGGAAGGACAAATTGCTGTTTTACAAAACGGGCACAGTCTTCCAGAGTCATGGTCTTCGGAAGATTTCCTACTCTTCCGATGCCTTCTTTTCTTTCCTTTTCTTCATAAGTCACTTCCAGAACTTCTCTGTCTGCAAGCTGCAGCAGATCTGCAGAAAGCTCTGCCATTCCCAGAATGTCAAAATTCGTATGCATGGCATAATAACTTATGTCACCGACAAGGAGTTTTATGATTCTTCTGCCGATAAAATCCTCTTCTACCACCCGTTTCATACCGGAAAAGATCAGCGGATGATGCGTGATCATCAGATCTGCTCCCCAGGACAGGGCAGCCTCCAGCGTCTCATCGGTCACATCAAGGGCAAGAAACACCTTCTTTACCTCTTTTTCTTTGCTTCCTGCCAGAAGTCCTACATTATCCCATCCTTCTGCAAAAGCGGGACTGTATTTTCTTTCCAGTTTTTCTATAATTTCTTTACATTTCATATGCTTTCAAGGCCTCTTCGATCCGGCTGTATTCCTGCTCCAGTTCCTGCAGACGACTGGCAGACCCCGGGGTTCCTGCCTCTTTGAGGTGACTGCGAACGCGTCCCTTTGCTTCCTTTTCTTTCAGCAGAAACTGAAGAAGAACCGGATGTTTTGTTTTGAGCAGTTCGGCTCCATAGAGATACTCGATTTCCCGCTCATAGTGTTGTTCTTTCTGCATGACTTTCATCATTGGATAGTATTTTCCGTCTTCCAGTACCATCTCTTCCTGGACGATTCCATATCCGGCACTGTGAAGGAATCTGCGAAAATGGGCAATTTCTGATTGTGGCTGAAGAATCAGGTAGGATACCGTCTCCAGAACCACCTTTCCTTCTGTGATGATTTTTTCCATAAGGGGACCGCCCATTCCCGCAATGACCACACCGTCTGCTTCACCGGGATTTAATGCTTTTACGCCATCCGACAGACGGGTGGTTATGTAGTCTCCCAGTCCATATTCCTGAATGTGTGCGCGGGCTCTCATAAGGGGACCCTGATTCACATCCATGGCAATGGCTCCGGGTATGATTCCTTTTCCCATCAGATAGATGGGGATATATCCATGATCACAACCGACATCTGCGATCCTGCTTCCTTTTTCTACAAAAGAAGCTACGGTTTCCAGTCGTTTTGACAGTTGTATTTTTTTCTTATCTTTCATTTTGACCCATCCTAGTCAAGATAATCTTTCAATTTGCGGCTGCGGCTTGGATGACGCAGTTTTCTCAGGGCCTTTGCCTCGATCTGACGGATACGTTCTCTTGTTACATTGAATTCTTTTCCTACTTCTTCCAGTGTTCTTGCTCTTCCGTCGTCCAGACCGAAACGCAGGCGAAGTACTTTCTGTTCTCTGTCTGTAAGGGTGCTGAGTACTTCCACCAGCTGTTCTTTCAGAAGCGTAAATGCGGCTGCATCTGCCGGTACCGGTACATTGTCGTCCTGAATGAAATCTCCCAGATGACTGTCTTCTTCTTCACCGATCGGGGTTTCAAGAGAAACGGGTTCCTGTGAGATTTTCAGAATTTCACGTACGCGGTCTACGGACATATCCATTTTTTCTGCAATTTCTTCCGGCTGCGGTTCTCTTCCCAGTTCCTGAAGAAGCTGACGGGAAACACGGATCAGTTTGTTAATGGTTTCTACCATATGCACCGGAATTCGAATGGTACGTGCCTGGTCTGCAATGGCTCTGGTGATTGCCTGACGGATCCACCAGGTTGCATAAGTGGAGAATTTATATCCTTTTCTGTAATCGAATTTTTCCACTGCTTTAATCAGACCCAGGTTTCCTTCCTGAATCAGATCCAGAAAGAGCATTCCTCTTCCTACATAGCGTTTCGCAATGCTGACTACCAGACGGAGGTTTGCTTCTGCCAGACGTTTTTTGGCAGCTTCATCTCCTTCTTCCATACGTTTTGCCAGATTGATTTCCTCTTCTGCTGAGAGGAGCGGAACTTTTCCGATCTCTTTCAGATACATACGGACCGGATCTTCGATGCTGACGCCTTCCGGAACGGAAAGGTCAATATTTTCCATATCCACTTCATCCTCTTCCGAAAGACGCATATCATCGTCATCATTGAGGAGGAATTCATCGGCATCTCCTTCTGTGATTCGAAGCACATCAATTCCGCAGGATTCCAGATAATCAAAGACCTTATCCATTGCATCCGGATCCAGGGGAATCTCTTTAAATGCATCATTTACCTCTTTGTATTCCAGGACATTCTTTTTCTTTTTGCCCATTTCCACCAGCTCCTGCAGTTTTTCACTGAACTTTGCCATATTCATATTGGTTTCCATCTTTGTTCCATCCTCTCATAACTTATTTATATCTTTACCTCAATCGAAAGAAATATGCAGCGTAACTCTTCCGCTTTCTATTTCTTCCAAATGTTTTTTGGTTTCCACAAGTTTCTGCAATCCTGCCAGATCGGTAGGTGCAAGATTTGACTTCTGATTTGCTATGCTGTCCCGTTTCAGTCTGCATACCGTTTCACGAATGGCTTTTTTTCGGTCTTCATCGCTTTCCAGATGCAGGGTGGCGTGAAATAAGGATGTCACTTCCTTTTGTTCTTCACTGTCCGTAAACCGGTTCAGAAGTTTTGCCGGATTTACTTCTCCCTTTTCCTGTTGTTCAAACAGCATGGACGCCACCTGATGATACAGGGGCGTTGTAAAATCTTCCGGTCCGATATATCCTTTTATGGTATCAAACATGTTCGGATAGGAAGTCAGCCAGGTAAGCATAAGCTTTTGTGCCGCTTCTTTTCCTTCTGTTTTTTTCTGCTGTTTCTTTTTTTCTCCGGATCCGTTTCTTGTCTGTATGGCAGGGCGGCTGCCGGAAAGAGCCATATGATTCACCATACGCCGCAGATCTTCCTGTCGGATCCGATATTTTTCGGATATACTCTCTATATAATTATTCCGTTCCAGTTCTTCCGGGAATTCCAGAAGTTTGGCGGCAATTGCCCGGTAAAACCGGGTTTTTCCCTCCGGATCGGATAAGTCGTATTCCTTTTCCATCACCTGAACTTCAAAAAGAAAATAGTTCATGGCATTTTCCAGTCTTTCTTCAAATGCCTCTTTTCCTTCTGCCTTGATAAATTCATCCGGGTCCTTATAAGGAGAAAGGTTCACAATCCGTGGACTGATGCCTGCCTCCCGCAGAATCGGAATGCCCCGCAGTGCTGCTTTTTGCCCTGCTTCATCACTGTCATAGGTCAGAAGGACTTCTTTTGTATATCGGCGCATAAGGCTTGCATGTCCGGATGTAAGGGCAGTTCCAAGAGACGCAACCGCATTGGTGAAGCCGGCCTGGTGCATGGATATGACATCCATATAGCCTTCGCAGATAATCAGATAATTTTTTCTTGTTTTTCTTGCAATATTCAAACCATACAGATTCCGGCTTTTATCAAAAATCTTTGTCTCCGGTGAATTCAGATATTTGGGTTTCGCATCTCCCATCACACGACCGCCGAACCCGATCACCCGGTTATTCACATCCATGATCGGAAACATGACACGATTCCAGAATTTGTCCCGCATACCCTGTCGCTCGTCAAACGTGAACAGGCCTGCTTCTTTTAAAATCTGATCCGAGTATCCTTTTTCTTTCAGATACCGATACAGACTGTCCGAATATTTGCTGGAATATCCAAGGCCAAAGGCCTTCATGGTCTCATCGGAAAGGGCGCGATTCTTCAGATAATCATACGCCTGTTTTCCGGATTCCTGCCGAAGCTGATAGTAATAAAAAGAGGCTGCTTTTTTATTGACCTCAAGCAGCACCGTCTTTAAGTCTGCTGCTGCTCTGGCTTCCCTGGAATATTCCTGTTCCGGCAGCTTGATTCCGGCTCTGTCTGCCAGGTATTTCACTGCCTCCATAAAAGTGAAATTCTCATATTCCATGATAAATGTAAATACATTTCCCCCTGCTCCGCACCCGAAACAATAATACATCTGTTTTCCGGGGCTTACGGAAAAGGAAGGGGATTTTTCGTTATGAAAAGGGCAGAGTCCGAAATAGGAGCTTCCTTTTTTCTGCAGCCTTACATAACCGGATATAACATCTACAATATCATTTTTCATACGGATTTCTTCAATCAAGTCATCCGAGTAATACATTAATAAACGCTCCATCCTTTCGGGATAAATATCTCCCTGAATTTTTCCATTGCATATTGATCTGTCATTCCTGAAATATAGTCACAGACAACCCGTTTTTTTTCTTCTCCGCTTTTCAGGAGTCTTTTGTATTCTTCCGACATCTTTTCCGGATGCTGAATATAATATCCGTAAAGTGATTCCACCAGTTGTTCTGCTTTTTCTTCCTCTTCTTTTGCAGCCGGATACAAATACACATCCTGAAACATAATACTGCGCAGATCCATCAGACCTTCCTGGATTGCAGGAGACATACGGATCTCTGACTGTCCTCTGCTGTTTTCCACAATATCATGGACAAAGGTATTCAGACGTTCTCTTGTCGTGTATCCAAGCAGCATACGCAATGTAATGGGAATGTTGTCTTCCGTAATGATACCGGCCCGCTGTGCATCATCCATATCATGGTGAATATAGGATATTTTGTCGCAGAGCCTTACGATCTGCCCCTCCAGTGTGTGCGGAGTGCCGCTTGTGCGGTGGTTGCGGATGCCGTCCCGGACTTCCAAGGTCAGATTCAGACCTGCCCCATTCTTTTCCAGTCGTTCCACCACCCGTAAACTCTGTTTGTAATGAGCAAACCCCAGGGGGCACACCCGGTCCAGTGCCCGTTCTCCTGCATGACCAAACGGTGTATGCCCCAGATCATGTCCAAGCGCAATGGCTTCCACCAGATCTTCATTCAGCCGCAATGCCTTCGCAATGGTTCTGGCAGTCTGTGATACTTCCAGTGTGTGCGTCAGACGATTTCGATAATGATCTCCCTGCGGTGACAGAAAGACTTGTGTTTTGTCTTTCATCCGTCGAAAAGACTTACTGTGAAGAATTCTGTCCCGATCCCTCTGATAAACCGTCCGGATGTCACACTCTTCTTCATACCGGTCTCTCCCTTTGCTCTGTGCACTGTGAGAAGCATAAGGACTTAAAATAGCCAATTCACGATTTTCCATTTCTTCCCGAATATTCATGATGCACGCCCCCTTTCTGTTCCCTTTCGGCATTTTTTCGTCGAAAGCAGGGAACATCCTTCTGAACTATTATTACGGACACAGCACCAATTTCCTTTTCATTCCACAAAAAATTTCTGTAAAAGTGAAATTTCTTCCCCATATCCCTTCAGATCATTGGGCGTTTCCAGATAAAAAGGAAGATTTTTCAAAGCAGGATGGTTGATGATACGAATCATGGCCTCCAAGCCTATCGTTCCTTCTCCGATTCGGGCATGCCGGTCCTTATGACTGTTCCACCCATACAGACTGTCATTCAGATGAATGGCCTTTAATCTGGAAAGTCCGATGATCCGGTCAAATTCTTCAAGAACCGGATCCAGATGGTTCACAAGATCGTACCCTGCATCATACACATGACAAGTATCCAGACAGACGCCCATCTTTTCCTTTTTCTCCACTCGATCCAGAATCTCCCGCAATTCTTCAAAAGAACGGCCCACTTCACTGCCCTTGCCTGCCATTGTCTCCAAAAGCACCGTAGTACTCTGCTCTTCGGTCAGAATTCCGTTCAACATTTCAGCAATCAAAGCGATCCCCTTTTGGGCACCTTGTCCCACATGACTGCCCGGATGAAAATTATAATAATTTCCCGGTGTATATTCCATACGCGCAAGATCATCTTTCATGACCATCCAGGCAAATTCCCGCACCTTCTCATCTGCTGAACAGGCATTGAGCGTATAAGGTGCATGTGCAAGAATACAGGGAAATTTCTGTTCCCCGGCAAAAGCAAGAAAACGGGACACATCCTCCGGATCGATCTCCTTGGCTTTTCCACCCCGTGGATTCCTTGTAAAAAACTGAAACGTATTTGCATTGATTTTCACTGCTTCTTTGCCCATGGCTGCATAACCCTTTGAAGAAGACAGGTGACATCCGATTGTAATCATATTTTCTCCTTTATCCATCCCTGTCATAGAAAACGATTGTCTGGAAACGAAAAAACGGAAAAGCTTTTATCTCTAACAGCTTTTCCGTTTCCTTTATGCGGAAGATGGGACTTGAACCCACACGACCTTTCGACCACTAGATCCTTAGTCTAGCCTGTCTGCCAATTCCAGCACTTCCGCTTTTTTCTTTGTCGTTTTTTCTCTTGCTTAACGACAAGACAAAGTATATCATCCCTTTTCGGTTTCGTCAATACCTTTTTTTAAATTTTTTTAAAATTTTTTTTAATTCTGTCTTCACCATACAATACACGTTTTTTCAGTTCTTCTGTCAGACTTCTTTTCGCTTCGATGCTGGAGGTTTTTTCGGTGACGCTTTCCTGGAATCTGTCCCATTCGTCCAGCAGTCCCTGGCCATGGGGAACAAGATAGGCACCTGCATCGCTTCCAAGGGCCATGGTTACTCCGAGTTCAAATCCACGCCGGATATTTCGTTTTCCTGTTTCATAGATGCTATGAAGCAACTCTTCCGAGAATCGTCCGCTTCCGAACATATTTGGTACAACCGTAACCGTAGGTACCCATACAATAGAAGCATCGGCCATCATTTTCAGGGTTTCTTCCCGGATATAGTTTCCGTGTTCCACGCTGTCTGCCCCGGCTTCGATCAGTTCTTCCACTGCCTGTGCTCCATTTGTATGGCTCATAACCGCAAAGCCTTCTTCGTGGGCAATGTGCACCATTTCTTTTACTTCCTGAAATTTCAGTGCTTCTCCTGTAATGCTTCCATCTGTGTCAAAGTTCATAATGCCGGTCGTCATGATCTTGATAAAATCTGCCTTTCTTCTGCCTGCTTCTTTTACCAGATCCGCATATTCTTTCATGGTAGCAAAGCCTTTTCCTACAATGCCGCCATAATGTCCGTTTTTATGAATGGCAAATACAGGCGTCCGGTAATCAATCCCGTATTCCGGGGCCAGCTGCCTGGCCCGTTCGGATACGCCCAGGGCATCTCCTCCATCCCGGATGAAGGAAATGCCTTTTTCCTGATATTGTTTGAAATGGCTGTGGATTACACGTTCATCCACACCGTTTCTATGTTTTTGCACTGCTTCTTTATAGTTGACTGCGTTCATAAAAATGTGCGCATGGTTTTCACCAAATTCTACTGTCTGTGTGTCCATCTCTATTCGTCCTCTTTTGCCCATCCGTAAGAACAGCGAACTGCTTTTTTCCAGCCTTTCATCTTCTCATCTCTCTCTTCTGGTGTGATGGCAGGTGCAAAGGTTCTGTTGATTTCCCAGTTCTTCACAATTTCTTCTTTATCTTTCCAGTATCCGACTGCAAGTCCTGCCAGATAAGCAGCTCCCATGGCTGTTGTCTCTACGCATTTTGGACGTTTTACCGGGACCTGAACCATATCTGACTGGGTCTGCATCAGGAAATCATTTGCACTGGCACCGCCATCTACTTTCAGAGAAGAAAGCCGGATGCCGGAATCTGCTTCCATAGCTTCTACCACATCATGTACCTGATAAGCCAGAGATTCCAGCGTTGCCCGGATAATATGATATTTGTTTACACCTCTGGTCAGTCCCACAATGGTTCCTCTGGCATACTGATCCCAGTAAGGAGCTCCAAGCCCGGTAAACGCCGGTACGACATAACATCCATGCGTATCTTTTACTTTCTTTGCCATGTATTCCGAATCTTCTGCGCTGTCAATGATACGCAGTTCATCACGAAGCCACTGAATCGCTGCTCCTGCTACAAACACCGAACCCTCCAGCGCATAATTCACTTTGCCGTCCAGTCCCCATGCAATGGTCGTAACAAGGCCATGATTGGAAAATACGGGGGTTTCTCCTGTATTCATAAGAAGGAAACAACCGGTACCGTATGTATTTTTTGCATCCCCTTCTTTAAAACAGGTCTGTCCAAACAGCGCAGACTGCTGATCTCCGGCTGCTCCTGCAATCGGAATTTCCCCGCCCAGAAGGCTTGGATCTGTCATTCCATAGATACAGCTTGACGGTTTCACTTCCGGAAGCATGCAAATTGGAATGTCCAGTTCCTCCAGGATATCTTCGTCCCATTTCAGTTCATTAATATTATACAGAAGTGTTCTGGATGCATTGGAATAATCTGTCACATGCACTGCACCCTTTGTCATTTTCCAGATCAGCCATGTTTCCACTGTCCCGAACAAAAGCTCTCCTCTTTTTGCTCTCTCTCTGGCCCCTTCCACATGGTCCAGAATCCATTTTACTTTTGTTCCTGAGAAATATGCATCAATGATCAGACCTGTTTTCTTACGAAAACTCTCGGTCAGACCTTTCTCTTTCAAAGAATCACAATATTCTGAGGTACGTCTGCATTGCCACACAATCGCATGGTAAATGGGTTCTCCTGTTTTTTTATCCCATACAATGGCAGTTTCTCTTTGATTGGTGATTCCGATTCCTGCAATATCCGAAGCCTCCGCTCCAATCTTCTGCATTGCTTCCACAGCCACCCCAAGCTGCGAAGACCAGATTTCGTTTGCATCATGCTCTACCCAGCCTGGTTTCGGAAAATACTGGGTAAACTCTTTCTGTGCGACACTTACCATCTCACCTTTTTCATTAAAAAGGATACAACGGTTACTGGTAGTCCCCGCGTCAAGGGCCATCATATACTTCGCCATAAAAACCTCCCTGTTTCAATACAATAAAGCTGCCCTGTCAAAAGATACTTTCTTTCAACCTGACAGCTCTTTTCTCTGTTCTCAGAGCACGTTTCTGTTTTCTTTTATTGTATCTCGTTTTGTCTCTTTTTTCAACACAAATCTAACGAAACAATTCATCAATACTGGTTTCCAATTCATCTGCAATGGTCAGAAGTGTTTCTACAGAAACCTGTGTTGGCATCTGAGGTGCCTCAATATTACTCATATGCGTGCGGCTGATTCCTACTGCCTCTGCCAGTTGTGCCTGTGTCATGCCTTTTGATTTTCGGCAATCCGAAATTTTAATCCCTAAACGCTGCAGTCGTGCATCATATTCTTTACTCATGACGGTAATCCCCTTTCTTTTTCGGTATCCGATTCCAGAACGGATTCTTCCTATTTTAATTATGCAATAAATCCAGAGGCTTATCTATACTATATTTGTGAATAATGAGATGAGCAATCCTTTATACCAGTTCCGCAATTCTGGTTACTCCAACATAAATATCCTGAATTTTATACCAGGTGGGATAATCAATGATTCCTGTTACCGGAAGCCCGAAGACGCGCTGAAATGCCCGGACTGCCTGCTGTGTATTTTCTCCATAGATACCGTCCACACGTACAGAAGGAAGTGCCGGATAGCCCTCCCGGATGGCATTGAGCTGTTCCTGTATCTGGGAAACTTTATTTCCTGATGCGCCGATATCCAGATCATATCCCGGCCAGGACAATGGAATTCCTGCGATTTCTTCTGCTGTATTGATATACATATTGCTTCCATAGAAACTCCGGATAATCTCAATTGCCGAATATCCCTGATCTCCCAGATACTTACTCCCCCACTGTGTCATCCAGTCCGGACATTGTACCCGTTCGCCGTCACAATACTGGGTAAGTATCGGCTGGCGCACACCAGGTCTTGACAGATAACTGGAGAAAATCTCATCCACAACTTCGGAAATGGTATCAAAGATATTTCTTCCCGGCATCCATTTATGGTCAAAGGCGGTAGAAGAAGTAATCGTAAAATCAAATCCTTTGTTTCGGTACCATTCCGTATAAACACGGTTCAAAGTAAAGGACATGATCGCCAGCACATTGGCTTTGATCGTTTCCCTTGGCCATGTGGCATAGATTTCGCTGGATGCCACGTTCTTGATATACTCTCTGTAACGCACATAATAATCCGATGCTGTAGGATCGGAAGGCACTCCATCATGAACTACAATAAATTCCGGAATCACAACACGGCTCAATACGATTTCACCGGTTTCGTTTACCGGTTTGATTTCATCTTCCGGTATTTTTGGAGGGTAATTTCCATACAGGGTATGATCCGGAATGGTAATTACTTCAAATGGTCCTGTTTCTCTTTCCTTTAAATATGCTGTCTGTAAAGCGGTAATACCGGATAAGATCTCTGCTCCGGAAATATCAAGCGGTTCAAATCCTTCTGCCTGTATATGAAAATTATATTCCGAATAAGGCTGATACTCAGAAGGATCCAGGCTGTATGCAAGGGGCGGTGCCGGAAGCTCGATTTCCGGTGTCCGTCCGTTTGCATCTGTCTGAAGCCGCTCGATCACAGCATCCGGATCTCCTTTATAAGAAATATCGATCTGAGCATTCTCCACCGGAATATTCCTGGAAGAGGAAAGGACAAAAACCCGCAGTTGTCCCTGCTCCGGTCTGTCATTCTGCATGGCCCGCAAAGAAGAATAGCGCATAAAAAGACCTCAAAAAACTCGTTGGTCTATTTTATGCGCTATCCTTTTAATTGTGTCATTTAAAGACGTTTGATATCATTAAATAATACAAATACCATGAGTATCATCAGGAGTACAAAACCTGCAAAGTGTATCATTCCTTCCACATTCGGATTGACTTTTTTTCTTGTCAGAGCTTCTGCAAAGAGAAAGACCAGCCGGCCTCCATCCAGTGCAGGCAGCGGAAGCAGATTCATCACTCCCAGGTTTGCAGAGAGCAGGATTGCCCAGTAGAGCATCTGCATCCACATAATGACCGTCCCCTCCGATTTTGCCTCTTCCACAGAACTTCCGATCGCATCTACGATTCCCACAGGACCGGACAGATCATTCACTGTAAAAGTGCCTTTGATGAGTAAAGCGAGGCTTTCAATGGTACTGGAAATCCAATAGCGTACTTCCACGGCACTGTACTGAATCACACCGGCAAAATTTGTTTTTTCTCTGTAGAGATTATAGACGAAGCCTCTGCTTACCAGTCTGCGCACCGTCGGTGTCGCTGTAAATTCCTTCACTCTTCCATCTCTGTCTACGGTCAAGGTAACTGCTTCACTTGTCATCGGATTCTGATCAAAATATTCCTGAAGTTCTTTTGCATTCTCCACAGCCGTTCCATTGACCGCTGTAATCACATCGCCTGCCTGAACGCCTGCTTTCATCAAGGCTCCATCCACATAAATCTCTGTGATTTCCGCTTCTCCTTCCGGAAGATAACTGAAACCAAGCATATATTGTTCTTCGCTTGCTGCTGTAAAATTCAGATCCAGAATTTCTCCGTTCCGGTTGACTTTCATATGGATTTCGTTATCCTGCATACCATGAAGAGATTCATAGAGACTGACATCTCTTCCGATCGAAATATGTTTTCCCTGATATTGTATGATCCGGTCACCTTCCTGCAGCCCTGCTTCTGCTGCAGGGGATCCTTCTTCCACCTGAAGAACCGTAGCCGGGTCATAACCGATTACACTGGTAATAATCAGTGCAAGTAAAAATGCAAGAATAAAATTAAATACCGGTCCTGCAGCGACCACGGTGATTCTTCCCCAAACAGAAGCATTGTTAAAGGAACCTGGTCCCGTCTCTTCTCCGTCTTCACCGGCCATCATACAGGAACCTCCGATTGGAAACAGCTTCAGGGAATAACGCGTTTCCCCTTTCACTGCGGACAGGATTCTTGGTCCCATTCCAAGAGAAAATTCCGTTACTTCGATTCCATTCTTTTTTGCAAGAAGAAAATGACCAAGCTCATGGAAAATTACAATCACAGAAAAAATGATCACCGCGATCAGGAGATTCAGAATCTTACTCAAACCTGTCAATTTACCACCTGCTTTCAATCTTTCTGTAAGTTTCCTGTTCCAGAGTAATGATTTCTTCTACTCCGGGGTTTTTTATAACCGAATGTGCATTCATAGTTTCTTCAATGATCGTATAAATATCCAGAAAACGGATTTTTCTCTTCAGGAACAATTCTACCGCTTTTTCATTGGCAGCATTAAATACCGTAGGCATAGAACCGCCGATTCTGGATGCCTGCATGGCAAGCGGAAGTCCCCGGAAAGTTTCCATATCCGGATTCTCAAATGTAATCGAACCAAGGGCAGCAAAATCCAGACGCTCGCCATCCAGGAAGCGCCGTTCTCCGCCATACAAAGCATACTGGATCGGAAGACGCATATCCGGTGTTCCCAACTGCGCTATGATTCCTCCATCCACAAATTCGATCATAGAATGAATCACACTCTGCGGCTGTACTACCACCTGGATATGATCCAGATCCATGTCAAAGAGCCATTTTGCTTCCATCACTTCCAGCCCTTTATTCACAAGAGTTGCAGAATCAATCGTAATTTTCTGCCCCATAGACCAGTTTGGATGTTTCAGCGCATCTTCTACCTGAATATTCTCCAGTTCTTCCCGTTTTCTGCCCCGGAAAGGTCCGCCGGATGCAGTAATCAGCAATTTGTGCACTGCCCGGGAAGATTCTCCGTTCAATGCCTGAAAGATGGCACTGTGTTCACTGTCTACCGGAAGGATCCGAACTCCGTATTTCTTTGCCATAGGCATGATGATATGCCCCGCAGTCACCAGCGTTTCCTTATTTGCAAGGGCAATGTCTTTTCCTGCCTGAATACCTGCTATGGTAGGACGGATACCGATCATTCCCACAATGGCAGTTACCAGAATATCAGACGCTTCCATGGCTGCCATTTCCATGAGTCCTTCCATTCCTCCCAGTATCTTACAGTCAGTATCTGCAACCCTTTCCCTTAACTCCTGTGCTTTTTTTTCATCTCCTACTGCTGCCAGTTTCGGATGAAACTGACGGATCTGCTGCTCCAGCATGGTAATATTGCTGCCTGCTGCCAGCCCTGTCACCTCCAGATCCTCTTTCTTACTGATCACATCCAGCGTCTGGGTTCCAATCGAACCGGTCGACCCTAATATCGCAATTCTCTTCATGTCTTACTCCTCTCACAAAAGTACTGTAGACAGAAAATAAATAAATGGTGCTGTAAAAATCACACTGTCAAAACGGTCAAGGATTCCTCCATGTCCCGGAATCAATGTGCCATAATCTTTGATTTCTTTATTTCGCTTAATTGCAGAAGCCGCCAGATCTCCGACCATGGAAATCAAAGCACCCACTGCACAAATGACTGCATACATCAGTGGTGTATGGGTATCGGATCCATTCCAGCCTGCGATCACAACTGCATACAAAGCCCCCAGAAGTGCTGCACCTACAACGCCTCCCACACCGCCTTCCACGGATTTTTTCGGGCTCAATACCGGTGCCATTTTATGCTTGCCGATCAGCATGCCGACACAGTAGGCACAGGTATCGCTCCCCCAGGAACTGAGAAAAATCAAGCCCACCAGCCATCCGCCGTCTGGCAGACATCTCGTTTTATAAATATAGGATAACATCACTGCTACATACACGATACCAAACATGGCAGCCATGATCTGGTCTGCATGAAATTTCGGATACGTAAATACATACACACCCATGATCAGCACCAATGCCAGCATCAGTGCCATCTGTGGAAGCTCGCCTCCCACGAGTAGTGACAGATAATAGCAGATCGCTCCCGCATATCCTGCCAGCTCCAGTGTACAGAAGCCTTTTTCTCTGACTTTCATCGCCTTATACAGTTCCTGCATACCGATCAGCGAAATTGCCAGAAGTGTCGCATAAAGAACGATTCCTCCCGGTATGATCGTAGCCAGTGCGATGATCACCAGAATAATCCCGCTTAACAATCGGGTCTTAAACATAAACTATTCCTCCTTAACGCCGCCATACCGACGGTCCCTCTGATTGTATTTTGCAATTGCCTTTTCAAACTCTGCCTTATCAAACTCCGGCCATGGCACATCCGTAAAGTAAAATTCTGTGTAAGCCAGCTGCCACATAAGGAAATTCGAAAGCCGTTCCTCTCCGCTGGTACGGATCAAAAGATCCGGATCCGGAAGTTCTCTGGTATCCAGATAAGAAGAAATGGTGTCTTCCTGAATCTGTTTCGGATCCAGAACTCCTTTCTGTATATCTTCTCCCATCTGTCTGACTGCTCTTGTGATCTCATCTCTGCTTCCATAATTCAATGCGATCTGAAAATGCAGCTCATCAAACTGTGCGGAATAGACTTCCAGCTCTTTGATCTTTTCCTGCAGATCCAAATCAAAAGCACTGGGGTCTCCAATGATCTTCACACGCATCCGATTCTCTTTTGCAATTTTCAGGCATTTTTTCATATAATTTCGGAACAGTTTCATCAGACTGTCCACTTCTTCTTTGGACCGTTTCCAGTTTTCTGTAGAAAAGGCATAGACTGTGAGATATTTCACGCCCAGCTCTTTTGCCACAGAGCAGACCTTTTCCAGATTTTCACAGCCTTTCACATGTCCGTAAGATCTTGGCATTCCTTTCCTTTTTGCCCATCTGCCATTTCCGTCAAGAATAATGGCCACATGATTTGGTACTGTCATGTTCTTCCTCCTGCGCATAAAAGAGGCACAATACCCTTGCTGTATCTGTGCCCCTCCGTAATTATACGATATTGTTATACTGTTAAAATCTCTTTTGATTTTTCTTCCACTGCTTTGTCAATCTTCTTACCGAATTTGTCTGTCAGTTTCTGAACGGTATCTTCCAGTTCTTTGATCTCATCCTCAGACACATCCTGTTTTGCCAGCTTCTTGAACGCATCGTTCGCATCACGACGGATATTGCGGACAGCAACTTTTGCTGCTTCCCCTTTCTTTTTCACGTCTTTTACCAGTTCTTTTCTTCGCTCTTCTGTCAGTTCCGGCAGAATCAGACGGATCAGTTTTCCATCGGTATTTGGATTCAGTCCCAGATCAGAAGCAAGAATCGCTTTTGAAATTGCTTTGATCAGAGAAGATTCCCATGGCTGGATCTGAATCATTCTTGCTTCCGGAACGGTGATATTTGCCACCTGCTGAAGAGGTGTTGGTGTTCCGTAATAGTCTACTGTGAGTTTGTCAAGAATATGCGGATTTGCACGTCCTGCACGAATGGTAACGAATTCTTTTTCCAGACTCTCTAAAGTCTTATTCATTTTACTTTCATATTTCTCAATTCTTTCATCTGTTGCCATTTCAAATTCCTCCTGGTTTCTATTTATACTAATACTTTTGTTCCTGTAAATTTACCGTGGGCAGTATTTACGATACTGTCTTTTTCATTCAGTCCGAACACAAGCATCGGCATCTTGTTTTCCATGCACAGAATCGATGCTGTCATGTCCATAACGGCCAGTTTTTTGTCAATGACTTCCTGAATGCTGATTTCATCATATTTCTTTGCATCTGGATTCAGCTTCGGATCGCTGTCATATACTCCGTCAATTGCTTTTGCAAGGAAGATGGTATCTGCTTCAATTTCAATTGCACGAAGTACCGTTGCAGTATCTGTGGAAAAATAGGGATGACCGGTTCCTCCTGCCATAAATACGACCATATTTTTTTCAAAATACTGATTTGCACGATCCTTTGAAAACAGTTTTGTAAAAGAACCGCATGCAAAAGGAGTCAGCACGTTTGTCTTCATACCTGCTGCACGGAAAATTTCAGAAACATAAATGCAGTTCATGACCGTTGCCAGCATACCAATCTGATCTGCCTTTGTACGGTCTATATTTTCACTGGTACGGCCTCTCCAGAAATTACCTCCTCCGATGACGATTCCGACCTGAATTCCTTCATCCACCAGTACTTTTACCTGACGTGCCACTTCCATGACAGTTGCCTCATCAAATCCGGTCTTATTCGGACCTGCAAGGGCTTCTCCACTCAATTTCAATAAAATTCTCTTCATGTTCTGTTCCTCTTTTTATTCATTGTTGGTAACGTTTCCGATCAGACGCAAACATTCCGGGATTTTCTCTTATAAGTATACCTGTTAACAGAGGTGATTTCAAGAAAATTTTTTACCGGCTCTCAATACTTCCAATATTTTTAATCCGTACAGATAGGGTCCTTTTCTTTTTTCTGTTGTTTTCCTTGCTGTCTTAATTTTCCAGTGTTATAATGTGCCAGAATCATACAAAATCTTACATACGAAAGGAGTACTCAAGTTATGACAGCAAAATCCACGAAAAATTCTCTGCTGCTTTTTCTGGCAGCTCTTATCTGGGGTGTGGCCTTCGTTGCCCAAAGTGTCGGTATGGATTACGTAGGTCCTTTTACTTTTAACTGTGTCCGCAGTCTTCTTGGCAGTCTGGTTCTTATTCCCTGTGTTCTCTTCCTTGCGCATAAGAAAGCAGAAGGCAGAGAATCTATGCCGGATCAACCAAAGGACGTGATTCTTGGCGGTATCCTGTGCGGAATTCTTCTTGCGGTATCTACTGCTTTGCAGCAGATTGGTATTATGTACACCACCGTCGGAAAAGCAGGTTTTGTGACTGCTTTATACATCATCATTGTTCCGATTCTCGGCATTTTTCTGAAGAAAAAAGCAGGTGTAAAAGTCTGGATCAGTGTTCTGATCGCACTGGTCGGTTTATATCTCTTATGTATGACAGACAGCTTCTCTCTGAATAAGGGCGATTTTCTGGTTCTTCTGTGTGCATTCTGTTTTTCTTTTCATATCCTGGTCATCGACCATTTCTCTGTTCGCGTGACTGGAGTCAAGCTTTCTTGCATACAGTTTTTCGTCTGCTCTGCTTTCAATGCGATTCCTATGTTTCTTCTGGAAACACCGCGTATGTCAGACATCTGCCGGGCATGGGCCCCGATTCTTTATGCAGGTATCCTTTCCTGTGGTGTGGCATACACCTTGCAGATCATCGGTCAGAAGAATATGAATCCTACGGTTGCTTCTCTGATTCTCAGTCTGGAGTCGGTGATCTCGGTACTGGCAGGATGGGTCATCCTTCATCAGACCCTGTCTGTGCGTGAAATCCTTGGCTGTATCTTAATGTTTGGTGCTATCATTCTTGCCCAGCTTCCAAGTCGAAACAGGAAAAACTGAATTTCTGCTTACAGCATGCGGCCCCGGAAGAACCGGGGCTATTTTTCAATTAATACCGGCCGTACAGGGGAACCGTCCAAATCTGCCATTTTTATTGGCTGCGCTGCCAGAAAATAAGTTCCTTCCTCTACCTCTGATAAAACCAGTCCTTCTACAATTACCACTTCTGCACCCAGAAGAATCTGATGAACTTCTTTCTGCGTTCCCGGACCGCCTACGGTCTGTCCTTCTACTCCGATCAGATCCAGATTTGCTTCTGCACACACTTGCACACTTTCCGGTGTCAGAAGAATGTCTCCTTTGATCAGAAGTTTCCTGGTATGATCTGCCAATACGTCTTTCATTTCCCCGGCTCCTATCGTTCCTTCCATCCGGACTACTTTGCAGTCTCCCATACATTTTTCCAGCGGAATCTGATCCACTCCGTGCTTGTCTTTGCAGAAATGCTTCGGTGCATCCAGATGTGTGCCATTATGGCTGCCAAAGGACAGTATCGTCAAATTGCAGTCTGCCCCTTTCTCAATTTCCATAAACGCTGTTTTCGAAGGAGCCGGATCTCCCGGATACACCGGTGTAGAAAACAGTTCCTTCCCGATATCATAAAATCTGCTCATTTTTTCTCCTCTCATCGCTCTTCCATAAGAAGGCGGCCCAGTTCTTTCACACTGTGTACTACAAAATCTGCACCTGCTTCTTTCAGTTCTTCCTCTGTTCCATACCCATAAGTCACACCAATACAGGCAAGATGTGCTGTTCTTGCTCCTGTCACATCGTATTTTCTGTCGCCGATCATGACCGCTTCTTCTCTGCGCTGTTCGTATCCAAGATCTTTCAGCGCTTCTTCCACAACTTCTGCCTTCGTCATCTTCAATCTCTCCGGTACGCTTCCCCGAATCACACGGAAGTAATCTTCCATATGAAAATGATGCAGGATCTCACGAACCATATGTTCCGGTTTGGAAGAGGCGACTCCTAATTGAAATCCTTTCTCCTTGAGCTGTCCCAGCAGTTCTTTTATCCCATCATACGGTCGGTTTTCATATAAACCGGTCTGATTATACCGTTCTCTGTAATATTTTACACCAAGATTGGCTTCTTCTTCACTCATACCACAATATGCCATAAACTGTCCAAGCAAAGGCGGTCCGACAAACACTTCCAGTTCTTCCAGAGACGGTGCCTTACGCCCCAGCTTTTCCAGTGCATAACGTACCGATTTTGTAATTCCCTCTCCGGAGGCAGTCAGTGTGCCATCCAGATCAAAAAGCAATGCCTGATACATAATCATTTCCCCTTTCGTGTTCTGTTTTTTCATTATACTCTGTAGTCCGAAAAAAAGTCAAAATATTTCATTTTTTTGTCGAATTATGATATGACTTTCCTGTAAAAATCCAGTATACTGGTATACAGGAGGTTTTCACATTATGAATACAACATTACAAAAACAATCAACTTTTTACAGGGATATGTTTCGGCTTGCTCTTCCAATCGTATTTCAGAATCTGATTACGACTGCGGTCAGTTCTGCAGATGTAATTATGCTGGGATGGGTCAGTCAGACTGCACTTGCAGCCAGTTCCCTGGCCAGCCAGATCATGTTTATTCTGAATCTGGTGTATACCGGAGTCGCTTCCGGTGTGGTTATGCTTGCCGCTCAGTATTGGGGGAAACAGGATACAAAATCCATTGAACAGATCATGGGAATCGCCATGCGGCTTTCCGTTCTGATTTCTACCTGTTTTTTTATTCTGTCATTCTTCTTCCCGGGACTTCTCATGAAAATCTTTACATCGGAACCGGATCTGATTCAGGCAGGTATCCCTTATCTGCGAATTGTAGGATTTTCTTATTTGTTCATGGGGGTTTCCCAGATTTATCTGTGTACTATGCGTTCCATTGAACGGGTCATCTTTGCGACTGCAACCAATGCCTCTGCGCTGGCACTCAACATTGTACTGAATGCCCTATTTATCTTTGGTCTCTTTGGTTTTCCGAAAATGGGAATCCAGGGTGTGGCACTTGCCACTTCTGTTGCAAGAGGAATCGAACTGGTAATCTGCCTTGTGGATGCCTGCCGGTTCCGCCTGATCCGCTTCCGGATCTCCACGCTGTTTGAGAGAAACCGGCTGTTATTCCGGGATTTTATCCATTATTCCCTTCCGGCCTTCGGAAATGAAGTTGCCTGGGGTGTGGCTTTCTCCATGTATTCGGTAATCATGGGACATCTGGGAAGTGACATGGTCGCAGCCAATGCAGTCGTAGTCGTCGCAAGAAATCTTGGAACCGTCATGTGTTTCGGTATTGCAAATGCCGGTGCGATCATCCTTGGAAAATCCATCGGCGCCGGATATATGGACCTGGTCAAAGAAGACGCTTCCCGTTTCTGCAAGATTACCTTTTGCAGCGGAATTGCAGGGGGCATTCTGATTTTCCTTCTGCGACCTGTGTTTCTCAATATGGCAGATCTGACTCCGGTTGCCCAGGGCTATCTGAACATTATGCTTTTTATCAACATGTACTATGTTCTGGGTCAGGCAATGAACACCACTGTCATCTGCGGGATCTTCCGTTCCGGTGGTGATTCCCACTGGGGATTTATCTGTGATGTGATCGATATGTGGGGATTTGCAGTTCCGCTTGGCTTCATCAGTGCCTTTGTTCTGAAACTGCCTCCTATGTGGGTTTATTTTCTGATTTGTCTGGATGAATTTGTCAAGATGCCGTTTATCTACAAACATTATAAAAGTTATAAATGGTTAAAAAATATTACAAGAGATTTTTCAAACGTGCGGGAGGATGGCAGATGATTTCAGCAGTGATTTTTGATATGGACGGTCTGATGTTTGACACGGAACGAATTATGAAAGACGGATGGATGCATGCCTGTGAAATTCTTGACTTTCATCTTACAGAGGAACAGCTTAGCCAGATGCGGGGCGGCACCAGAGAACGAAACCGGATGCTTTTTGAGCAGTGGTTTCAAGGACGGATTTCTTATGATCAGGGAAGGGAAATCCGTACCCGCTATCAGGAAATCTATATTGACCAGTATGGGATTCCTGTGAAGAAGGGACTTGTGGAACTTCTCGATTACTTATCTTTTCATCAGATTCCAGCCGCCATTGCCACCTCCACCAACCGGAAAAGTGCCTCCCGTTACTGGGATATGGCAGGAATCACTTCCTATTTCAGTGCTTCCGTATGCGGAGACGAAGTGCTGCATGGAAAACCAGACCCTGAGATTTTTCTTGCCGCAGCCAAAAAAATGCAGACACCGCCTGCGCAGTGTCTGATTCTGGAAGACAGTATAACCGGCATCCGGGCAGCCAAGGCTGCCGGTTCCTTTGCCTGTATGGTACCGGACCTGACCCCTCCTACTGAGGAACTGCGCAGACTGTGTGACTTCATCTGCCAGGATCTGGCTCAGGTCATTCCTTATCTGGATTCTTTCCATCCGGAGCATTCTGTCTGACAATCTCCATAATCTCCTGATACTTGCCGGTAACATATCCGTAGTTATCCGGCCTGTGAGGCAGTTTACAGTCGGAACAATCCTTGATTCCTTCCTTCGTAAACCGGAAATTTCCTCCGCATTTGTCTCCCAGTGCATACAGGGGACAATAGCAGAACAGACAATTAAACTGTTCCGGATGCTCTGTTTTATGGCAGGGAAAATATTCACATTCTTTATTACAGAAAAATGCGTAATGTTTTCCCTCCCAGTATTTCTCCTTGCTCATACCCAACCTTCTTTCCCTGCCCAAACGACAGCTCACTTCATTGATATCTTATCATTCTCCCGCCAGAAAGTAAAGATTGCTTCTTCGTCTTAGCGCGTATTTGAAAAAAATACGTAATTCTTTTCGAAAAGGTCTGGATTTTTTTGTAGTTTTATGAGAAAATGTCTTTGAATAGGACGTTAATTTTCTAACGCACTTGAATTAATACATTCTTGAAAGGAGTTTTAAAATGATTTATTCACACGAAGTAGAAACAATGTGTCAGGTACATCAGGGTGTTAACCATGGCGCAGCTCCAATCCCGGAAGAAGCAAAATGGGTAAAAGCAAAAGAAATTAAGGACATTTCCGGATTAACACACGGTATTGGCTGGTGTGCACCACAGCAGGGTACCTGTAAATTAACATTAAATGTTAAAGACGGCATCATTCAGGAAGCTCTGGTTGAGACAATCGGATGTTCCGGTATGACTCATTCCGCAGCTATGGCTTCTGAAATCTTACCAGGAAGAACACTTCTGGAAGCTCTGAATACAGACCTTGTTTGTGACGCAATCAATACTGCCATGAGAGAATTATTCTTACAGATCGTATACGGAAGAACTCAGAGTGCATTCTCTGAAGAAGGACTTCCAATCGGCGCAGGTCTGGAAGACTTAGGAAAAGGTCTCCGTTCTCAGGTTGGTACGATGTATGGTACTCTGAAAAAAGGACCTCGTTATCTGGAAATGACAGACGGTTATGTTACTGGCGTTGCTTTAGATGAAGACGACGAAATCATCGGTTACAAATTTGTAAGCTTCGGCAAGATGATGGACTTCATCAAAGCAGGTGATGATGCAAACACAGCATTCGAAAAAGCTCAGGGACAGTACGGCCGTGTTGACGATGCAGTGAAAATCATCGACCCAAGAAAAGAATAATTTACATACACTGCAATATCTGTCATAGAAAGAATAGGAGGATAAATTAATGGCTTTATTTGAATCATATGAAAGAAGAGAGAAACAAGTTCTTGCTGCTCTTAATAAATACGGCATTAACACCATCGAAGAAGCTGCTGAAGTAACAAAAGCTGCTGGTCTCGATGTTTACAAAATGGTAGAAGGCATTCAGCCGATCTGCTTCGAAAATGCAAAATGGGCTTACACAGTAGGTGCTGCAATTGCAATCAAAAAAGGCTGCAAAAAAGCTGCTGACGCTGCTGCTGCTATCGGTGAAGGACTTCAGTCTTTCTGTATCCCGGGTTCTGTTGCTGACCAGCGTAAAGTAGGTCTTGGACATGGTAACCTTGGAAAAATGCTTCTGGAAGAAGACACAAAATGTTTTGCATTCCTGGCTGGTCACGAATCTTTTGCAGCTGCTGAAGGTGCAATCGGTATTGCGGAAAAAGCAAACAAAGTTCGTAAAGAGCCTCTGCGTGTTATCCTGAACGGTCTTGGAAAAGACGCTGCTCAGATCATCGCACGTATCAACGGATTTACATATGTTGAAACAGAATATGACTACTACACAGGCGAACTGAAAGAAGTGTTCAGAAAAGCTTACTCTACAGGACTTCGTTCCAAAGTTAACTGCTATGGTGCAAACGACGTTCGTGAAGGTGTTGCAATCATGTGGAAAGAAGACGTTGACGTTTCTATCACAGGTAACTCCACCAACCCGACAAGATTCCAGCATCCAGTTGCAGGTACTTACAAAAAAGAACGTATCGAAGCTGGCAAAAAATACTTCTCCGTTGCTTCCGGCGGTGGTACAGGACGTACCCTTCACCCAGACAACATGGCTGCAGGTCCTGCTTCCTACGGTATGACTGATACACTTGGACGTATGCATTCTGACGCTCAGTTTGCAGGTTCCTCTTCTGTACCGGCTCACGTAGAAATGATGGGTCTGATCGGTGCTGGTAACAACCCGATGGTTGGTATGACTGTTGCTGTAGCAGTTGCTGTTGAAGAAGCTGCAAAAGCTGGTAAATTCTAAGAAATACCATAAAATCAAATCATGTTCCGAGTATAAGTAAAGCCTGTAGCCAGATATAAAATATCTGGTTACAGGCTTTATTTAACAGAAGTCCTTTCTCTTTTTCAAATATGCTTCCCATAATCTTGAAATCGTATTTTTCTGAACACGACATGCTTCCCGCAATTTTCTATTTTCCTCTCTAAGCTGTCGATTTTCTTCTATCAGCATTTCCATACTGCAGTTCACAAAAACACCTCTCTTTGCTTATTCTTCTTAATAATCAAAAGTATAATGCAACCATTACATTTTGTAAAGTTTTATTTTTTTGTTAATGGTTTTATTGGTGTTTTTACCATTTTGTTAATGCTTTGAACTAATTTTGTTAATGATTTTGTTGTTTATCGGGAATCAGAACTCCTTTTTTTCATATATTTTTACAGATATTTTGTAGGAAATTGTCAGGGCCAACAGGGTTATTGCCACAGCTCCCAGAATCAGAATCTGGTTTCTGTTTGGAAGTTCCAGAATCATCTGTATCAATTTCGGCATTTCCCTTTTTTCCATGATTTCCTGAAGTGCCATAACTGCCAGAAAAGGAATTAAAAAAAACAGTATATAAAGCATCCTTGCTTTTTCAATTCCATATTTATAAATAACCGGATACACAAGTGCCGATATAAAAGGCAGAAGCAGCAGGTGAATACCGGCTACCGGTACATAGTCCCATACCGGTTTTTTCAAAATTACAGCAGAGATTCCCACAAAAATTGCTGAAACTGCTGACAGAAAAACAGCCAACAGAAGGATCGTAGCATATTTTGCTGCTACAATCTCTTTTCGATCTACCGGAAGGGCACATGCATAAACATCCCAATGGTAGTATTCATCCGTACTGAATCCTGACATAGTAAGAGAAAGCCCTATGATCAGAGTCATAAACGCCGTGTATTCCGGAGATTTCAGTGCGATTCCGATTCCAAAGAAGACAACCAACATCAATGCATATTGTTTTGCATAATTTTTCCATTGACAAAAATCTTTTCTTATTAATCCTTTCATACCGGTTCTCCCTTCTCCATAAGCAGCATAATTTCTTCGATGCCTGTATAATCCATCACAATATCCGGATATCTGCGCACAAAGGCTTCCCTGTCTTTTACAAGAATTTCACAGGACATCGCACTTCTGCGCACACGCAGAATCATCCTTTTATCCAACGTTTCCAACTGTTCTTCGGTACATTTTGCAACTCCATACTGATACAGAAGTTCATCCTTCTCTTTCATAAAAACCAGACTGCCTTTCTGGATAAATGCAATATAATCCGAAACTTTCTCCAAATCCGTGATGATATGAGAAGAAAGAAGTACGGTATGATTTTCATTCTGCATATATTCCAGAATCATATCCAGCAGATCATCACGTACCAGTGGATCCAGTCCACTGGTGGCCTCATCAAAAATCAACAGCTCTGCATGATGAGAAAGGGCCACTGCAATCTGAAGTTTCATCTTCATTCCTCTGGAATATTCTTTGATCCGCTTCTTTTTCTCGATTCCAAAAGTCTTCAGATAGTTGTTATACTGTTCCGGTTCCCATCTGGAATAAATCTCATTCATGACTTTTCCAATCTGCTCTGCGTTCATATATTCATGGAAATTTGCCTCTGCCAGAACCATACCCACCTGATTTTTCCAGTCTTTGTTCTTCTCTTCCACTTTCTCTTCGTCGATGAAAATCTCTCCCTGATCTTTTCTGACGATTCCCATGATACACTTCAGTAAAGTGGTCTTTCCGGCACCATTGGCACCTACCAGACCGGTCACACTGCCTTTTGGAATCTCCAGAGAAATCTGTTTCAATGAAAAACTCTCATATTCTTTTACCAGACCTTCGATTCGAATTTTCGCTTCCATCCTTTATTCCCCCTCATAAATCATTGTCAGCAGTTCTTTTAATTCCTCCAGACTTAATCCACAATATCTGGACTTTTCCACTGCTGCCTCAAGCAGATTCTCGATTTCTCTTAACTGCGCTTCCCGTACAATCTCCTGGTTGCTGTCTGCTACAAAGCTTCCCTTCCCCACCTGTGTACAGATAAAGCCATCTCTTTCCAGCTCTTCGTATGCTCTTTTTGTAGTAATGACACTGATTCGCAATTCCTTTGCAAGAAAACGCATAGACGGAAGAGGTTCTCCCGGCCTCAACTCTCCATTCATGATCATCTGGCGGATCTGATCCGTAATTTGCTCATAAATGGGCTTGTTGCTGGAATTGCTGATTATGATATTCATTTTCCTCATTCCTTTCACATGTATATATCATGCTTAATGTGTATATTCATTATATACATTATATTCACTTTTGTCAACAAAAAAACTGGTATTCGTAAAGAATACCAGTCACAAACCACATGGATCACAATTCTGAAGTTTTTCCAGCAACACCGGATACAGCGTTTCTCTATTTTCTTCTGTCACTTCATACACTTCTACATCGGGTCGTCCAGCGATTGCCTCTGTGAATTTCCCACTGTTTTTCTGCAAAATCCCAACCACCATTGATTGGCTGTCCAGTACAGAAAATACCGCTTCCTGAAATTTTATTGCTTTTTTCTCTGCTTTTCCAAGCTCATCCATAACTGCCAGGCATTGGGGTTCTTTTTTGCTCTGTTCCAGAATTGCCAGCCCCAGCGTTTCAAAAGTTTCCCACACAGGAATCATTTTTGTTTCTCCACGGCGTATCACAACAGGACTGTCGTTTTCATAAGCTTCCATCGGTCTTAAGCTGTGCATGTAATAGCCTTTTTGCACACCATGAATCTCATAGGGTAAGGTGACAAATCCAACCGGTGTAGTTTCGATTGCAGCAAGGAGTTTTTTCAACAACGTTGTTTTTCCGATTCCTTTCTCTCCTGTCAGAAAGATGTGTTTTCTCTCTGTATTTACAGGATGCGCTTCCAGGACTGCTGCTTTTTGCGGATTTGTGCCTTTTATTTTATCGCAGCCGCACTGGCAATGAGCCGCTGCTTTTTGCAGCATAGGTCTGCTTTTTATGGGGAATTCTGTTTCCGGCTGTTTTTCCAGAAGATCTGCAAGTTTTCCGATTTCATTTACAGAGTGGTAAACCGGAATGTCTTTGTAAGTCTGGATCTGCTCTGCAATCCGTCCGGCAATTCCTATGGTATCTTCTGTGCATCTTTCGTCAATTTCTTCTTCTTTTCGTGCACATATGATTCTCGGTACCTGCAGTTCATATTCCCCTTCCAGCAGAAGATAATCTACAGGAAGTGATTCGTACCAGTCTCCATCCGCGCAGGGAGGAAGGAGAAGATCTGTTTCTTTTTTCCCTTTTACACACACAAGATCTGCACCTGCTTCTCTGTGCTTCCATGTATTGCTGTCTTTCGTATCCATAGAAAATTCCGGACAAAATACACTCTTCACGGTTCCTACACGATACCCTCTCTTTTTCATCTCCCGAATCAATCCGGTAACTGTAGTTGTTTTTCCTGATTTTCTTACACCTACAAGGGTAATTACTTTCATACGTCTTCCCCGCCTTTCATTTCCACGATTCCTTTACACCAACGTCTGCGATTTGTATCGGAAAGAATGACCAGACGAAAGCTATCCTCTTCTTTTGCCAGAAAAACAGGTCCCTTTAAAATTTCTTCGGCAGATACGGCAACCACCTGCCCATCCCGGCTGATGAATTCTACCTGTTCTTCTTCTTTCAGTCCTTTCAGAAGTTCTCTTACCGGCCATCCATAAAAGGTATCTGTAATCTGTCTGCCTTCTGTATTTCCCGGATCAATTTTCATATCTCTCCCCCCAGACTGCGATGAAATCTTCCCTGCACGGTGTTGCATCTTCTCCATGGGTGCCTCCGACCAGATCCTCATGCAGTCCATGGTCACTGATCAGAAGAAAGCTGCCCAAAAAACGGTCGGAAAGACTCTTTATATAACCATCGATTTCTTTTATCTTCTCCATCGTCTGTGCCGCATAAGGGCCATAAGTATGAGCCGCATCATCAATCTCGTGAAAATGAAGGAAAATCAGTGTTTTCTGTTCCTGCACTGCCTTCCTTCCATCCAGAAATGTCCAGTAGTCACAACCCTTTCCCTGTTTTTGACAATGCAGTTTGGGTGAAAGTTCTGTTTTCAGTATTCTGGTATCCCCTTCCAGAAATGCAGTATCTGCATCCGTCCTGCCTGCAAAAATGGTGGGAACTGCCAGTTCTCTGTCTTTTCTGCTGTACACTTTATGCACTTGCGGCGAAACCCCTGTAAGTATCGTTGCCATAGCCGGATTTGTAAGAGGCGGCGAAACCGTCCTTACCGGATCTATTGAAAAATTTTTTCTTATATAGGATACCGCATCTTGTTTTAAGGCCTGTCGGTACATGGTATATCCAAATCCATCCAGATAGCATATCAGAACCGGCGTTTTTTTCAATTTTTCCTTCGCATATCCACAGAACGCTTCCAGTTTCCGTTCCTTCTTTTCTTCCGGTTTCCAGTTTGCCTCCTGACAGATTCGTTGATATTCCACCGGTGTATTTACATTTTCCACGATTTCTTTTCCATAATGCATTTCTTCCAGATCGACATAGCGGCACTTGGCCCTTTGAAAAAGAAGGCCCGGCTTATGTTCCCCGTTCTGCCGCATTGCATCGATCAAAGGCAGCAGTTTTTTCGAATAAACCGAACAAAGAGGCTGTGCGCGTCCTTCCATCCGAAGGACAAGACATTCTTCCTCTCCTGTCAGTCTTCCGGTAAAATCTCTTACAAATTCCCGGGATACCATAGGCATATCTGTAGCCAGAATCAACGCATACGCTGCATCCATCGTACGCAGGATCTGGTAAATCCCTTCCAGCGGACCAAATCCCTGCTTCTCATCTTCCACCAGAACCGCTCCACAGGATACGTATTTTTCTTTTTTGTCTACAGAAACATAGATTTCCGGAAAATCCCGGCAAACCGAAAGTACTCTTTCGAGAAATGTCTCACCTTTCCATTCCAGTGAGGCTTTGTTCTTTCCCATTCTGGTACTCCTGCCTCCTGCAAGCACACCTGCTGCTATTTTCATCTTCATCATCCCTCTTCCAGATAAAGTCCCTCAATGATACTTCCCGGTTCCAGAGGACCTGCCCCTTTTGGAATCAATCCGATCACATTGCAATTGCTCCATGGACTGATCATACCGTTCGCCTGATGTTTTTGTGTATTGATACACACCTGTCCATCCCGAAACTGCAGTGTTCCGGGAAGAATTCTGCCGCCCGGACTTCCTTTTGGAAATCCATCCGGAAGACAAACTGGAATTCTGGATACTTCCCAGTTTTCTCTTCCACACATCTTTCGAAATACAGGAATGCCAAGCAGAAACAATGCTGCTGCTGCCGCAGATGGATTTCCGGACAGACCCAGAATCATTTTTCCATCTCTGACTGCAGCCAATGTTGCCATCCCCGGTTTCATCGCTACTTTCCAGAATAATACGCGGGCTTTGGCTTTTTCCAAAGCTTCCAGAACCAGATCATAGTCCCCTACCGAGGCCCCGCCCGTAGTAATTACAAGATCCGCATCTTCCATACACGCACAAATTGCGCTGCAGATGGCATCCGTGTCATCTTTTACGATTCCGTAAATGTCTGCCTGCAATCCCCACTCACCGAGAAATCCCTTCAACATATACGCACTGCTGTTTCTGATTTTTCCCGGAGCCAGTTCACTGTCAATCTCCAGAAGCTCATCCCCTGTGCTGATAATCTTCACAATCGGTTTCTTATAAACCGAAACTCTGCTGTAACCCATTCCTGCCAGCATTCCCACTGCTGCCGGATCCAACACCTGACCCGGATGCAGAACAATCTCACCTTTTTTGATATCTTCGCCTGCTTTTACAATGTTGCTTCCTGAAGAAACCGGTGAAAAGAAACACACTTCCTTTTCATCAAAGGAAGTGTCTTCATATTTCACGACAGCATCTGCTCCTTTCGGAACCGGTGCACCGGTCAGTATTTTCACTGCTTCTTGTGGTCCTACTTCTTTCACCGGCGCATGACCCGCCGGCACCTCCTCAATAATTTTGAGGGTTACCGGCCGGTCATGGAAAGCACTTGCAACATCCACAGAACGTATGGCGTATCCATCATAGGGGGAACGGTCAAACGGCGGTATATTTTCCTGGGATTTGATTTCCTGTGCCAGAATTCTGCCATATGCCGACTCCGTCTCAATGATTTCTGCCTCTTTCTTTTCTGTATGAGAAAGAAGCATCTCTATGCCTTCCTGTATCTGAATTTTTGTAGGATATTCCTGTGCCATTTCTGTCTTCTCCATTATGCTTTTTTATTCTGCTTTCTCTATTTTAATTGCACATACCTTATATTCCGGTATTCTTGCATATTTATCAAGAGCTGCATTTGTCAGCCAGTTCGCATTTCCATCCGGGAAATGGAATGGCATCCAGGTTTCGCCCTGTGATACTTTCTTTCCTACACGGGCAATGGTCTCAATCTGACCTCTTCGTGAGGAAACTTTTACTTTATCACCATTCTTGATTCCAAGAGCATCTGCATCTTTGTAGTTCATTTCGATGAAAGATTTTCCTTCGATTTCCATAAGACCTTTTGTCTTTCCTGTCATGGCTCTTGTGGTATAGTGATACAAAATACGTCCAGTCATAAGCACAATCGGATATTCCTCATCCGGAAGTTCAGCAGACGGAATATATTCTGCCGGATAGAACCATCCAAGACCTCTTGTGAATTTACCAACATGCATGATCGGAGTACCTGGATGATCTTTGGATGGACATGGCCACTGAAGACCTTTTCCGCCTACTTCTTCACTGTCCAGACGTGCATGGCTGATACCGCCGAAGCTTGGCGTCAGGGATGAAATTTCATCCATGATTTCAGCAGCAGTCAGGTGTGGCTGCGGATATCCCATACGATTCATCAAATCAATGATGATATCCGTATCCAGACGCATTTCGCCTTCCAGCTCTACTGCTTTCCGAACTCTCTGTACACGTCTTTCTGTATTGGTAAAAGTACCCTCTTTCTCTGCATAGCTTACCCCCGGAAGAATGACATCTGCATACTGCGCAGTTTCTGTCATAAAGAGTTCCTGTAATACAAAGAAATCAAGGCTTTCCAGCGCTTTAATAATATGTGTGGTATCTGCATCGGTAACTACCGGGTCTTCTCCGTAGATATACAGGCCTTTTACTTCTCCCTTGATTGCTTTCGGGAAAATATCCGTTGCATGCGTTCCGTGTTCTTTATTCAGCTCTACTCCCCATGCCTTTTCGAATTTGGCAATGACTTCCGGGTTTTTCACTTTCTGATAGCCCGGGAAATCACCTGGCTGTGCCCCCATATCGCAGGCACCCTGTACATTGTTCTGTCCACGAAGCGGGTTGACACCACAGCCTTCTCTTCCCAGTTTTCCTACCAGGAGTGCCATATTTGACATAGACATAACGCCTTCTGTACCTGTGGAATGTTCTGTTACACCCAGACAATAGATGATCGGTGCTTTGTCTGCTTTTGCATACATCAGCGCTGCTTTTCTCAGATCATCCGGATCAATATGACAGATTTCTGCTACTTTTTCCGGTGTGTAATCTTTTACGATCTCACGAATCTTTTCATAACCTTCTGTACGCTCTTCAATAAATTTTGTATCCTGCAGACCTTCTTCAATAATAATGTGCATCATACCATTTGCAAATGCAACGTTCGTACCTGGTCTTAATTTCAGATGAACATCTGCTTTCTTTGCCAGATCGATTTCACGCGGGTCTACTACGATCAGTTTACAGCCTCTCTGTACTGCCTGACGAATCTGCATACCGACTACAGGATGGGCTTCTTCCGGGTTTGAACCTACCAGCATGATCACATCCGGTTTCCTGGTAATATCTTCAATTGGGTTTGTCATAGCTCCGGAACCCAATGTCATAGCAAGACCTGATACAGAAGCAGAATGACAGACACGTGCACAGTTATCCACGTTGTTGGTACCGAAGCAGGTTCTTACCATTTTCTGTACCATGTAGATATCTTCGTTTGGTGAACGGGAACATGCAAAACCAGCCAGAGAATCCGGACCGTATTGTTTCTTGATTTCCATAAATTTGGAAGCTACCAGATCCAGGGCTTCATCCCAGGATGCACGTTCAAATTCGCCTGTTTCTTTATTTTTGATCAACGGATATTTGATTCGTTCCGGTGAATGCACAAAGTCAAAGGAACCGCTGCGTCCTTTGACACAGAGAAGTCCTTTATTGGATGGTCCATTTGCCGGTTCTACATCCACGATTTTGTTATCTTTTACAACAAGATAATACTGACATCCGGTTGCACAATGCGGACAAGTGGTACGTACCTTCTTTTCCACCTGCCATGGACGGAAGGATTTTCTTCTCTTGGAAGAAAGCGCACCGGTAGGACATGCTTCCACACAGCATCCGCAGGATTCACAGGAGCTGTTTCGCCAGGGCACACCAAACGGTGTTCCGACCACAGAATCAAAACCTCTTTCCATGGTATCAATTGCTCCACGGCCTACGATCTTATTACAGGTGTTGACACATCTGTGGCAGAGGATACAGAGATTGGGATCATAAGTAAAGAAAGGATTGGAATCATCAATTGGGAATTCCGTCATTTCTCCTTCATATGTAGATTTTTCCACTCCATATTCCAGACAATAATCCTGCAGTTTACATCTTCCGTTCTGTGCACAGGAAAAACAATTGGTCTTATGATTCGATAAAAGGAGATTCAAAATGGTTTTTCTCGCCTGCACCACTTTTTCACTCATGGTTTCAATCACATCCCCTTCACTTGCGTGACAGGAACATGCAGTATCCATTTTCTTTCTTCCTCTGTTTTCAATTTCTACCATACACATACGGCAGGAACCGTCCGGAAGAAGATCTTTGATATAACATAAAGTAGGTATTTTTATTCCGGCTTTCTCTGCAGCCTGTAAGATGGTCGTCCCCTTCTCAACTTCTACAGGAATTCCGTCTATCGTAACATGAATCATTCTCTCTCCTCCTATTATCTTACCTCGATTGCATCGAAGCTGCAGTTTTCTTTACATGCGCCACATTTAATACACTGATTCACATCAATCGTATGCGGCTGTTTCTTTTCGCCTGTAATTGCACCAACCGGACAATTTCTTGCACATTTGGTACATCCTCTACATTTTTCAGGATCAATCTCATAATGACGCATTGCTGTACAGGTATGAGAAGCACATTTTTTCTCTACAATATGTTCCACATATTCATCACGGAACATACGAATGGTGCTTAATACAGGAAGCGGTGCGCTCTTTCCAAGTCCACACAGAGACAATTCTTTTACACTCTTTGCAATCTCTTCCAGTTTTTCAAGGTCTTCCAGTTCGCCCTTTCCTGCAACGATTTTTTCCAGAATTTCCAGCATTCGCTTGGTTCCGATCCGGCACGGGGTACATTTTCCGCAGGATTCTCTCTGGGTAAAGCTCATGAAGAATCTGGCCACTTCTACCATACAAGTATCTGTATTCATAACAACCAGACCACCGGATCCTACAATTGCACCAAATTTCTTCACAGAGTCAAAATCCAGTGGCTCATCCAGATGCTGGGTTGTCAGACATCCGCCGGATGGTCCGCCGATCTGTACTGCTTTAAATTCGGATCCTTCTTTCAATCCTCCGCCGATATCATAAATAATCTCACGCAGAGTCGTTCCCATCGGTACTTCGATCAAACCGGTATTCTCAATACATCCGGTCAAAGAGAAGGTCTTCGTTCCCGGACTTCCCTCTGTTCCGATGGTACGGAACCACGCATGTCCCTCCAGAATGATCTTCGGAACATTGGCATAAGTTTCTACGTTGTTCAATACAGTTGGTTTTGCCCACAGACCATGGTCAACCGTTCTTGGTGGTTTTGTTCTTGGCATACCACGATTTCCTTCGATGGAAGCTGTCAGTGCACTTCCTTCTCCGCAGACAAATGCGCCTGCACCACGATTGATATGCATATGGAAACAGAAATCCGTTCCTAAAATATTGTCCCCTAACATCTTTCTCTCTTCCATTACCTGGATGGCATGGCGCAGTCTTGCAACGGAATTCGGATATTCTGCACGTACATAAATATATCCTTCACTGGAACCAACCGCATAACCGGCGATCATCATACCTTCAATCAGCTTGAACGGATCCCCTTCCATAACGGATCCATCCATGAATGCTCCCGGATCGCCTTCGTCACCATTACATACGACATAACGTTCTTTTTCCTGCTGATTTGCAACCTGTTTCCATTTCTTTCCAGCCGGGAAACCACCGCCGCCTCTTCCGCGAAGGCCGGACTGATCTACTTCTTCTACTACATCTTCCGGTTTCATCTCAAAAAGCGCTTTTTCCAGAGCCTTAAATCCACCGGCTGCAATATACTCATCAATGGATTCCGCATCAAATTTACCGCAATTTTCCAGAACGATGCGTGTCTGTTTTGCAATAAAAGGTATCTCTTCCGGCTGCACATAAGATTTTTCTTCTTTCTTATACAGCAAACGTTCCACAATTTCTGTGCCTGACACTGATTTTTCAAAAATCTCCTGACAGTCTTCTTCCTGTACTTTGATGTACTGGATGACTTTATCCCCTTTCTGTATTCTTACAAGAGGACCGAACTCACAGAAGCCCTGGCATCCTGTCCGTTTAACGCCTACATGTTCTCCCTCATCATGAGGAGCGAATTCTACTTTCACGCCCGGTGTATTTCCGGCGATTTCCATCATTTTTTTATAAATCTTTTCTGATCCGGTGGCAATACAGCCGGTACCGGAACAAACAAGAATCCTGCAGTCATAAGCCTGCATATCCTGTTCGGCCTGTTCTCTCCAACGATCCAGTTCTGTTCTGTTTGAAATCATCATGCACCTTCCCCTCTCAATTCCTGTATTAAAGCAATTACTTTTTCCGGTGACATTTTCGGATGCACTTCTTCGTTTACCATCAAAGTCGGTGCAAGACCACATGCACCCAGACAGGATACGGTTTCCACAGTAAACATCATATCATCCGTTGTGTGTTTCTTTTTGCTCAATCCCAGTTCTTTGTACAACGCTTCCAGAATTGGCATGGATTTTCTTACGTGACATGCGGTACCGTCACAAACCTTAATTACATATTTTCCTTTTGGTTCAAAGGAAAAGTTCTCGTAAAAGGTAGCAACGCTGTACGCTTTTGCCTCCGTAACTCCGATCTGCCCTGCGGTATACGTGAGCAGTTCTCCCGGCAGATAGCGGTATGCACTCTGAATATCCTGCATAACAGGAATCAGTGCAGAGGGTTTTTTCCCGTACCGCGCAATAATTTCATCTGCCTTTTCATAATAAGACTGGTCTAACATATAGGTACCTCCCATCATTCTATTCATTTTATATCATTTTTTAATTCTACCAGATTTGCATTCTGACTTTCTTTCCTGCCTTTTCCAGACAGTTACGCAAATGATTGGTCAATCTTAATTTTTCTCCTTCGTCGATATGCAGCCCCTGGTTTGCCGGATTGCTTGCATTCCCGAAAAAGATATTAATATCCGAAGATTCCTCAAACAACACTTCCAGAAGTCTGGCAGCACCGTCTTTTTTCTTTTTCGTTGTCAGCACGTCCATATTATCTGCCAGATAGGCGTTGGCATAACTGTTTAATTTTCGCAAAGTCAGAAGACCTTCGGTCACCAGATCCACTCCTTTGATTTTTGACATGGCGGGCACAGCATCGGTACCGGTTCCGTCGAGGACCGACACCGTTTCTCCCAGATAGTCTGCTGCAAACTGTGCAGTGGTTCCTCCACACACAATATGCTTTCCTTCCGACCGGAAAAAGGTTTTCAGAAAGGTTTCGTCTTTTTCCATCTTACTTGGCGGACCGATCATCAGATTGGTCACCTGTCTTTCGCAGAGCCGAATCACAAGAACCGTAATATCGTCATCGGTTTCGTCCAGATTCAGATCTACGCAGGCTGCTGCGATCTCTGCTGCCATACGCTGCGCACTGATTCCCGGCCGGTACTTTGCTTCGCAGAATTTCACTACCTCTTCGTACCCCCAGCCTCCGTCGGTCGTCTTTCCCATGCCGGCATTGGTCACACCATCGGAAAATAAAATCAGGACATCTCCTTTTTCAAGGGCGAGCTCCGATTCCAGAATTTCCTTTTCCTTTACAAAATGGCTTTTTTCCTGATACGGCAATGCCCTGCCGTCTCGAAGAAGAATCAGCCCCGGATTGTCAAACCTTGCCACATAAGCCTGGCGGCCTGTAATCTTCATTGCAAGAAATGTCGCATATGCCATCTGACGTTCGTGACACACAGGAAGCGTACTTGCAATGGTTTCCACTGCATCATCCAGAGGAATCTTTTTTATCATCATGGTACACAACATCTTTGCTGTCAAAGTTGCAAGAATATTTGCTTTTACTCCGCTTCCCATTCCGTCGGAAAGAACAAGCAGCGTATCAGAACCCTTTTCCTCCAGCATATAAAAATCTCCGCACAGAGATTCTTTCTTTTTATTTAAATTCACATGGCCGAAATCTGCAAATAAATGATCGAAATGTACTTTCATAACCAGACCTCCGGTTTCTCCTTTTCCGGCTCTTTCTGTTCTGCAAGAATGGTCTCTTTCAGATTTTCCACTGCTACCTTCGTATCTGCAGCCGTTTCTCCCAGAAGTTCCGCGATCTGATGCACAATACGAAGCTGTTCATCTGCCAGTTTGTCTGCCATCTTCGCAGCCATAATCCTGGTTCTCTGCACTTCCTGCTTCTGCACAATTTCTTTTGTAACATTTTTCATAATACAGATAATCAATCCGTTATTTTTGTCGTAAGTCAGCACCCGATCCAGATAAACTTTATATTCTTCCACAAAGATCTGATCCTGGGTGAAGTTCTTTCCATACGACAACATATTTACAAAAGCATAATCATCCATCAATTTGCTTACAGGCTGACCGATAATGGATTTCTTTCTCCGGATATCGAACAGATCCATTGCGGCTTTATTCAGCTGGATCACTTTCAGTTCCGTATTTACCGTAACCAGCATACCTGGCATGGAGTTGATAATCTTATTTGCATAGCTGGCCTCTCTTTCCCGCATATAAGGAATACACATAGAAACTTCCGCTTTATTCTGAAAGATTGCAACTGCTTTCTCCCGGCAGGTATTGTAACCACAAGCACCACAGTTCAGTTCCTTTGACTGGGATGTTTTCCCCATTTTATCCAGAATTTCCTGCAATTCTTCTTCTGTAGGATAACGTTCCTCTACCGTTTTATCAATAAACTCCCGTTCCAGACTGATATCCTTTGAAATCTTAAAATCTGCACACGGATCCGGATGCAGCCAGTCCACGGCAGATGCCCTCCGCACATCGAGTTCTCCCTGCACACGGCGAAATCTGGTATTCTGGAAAGAAGGTCCGCCGATACACCCTCCTTCACAGGCATTTAATTCCAGAAAACATTTATGGATCTTTCCTTCTTTTAATTCATCCAGAACTTTCATACAGTTTTCCACACCATCCACACTCAGATAGCTGTATTCCGGATTCTTTCGAAGCATATAAGTAAGTCCTCCGTTGACTGCACGCATACGGGACAGACGGATTTCTTCCGGTTCCGGACAATCGGGCACCTCAATCTGATTTTCCTTCAGCCAGGTATCCAGCTCATCAAAAGAAACGACATAAGCAGAATAATTGATTTTTTCACGAAGCTCCGCGACCGGTGAAATACAGGGGCTGATATAAACAGGAATACCGTCTCTGTTTTCTTCTCTCAGATATTTTGCATGTGCCTGCATAGTAGAAAGCACCGGCAGAAGATACTCCGTAAGTTCCGGATATTTACTCCGGATCAGACGCACGACAGAAGGACAGGTCGATGTAATCATCACGTCCCGTTTTCCTTCTTCCAGCATCTTTTCATACTGATTTTTTACCAGACAGGTTCCCTCTGCTGCTTCACGGGCATCATAAAATCCAAGCTGGATCAGTGCCTGACGCAGAGACGGAAAACTTCCCGGTCCATACTTTGCCAAATAAGCCGGATCCACACTTGCAATCAGCTTTCTTCCATCTGCGATCATTCGCTTCAGACTTGGAATATCATTAATCTCCTCCTTGGCATGCTGCGGACAGACAATCGTACATTTTTCGCATAAGATACAGGCATCTTCCATAATCTGAGCCTGATGATCCTTCACACGAATGGCCTTTACCGGACAATTTCTTACACATTTGTAACAGTTCTTACAATCTACCGGTTTAAACTTCAATATCCACATAGGCTCTCCCATTATTCAGCAGAAACCACATGAGGTTTGAAACCCGCATGTGGTTTTTACTGTTAAAATTGCTCGTATTTTCTGCTTTTATTATACACGTTTCATGAAAATTACACAAGTATCTATCTGACATTTTTTTACTGTTCCGACATCCGGCAGACGCTGGGATATTTCTACTAAAATCCTCGCAATCATCCTTTACAGCAGGAAAATTTTTCAAAACTCGCACTGCGATCTCGGGGCTGGCATGGATGCAGCGCTCAGTACTCTCACAAACAGCAGCGCACAAGTCCCACAAGTCCAAGACTGTACAAACAGATAGATACTGGTTTCCCAAGAAGGATAATCATCGCAAACCGTTTCCATGTCATTTTTGTCAATCCTGCAATATAGCACAGAAGATCATCCGGTGCCACAGGAAAGAAAATCGCTGCTGCAAAGGCGCATTCAAATCCTTTGCCTTTTTCCAGCCATCCGATGTATTTCCTGTAATTTTTCTCTCCGATTCTGTTTTTTACAAAAGGACGCCCATATTTTCTGGACAGGAAAAAAGCTGCCAGAGAGCCTGCACAAATTCCTGCATAATTGTAGATAAATCCCCAGACCGGACCAAAAATCAGAACGCCGGCCAGACATCCCACGGCCCCCGGAAGGATGGGCAGAATCACCTGGATTGCCTGAATTCCCACAAAGAAAACCGGTGCCCAGATTCCCCATCTTTTTAAAAACTGTTCCAGTGCTGTCTCCGATACGAAAATCTGATTCCGGATTCCATAGAGAAGGAACGCAAGCATTGCCAACAGTCCAAGAACGGTACAAAGATTGAAAAAGATTCCTGTTTTTTCTCTTTTCACACCATCCCGCCTTCCATAGAAATTTCAGAAAAAGGAGCCCCTTCCTCATGCATTTCTTCCGCTATTTTTTCATAAAATTCTTTCCACTGCTTTCCTACACGTTCTCTGCTGTAAAACAAATGCCCTTCATAGGATGCATGCGCACTTCTTTCATAGAAAATCCGGTCTGTCTTCAGAATGTTCAGAGTTTCTACAAAATCCGCTCTGTCCTTTCCCTGTAATACATAATCGGAAAGGATGGGTTCATAAATATCCAGATTTCGTACCAGTACAGGAAGCCCACAGTTCATAGCTTCCAGAATCGTCATAGGGAACAGTTCCTCATAAGATGGAAGGAAAAGCACATCGGCCATATTATAGATCTGATTCATCTTTTCCCGTTCTGTCATACCCAGAAAACGGATATTATCCGGCAGCTGTTTCATAGCTTTTTGGATCTGCTTGTAACCTTTTGAAATTTTCCCGAAGGAAAATCCTCCTGCCCACAAAAACATACATTCCGGCATTTCTTCTGCTGCTTTTATAAAATCCAGTACCCCTTTTCGCTCCTGCAGCTGTCCCACACCCAGAACCACAAATGCATCCGGACGAATCCGGTATTCTTTCCGGATATGCATACGCGCTTCCAGGGAAAGAGGATAAAACGTCTCTTCTGAAACCACATTGGGTATATAGGAAATCTTATTTCGTGGAATTCCACAATGGCACAACGCATCCACAAAACAGGGATTCACGGTAACCAGATAGTCCATCTTCCGGTAAAAAGAAATCATATACCAGTTAAAAATCCTTCTGGCAAATCCCGGAATACCGATACTGTTCTCTACCGTTTCCGGAAGGAAATGGACAGAACCGACTGTTTTTCCGTTTTTCCTGCATTTTGCAATCTGGAAATAAAATTCCGGATTTATAGAATGATAATGGGTAATCTCACAGATCCTTTTCCCATTTTCACAGACTGTAAATTTCTCTTTCAATACTTGCTTTACCAGTTCCACCTGTTCATCATGAGCAGACAGAACTCCGTGCCCTTTCACGATATCTGCCTTGGACATCATATTGATCTGCATAGACAAATGCCTCCTCGTAAACTTTTTCTATAGAAATACCAAAATTTCTGTCAGAAAACACCTGTGCCGTTTCCCATCCTGCTTGTCCCATTTCCTGTCTCCTTGTCTCATTTTCCAACAGATATTTCACATGAAGCTTAAACTGCTCATAAGAATCATACTGAAATCCATTCCATCCATCCAGGACCACCCCATCCAGACACAAATCCCTTCTGCAAAGAACAGGAACCCGGCTTGCCATCGCTTCCATATACGTCATCCCCTGTGTTTCACTGGTGGATGCACAGACAAATACATGTCCCAGCTGATAGATTTCCCCCACCTTTTCCGGAGAAATCATGCCAGTGAATCTTACTTGTTCCCGGATTCCAAGCATATCGGTCATTTGCTCCAGTTCCTGCCGATCAGGACCGTCTCCTCCAATCAACAGACCGATGGATTTCTCCCCTTCTTTGATCAGCCGTGCAAACCATACAAGAATTTCTTCCAGATTCTTTTCTTTGGCAAGCCTTCCGATACTCACCAGAATTTTCCTGTCCTTCGGAAAACCAAGGGCACTCCTTCTTTGTATTTTTTCTTCCTGTGTCAATTGCCCGGAAAATCGATGCAAAGAAATTCCGCTTGGAACAACGGAAATTTTTTCCGTAATTCCATAGCTGTTCAGGATTTTTTCCACTTTTTTGGAAGGAACTACCAGAACATCGACTTTTTTCAATACTACTCGTAAAAAACTGGCCACTATTTTTTCCTCGTTCCAATCGTTTCTTATCCCTTTGGGCAGATAATGCACATAATCTCCATAAGAAGTATGACAGGTATGCACCAGAGGACAGCCGCACGCTCTGCTGATTCGCACCGCATGGCAAAAAGTCATAAATTCACACTGGGAATGCACCACATCCGGTCTCCATCGAATCAGCTCTTTCACAAAGCTGTTTCCAAAGAAAGGAAGACTTCCTCTTGCACCCGGATAGATTTGTTTCAGGCTTACGGATGGGATAAAATATACGTCTTTTTCTTTTCGGGCTCTGCCGGAATCTGACAGGGTAAGTACACGTACTTCATGTCCTCTTTTTTCCATCTCCCGCTTCAGATTCCGCACAGAAGTAACGACTCCATTGATGACCGGTTCATACCAGTCTGTTGTAATCAATATTTTCAATTCCGTTCACCTCGTTCTTTTTTTCTTAATGGTACTTTACCGACCTTAAGAAAACTACCTGGGAATTTTAAAATTTTTCGAAAGAAAAAGAAAAAAAGAACGGCCGGTTTCCCGATTCGTTCTTTTTGTTTTCTTATATAGAGAATAAAATATTTCTGATCATTACCAGTACCAGCAGATGCAGCGGATAAAACCAGTAAAAAAAAGCTTTTATGGAGCGCCCCCTTTTTCCGTTATACAGATTCAGAAAAACGAACGCCAGACATGCAGCCGGCTCCCACAAAAGGCAAAGGCAGCCGGCTATGGTTTTTTCTGCCGGATACAGGTAAAACAAATACAATACCAGAATCAAAAGCACGCCCTTCCAACTATAATCCGTCCGCATAAGATTCCCTGCTAAAAGCCCGACACATGCAGGAAGAAGAGCCAGAACCGGGGATTTTTGCCTGAGTACCTCCATCGCCCATATGGTGAGCAGACCAATCAACAAAGTAAAGAACACATTCTGATAAGTAAATTCCAGTATCTGATACCGAAAAGCCAGATCAAATGGAATCTCGGAGATCAGAGCAAAGAGGAAGAGCCGCATCGCATAGTTCTTTCTGTTTGAAGTATGAAAAAAACCTTCTACCAGAAGAAAACAAAAAATGGGAAAGGCAATCCTTCCCACATTTCTGAACCATACATCTGCCCGCAGTAAGAAATGCGTCCTGTCAAAGTCAAGCGCGCTGGCCAGTTGATGATTATAGGCATAAATCGCCCCTTTTTCCAGTACAACGGCACCGATATGGTCAATCAGCATGGCTATGACCGCAATCCGTTTCAAAGCAGCCCCCGAAAGAATCGGGGGCATCCATCTGTTTTTATACATATTTCCTTAAAGTTGCACGAACCGCTCCCGGTCCTGCAGTCATTTCCTTGAGGTATCCGCATACCAGTTCTGCAAGCCCTGCTTCATACAGATCCACACCGAAAATCTGTTTCATTTTCAGTACCGGACCAATGACGGCTTCTGTATTCTGTCCCGGCTCCAGTTTCAGTTGTTCTGCATAAGGACATACCACAGACAAAAGAGGATCCGGACTCAGTTCAAAGGCCTTTCCTTCATCGTCCACAGCCATCAGATAACGAAGCCAGCCTGCCAGCACCAGAGGGATTCGTTTCAGATTTTGGATATCCAGATTTTCCCTGGTTTCATAAGTCTTTATGGTTTCCCCAAAACGAATGGCAAGCTTTTGGGAGGTATCGGTTGCAATCCTCTGTGGGGTATCCGGCATAAACGGATTCGGTATACGGATATTTACGACAGTATCAATAAATTCTTTCGGATCAAGCACTCCCGGATTCACGACTGCCGGAAGTCCTTCTCCGTATCCGATGATCCGAACCAGTTCTTTCAGTTCCGGATCTTTCATTTCGTCAGAAATCTTTTCATATCCCAGAAGACATCCAAAAACTGCAAGAGCCGTATGAAGGGGATTCAGACAGGTACAGACTTTCATTTTCTCCACCTGATCTACGGTTTCTCTGTCGGTAAACAGAATGCCTCCCGTTTCCAGTTTCGGTCTCCCGTTTGGAAAATGATCTTCTATTACAAGGTATTCACATTCTTCTGCATTCACAAAGGGAGATGCATAGGTTCCTTTGGATGTCACGGCCATTTTCAGATCATCGATGCCGTCTTTTTCCAGCATTTCCTGCACCTGCTTATCCGGCCGTGGAGTAATCTTATCGATCATTGTCCATGGAAAAGAGACTTTTTCGTCTTTGGAGAGATATTCGACAAATCCTTTCTTTACCAGATTCGCTTCTTCCCAGGATTTTGCAAAGGTCATCATAGACTGTTTGAGTACATCTCCATTATGAGAACAGTTATCCATGCTCACCATGGCCACTGGCAATTCTCCTGCCAGATATCGCTCATACAGAAGGGCAGCAGAAAGTCCCATGTAACTGACCGGTGCAGCAGGACCTGCTTCCAGATCCTTCTTCACATCCTCTTTCAGGTTTCCTTTTGTGTCTGTCAGTGCATATCCTTTTTCTGTAATGGTATAGCTTACCATCTGAAGGGAATCCCTTCGGAAGATTTCTTTTAATCGTGCATACTCTTCCTGCAAAGCAGAGGATGCAATCACAGACTGGGCAATGCTGCCGATCACGGTTTTTTCCATCGTTCCGTCTGCTTTCAAAGTAACCAGCACGCTGAGATTGTCGTGGGGCCGATAGATTTTCTCAATAATTTCGGGATTGCTTCCGCTCACTGCAATAAGGCCTCTGTCAAGAATCCCTTCGTTCAGCAGATTCTGCACCACATTTGCCTGAAAAGCCCGGAAAATATTTCCGGTTCCGAAATGAAGCCAGAAAGGCGCTTCCTTTGTTTTCGCCCACACAGTCTCCAGATCATATGCAGGAAGCCGATAACCTGCCTGTAAAAAACCTTCCCTGTTTTTCAGTCCTTCTCTTGTCAACTTCATATTATCTGCTTCCCTTCTCAATTGCTTCCCAAAGTCCATTCAGATACGCAGCACCCAGCGCACGGTCATACAGACCATATCCCGGCATTGCCACCTCATCCCAGATCATTCGTCCATGATCCGGACGGATCGGTCCTGTAAATCCGATTTCATATAAAGCTTTCATGATTTCATACATATCAAATGTACCATCGGAAGACAGATGTGCAGCTTCCTCAAAATCGGTCGGTGTATTGAATTTCAGATTTCGCACATGGGCAAAATGAATTCTTCCTTTCAGAGAACGAATCATGTCCGGAAGATCATTTTCCAGATTGGTTCCATAGGAACCGGAACAGAAGGTGACTCCATTGTGTGGATTATCCACCATTTCCATCATACGGAGAATATTTTTCTTGTTGATGATAATGCGCGGAAGACCAAACACACTCCATGCAGGATCATCTGGATGAATCGCCATATTAATATCATATTTGTCACATACCGGCATGATTCTTTCCAGGAAGTATTTCAGGTTTTCAAACAGTTTTTCCTCATCAATATCTTTGTACATTTCGAACAGTTCTTTTACATGCTCCATTCGCTCCGGTTCCCATCCCGGCATAACGGTACCGTTCATATCCCCTGAAATAGAAGCAAACATATTCTCCGGATCAATGGCATCGACTGCCTCCTGGGTATAAGCCAGTACCGTAGAACCATCCGGACGTACTCTTGCCAGTTCGGTTCTTGTCCAGTCAAAGACAGGCATGAAATTATAGCATACCAGATGAATCTCTTCTTTTCCCAGATTTTCCAGTGTTTCAATATAATTGTCAATGTACTGGTCTCTGTCTGCTGCACCTGTTTTAATTGCATCGTGTACATTGACACTTTCGATTCCTGCCACATGAAGTCCTGCTGCTTCCACTTCTTCTTTCATCTGACGGATCCGTTCTCTTGTCCATACTTCTCCCGGCGCTGTGTCATACAACGTGGTGATCACACCGGTGACGCCCGGAATCTGACGAATCTGTTTCAGTGTCACCGTATCAAATTTTGCTCCATACCATCTCAATGTCATTTCCATAATTCTTGTCCTTGCCTTTCACATTTTCTTTCAGTTCGTTTGTACCTTTATTATATAAAATCTGCAAAGAACTGCCATTGGCAAGGTTGCGGTATACATTGCAAAACTTGCGGTATTCCTATTCGTTTTTCTCTACGATTTCGTTTTTATTTTTATAAATGCTGTTTGCAGGCACTACCCCTCTTACCGAAGAAAGCGGATAAATATTCGAATGACTTCCTACGACCGTACCAGGATTCAGAACAGAACCGCATCCGACTTCTACTTCATCTCCCAGCATTGCCCCAAACTTTTTCATACCGGTTTCCATGTTCTGTTCTGCCGCCTTTACTACAACCAGTTTTTTATCTGATTTTACATTGGAAGTAATGGAACCTGCACCCATGTGGGATTTGTAACCAAGAATGGAATCGCCTACATAGTTATAATGAGGTACCTGTACTTTATTAAACAGAATCACATTTTTCAATTCTGTGGAATTTCCCACAACTGCCCCTTCTCCTACCAGCGCATTTCCCCGGATAAATGCACAGTGACGGATTTCCGCATCCTTACCGATAATTGCCGGTCCGTTAATCCATGCAGTCGGCGCAACTTTTGCAGATTTTGCGATCCACACATTCTCCCCTTTTTTCTCGTACTCTTCTTCACTTAATGTATGACCAAGTTTTACAATAAATGCACTGATCAGAGGAAGTACTTCCCATGGATAAGTCTTGCTCTCCAGCAGTTCTTTTGCCAGGGTCTGATTTAAATCACTATAAAGTTCACTGATTTTTAACTGTTCCATTCTTTACCTCTTTCTGCCGGTTCTTCCGGCTCTTTCTTTGGACGGTTTTTCATAATATATAGCAGCTGCATCAAAATACTGGCGCAAAGCCAGCTGATTGCGCAGCCCCAAAACACCGTCTGTTCTGCTTTTAATAAAGTTTTCCAGTTTTGCCATATATTCATCCGATGTAATCTGACCTTCTGCCACATAAGTAAGTCCTTTTTCCCAACTTGCAGTCAACTCCGGATTCAGAAGCGAACGGATGGATGCATTGACCACATCAAAAATCATTTCTCCTAAAAGTGTCGGAGTAATCACCTGAGTTTTCTTATTCAACGCCAGATATCGGATGGTCATCAGTTTCTTAAGAATCTCTGCGCGGGTAGCACTGGTTCCGATTCCGCTTCCCTTGATCTGTGCCCGCAGTTCTTCGTCTTCAATGAGCTGTCCTGCATTTTCCATAGCAAGAATCATGGAACCGGAGGTATATCTTTTTGGCGGAGAAGTCTCTCCTTCTTTGATCTGATAGGCTTTGATCTGCAGGACACTGCCCTTTTTCAAAGTTTTCAGAGTCTCCAGAAATTCCTGGTCGGCCGTCTGCTCTCCTGTCTGATTCTTTCCAAAAGTATTTCCCGCTACCTTCAGATAGCCTTCCGACAAAAGAATTTTAAACGAAGAAAACAGGCGCTCTTTTTCTGTCACAGAAGTGATGCTGACTTTCTGATATACGGCCGGCGGATAAAAAATGCTCAGGAAACGCCGCACAATGATTTCATATACTTTTGCGGCAGAAGTATGGAGACTTGCCAGTGCGTTCATTCCCTGTCCCGTAGGGATAATGGCATAATGATCGGTAATCTGTTTGTCATTTACATACCGTGTCTTTGTCAGGTTCTGATACAGACTGCCTGCCAGAATCTCTTCTGCATATGGTTTTCCTGTACTGTAATTCAGAAGTCCCTGTATATTTTTCCGGATTTCCTTTGCAACTGCAGAAGACAGGACTCTGGCATCGGTTCTTGGATACGTAACCAGTTTCTTTTCATAAAGTTCCTGAACGATTTTCAAGGTTTCATCCGGACTGATTTTGAAGAATCTGGAACATTCATTCTGCAGTTCTGCCAGATTGTAAAGAAGCGGCGGATTTTTATTTTCTTTCTTTTTCTCCAGCTTTTCAATCACTGCTTCAAGGGGTGGATTGGCGCTGAGAATTTTCACCAGTGCTTCTGCATCTTCTTTTTTCTTAAAGCCGTTTTCCTTATACAGTTTTGGTGACTGGTAATATCGGCTGCCTTCCACGCCGCGCCATTCTCCTTCAAAATCCCGTTCTGCTGCACAGAGGATTCCTACCACCCGGTAAAATGGTGTCTTTACAAAAGCACGAATCTCCCGCTCTCTGCGCACGACCATTCCCAGCACACAGGTCATGACCCGCCCTACAGAAATGGCCTGATAATTGGTTCCCAGATAAGAAGATACGGCATTTCCATATTTCAGCGTCAGAAGCCTTGAAAAATTAATGCCCATCAGGTAATCTTCTTTTGCTCTTAAGTACGCAGATGCAGACAGGTTATCATAGGCAGAAAGATCTTTTGCTTCCCGGATCCCCCGGATAATTTCTTCTTCTGTCTGAGAATCGATCCATACCCTTTTCTGCTCCTTCTCCCTGACTCCTGCCATCATGGCAACCAGACGGTAAATATATTCTCCTTCCCGTCCGGAGTCTGTACACACGTAAATCGTAGAGACATCTTCCCGGTTCAGAAGATTGCTGACGATCTGAAACTGTTTTTCCACAGAAGGAATCACTTCGTATAAAAAAGTTTCCGGAAGAAAGGGAAGGGTATCCAGACTCCAGCGTTTGTATTTTATATCGTATTTTTCCGGATAACTCATCGTCACCAGATGTCCGACACACCAGGTCACAATGGCAGTTTCCGATTCCAGATATCCGTCTTTTCTGGCTCCGTTTATCTTCAGCGCTTTTGCAAATTCCTGTGCCACACTGGGCTTTTCTGCAATAAATAATGATTTGCCCATAAATCCCTCTTTCACGCAATCAGACCGGAGGGCATTCCCCGGTCTGACTGATTGTAATACGGTATGTTTCCGTGTTTCTTATTTCTTTGTAATAAATCCTTTTGCTTTCAGTGTTTCTGCACAGAGCACTGCACCGCCTGCTGCACCACGTACGGTGTTGTGTGAAAGGCCTACAAATTTGAAATCGTATACGGTGTCTTCTCTCAGACGTCCCACATTAATTCCCATTCCTTTTTCATAATCCACATCCAGTTTTACCTGCGGACGATTGTCTTCTTCCATGTAACGGATAAACTGTTTCGGTGCACTTGGCAGTTCCAGTTCCTGCGGAAGACCTTTGAAGTTCACCAGTTTCTCGATCAGCTGTTCTTTGGTTGGTTTCTTTCTGAATTTTACAAATACAGCTGCTGTATGTCCGTTTAATACAGGAACACGGATACACTGTGTTGTGATCACCGGTTCGGATGCTTTTACGATTACACCGTCTTTGATCTCGCCCCACAGACGCAGTGGTTCCTGTTCGCTCTTTTCTTCTTCTCCGCCAATGTACGGGATAATATTTTCTACCATTTCCGGCCATTCTTTAAATGTCTTTCCTGCTCCGGAAATTGCCTGATAAGTCGTTGCAACGACTTCATATGGTTCAAACTCTTTCCATGCAGTCAGTACCGGTGCATAGCTCTGAATGGAGCAGTTTGGTTTTACTGCAACAAATCCTCTGGTAGTTCCCAGACGTTTTTTCTGGAATTCAATGACATCAAAGTGCTGTGGATTGATTTCCGGCACTACCATCGGCACATCCGGTGTCCATCTGTGTGCACTGTTATTGGAAACAACCGGTGTTTCTGTCTTTGCATATTCTTCTTCAATGGCTTTGATTTCTTCTTTGCTCATATCAACTGCCGAGAAAACGAAATCTACTGTCGCAGCAACTGCTTCTACATCTGCAACGTTCATAACAACCAGTTTCTTTACTGCTTCCGGCATCGGAGTATCCATTTTCCAGCGTGCTCCTACTGCTTCTTCGTATGTTTTTCCTGCACTTCTTGCACTGGCAGCCAGTGTTACAACCTCAAACCAGGGATGATTTTCCAGCAGAGAAATAAATCTCTGTCCTACCATACCGGTTGCTCCTAAAATACCTACTCTTAATTTCTCGCTCATTGGACTCTTCTCCTTGCTATGTATTTCTTAATCTTTACAACGTGTATTTCTTACGCGTACATTTGTATTTTCTAAACAATACTATACTACTTTTTCTGAAAAAGCAAGCATTTTTTCATGTTTTTTAGTTTTCTTCCAGATATTTTTTATGAAGGGCAAGCACCTGTTCCATAGCGGCTGCACCAGGCGCACCGATGGTGTTTCTCTTCTCCACACAGTTCTTCATACTGATAGCTTCATAAATATCTTCTTTGAATACCGGACTGATTGACTGGTACTCTTCCAGCGTCATTTCATCCAGAGAAATATTCTTGTCAATACAATACAGCACCAGACGTCCTACGATTCCATGGGCATCACGGAATGGTACCCCGTTATTTACCAGATAATCTGCTGCATCCGTCGCATTGGTAAATCCGTTCTTGGCACTCTTTTCCATATTTTCCTTATTGAAGGAAATCGTTGCGATCATGCCGTTAAACAGTGCAATGCATCCTTTCACTGTATCTATGGCATCAAAAGTAAATTCTTTATCTTCCTGCATATCTTTATTATATGCCAGCGGAATGCCCTTCATCGTCGTCAAAATGGAAACCAGCGCCCCATAGACACGTCCGGTCTTTCCACGAACCAGTTCTGCAATATCCGGATTTTTCTTCTGCGGCATAATACTGCTTCCTGTGCTGTATCCGTCATCGATTTCCACGAAACGGTATTCATTGGAATTCCATAAGATGATTTCTTCACAGAACCGGCTTAAATGCATCATAATGATAGATAAGGCAGATAAGGTTTCAATCAGATAATCTCTGTCTGCCACAGAATCCATACTGTTCAGGGTAGGACCGTCAAACCCAAGCTGACTTGCTGTATATTCCCGGTCCAGAGGATACGTCGTTCCTGCAAGCGCACCGCTTCCCAGAGGGCACAGATTCAAACGTGCAGAAGCATCAGCCAGACGGCTTCTGTCCCGCTTAAACATTTCAAAATATGCCCCGAAATGATGTGCCAGCGTAACCGGCTGCGCTTTTTGTAAATGCGTAAATCCCGGCATATAAGTATGAACATTCTCGCTCATAATCCTATAAATGGTTTCCAACAGTTCTTTCAGAAGAAGATCGATCTCTCCGATCTCATCTCTTACATACATTTTCATATCCAGTGCCACCTGGTCATTACGGCTTCTTCCTGTGTGAAGCTTCTTTCCCACATCTCCACAGCGATCGATCAGATTTGCTTCCACAAAACTGTGGATATCTTCATATTCTTCTGAAAATACAAGTGTCCCTGCTTCAATATCCTCCAGAATACTCTTCAGTCCTTTCAGGATCTCTTCTTTTTCCTGTTCTTCAATAATTCCCTGTTTCGCAAGCATGGATGCATGTGCCATACTTCCTGTAATGTCCTGTCTGTACAGTTTTGAATCAAAACTTAAGGACGCGTTAAAATTATACACAAGCTTATCGGTTTCTTTTGTGAAACGTCCGCCCCACAACTGAGCCATCTTCTGTCCCTCATTTCTTTTCTGTTTTTTATATTTCCTATCAGTTTAACATTATCTTAATCCCTGTGCAAGGAATTTTTCCTTATGTCCCGTTCTCTTTTTGAAAATACACAGCCGCAGAAATCCTGTCTGTACAGATCATATTCTGCTGAAAGTTCAATGGAACGCTTATAACCGTTCTTTTTCTTAAAATCAGAGGGCAGATGCTTCACCCCGTATTTCTGTTCCAGTTCCTCTCCGATTTCATTGAGCTTTGCCGCATTTTTTAATGGACTGATGGTCAATGTCGTAGCAAAATAGTCATATCCGCCTTCTGCAGCCATCCTGGCCGTTTCTTCCAGGCGCAGCCGATAACAGGCAAAGCACCGTTCGCCGCCTTCCGGTATGCTTTCCATTCCCTTCGCCATTTCATAAAATTTTTCCGGACAATAGGCTCCGGAAAGAAAAACCGGTCGATTTTGAAAAGGCATCCGCTCAATCAGACGTTCCAGTTCTTCCTCCCGTTTTTTGTACTCCGATTCCGGAGAAATGTTTGGATTATAAAAAAAGTCCGTAATGTGAAAAAAAGGAGACAGGTATTCCAGCACATAGCTGCTGCATGGTGCGCAGCAGCTGTGCAGGAACAGCGTAGGGATCCTGTCTTCCTTCTGATGTTTCTCTATGATTTTTTCCAGTTCTTTCCGGTAGTTTCTTTTCTGCTCCATTCTTACCCCTGTTTTACGACTTCATTTCCTGTGCTTTCTCCTTTTTCAAAAGCAACCGCATTATCAAGGGTTGTCTGTGAAATAGCTGCCAGTGCCTCCTCTGTAAAGAATCCCTGATGAGAGGTAATCATTACATTCGGGAAGGATAACAGTCTTGCTGTAGTAGAATGCTCCAGGATTTCATCGGAACGGTCCTCAAATACATTCTTTGTCTCTTCCTCGTATACGTCAAGTCCAACTCCAAAAAATTTTCTCGCACGGATACCTTCGATCAGATCTGCTGTTTTTACCAGACCGCCTCTTGAAGTATTTACCAGTACCACTCCGTCTTTCATTTTAACAATTGTCTCTTTATTAATCAAGTGGTATGTGTCATCCATAAGCGGACAGTGAAGAGAAATCAGATCGCTGGTCTGCAGAAGTTCATCCAGAGATACATACTCTACAAAATCCAGATCCGGATTTTTATACACATCATAAGCAATGACTTTCATGCCAAAACCACGACAGATTCTTGCCATGGCAGCTCCGATCTTACCGGTACCTACAATGCCTGCTGTTTTCTGGTAGAAATTAAAGCCCATAAGACCGCCAAGACTGAAGTCATTCTCTCTTACTTTCACATAAGCCTTATGAAGTCTTCTGGTAACCCCCAGCGCAAGAGCCATCGCATGCTCTGCAACTGCTTCCGGAGAATACCCCGGCACACGCATAACTTTTATCTGATACTGGGCAGCCTTTTCCAGATCCACATTATTAAATCCTGCGCAGCGCATAAGAATCAGCTTCACACCTGCTTCCTGCAGCTTCTCCACGGTCTCTGTTCCCACATCGGAACTTACAAACGCACACACTGCATCAAATCCCTTTGCCAGCGGCGCAGTTTTCGGTGTAAGGTCTGTCTTCAGATAGTCCATCTCTATTCCCGGATAATTCTTTAACTGTTTATCAAAAGATTCCTTGTCGTAGTTCTTTGTATCGTAGAATAAAATTTTCATGTTCCTGTTCCTCCTGACTGATGATTTTAATAAGATGCCCATTTCTGTTCTCCTTAATTCATACTTATTTTATCAAGTTTTCCTCCTCCAATCAACACTTTGTTAAAAAATAGACGATTTTCTACCTTTTTCACAAACAGTCAGCTGTCTCTAACCATTTTTTCGCCATTTTGCAGGATTCTGAACCAGCCCAACTTCCAGCTTTTTTCCTGTATCGGGCACAGTTTCTTTTTCACTGGCCGATTCGGGATTTCAGTGCTTTCAGGATTTCCTGACAATCATCCTTTATGGCAGAAAAATTTTCCAAAACTCACACTGCTATCTCATGCCGTCTCCCGGATACGTCCTGCAAAAGCATTGAGCAAAGGCTGTTACAGGTACCCAAAACGGTGCAGCAGGGATGAACTGTGGACCGTGCACCGTTCAAGCGAAGCGCGTTTGCTAAGGGCCACAGAAATCAAACATCCCTGCTCCCGTTTTGCTGGTACCTGTTAAGGCTTTGATTTGCTTTTGCAGGACGTATCCGGGAGACGGCATGGATGCAGTGCTCAAACACTGGAAAATTTTCTGCTTTGATGATTTTACAGGAAATCCGAAAGTACTAAGAAATCCCTGCATATGGCCATATGAAAAAAGAAAATGGGCCCGATACAGGAAAAAGCGGACGGTTGAGCTGCGTTCAGAATCCTTTTGGTATTTTTCTGCTGTCAATGGGGATTTTTTTTCATATTCTATTTTATAGAATGGTTTTTTGTAGGAAAGGGCGGATGAAATTGTCCACACCTCTTTTGGAAGTAAAAGATGTCAGTTATGCCTATCACACAAAGTCCGGAGAGACGCTTGCGCTTTCCCATATCCGTTTTTCTTTATCTAAGGGAGAATTTCTGGCTGTTGTTGGTCCTTCGGGTTGTGGAAAGTCCACGCTGCTGGATATGATCTGTGGTATTTTAAGTCCGGAAACCGGTGAAATTCTCATGAATGGCCGGCCGCTTTGTGAAAATACGGCGAATATCGGTTATATGCTTCAGAAGGATCATTTATTCGAATGGAGAACCATTTACAGCAATGTACTTCTCGGACTGGAAATTCAAAAGAAAAACACTGCCAAAGCAAGAGAAACGGTTGATCATCTTCTGACGGATTACGGACTGGATAAATTTAAGGATTCCCGGCCTTCCCAATTGTCCGGCGGGATGCGGCAAAGGGCCGCTCTGATTCGCACACTGGCTCTTGAGCCGGATCTTCTTCTTCTGGATGAGCCTTTTTCTGCGCTTGATTATCAGACGCGTCTTTCGGTAGCGGATGACATTGGAAAAATCATCCGCAGGGAAGAAAAAACTGCCATACTTGTAACGCATGATATTTCCGAAGCCATCAGTATGGCTGACCGGATTCTGATTCTGAGCAAGCGTCCTGCCTCTGTCCAAAAGGAAATCCGAATTCATCTTTCTGTAGAAAACCGGACGCCGTTTTCTTCCCGCAGTGCTCCGGAATTTAAATTGTATTTCAACGAAATCTGGAAGGAGTTGAACCATTATGGATGCTAGAACTCCCCTGTCCGGCGGACAGCAGCGCTATTTGATCACGCTGCGAAGAGAATTGCGTGTTGTCCGTTTGTCACGGGCAGGTCTGTTTCTTTTCTTTCTTCTTCTCTGGGAAAGCACCGCACAAAAAGGAATCCTTGATTCTTTTATTTTTTCCAGTCCTTCTCTGATTTTGTCCGCATTTCTGCGTATGATAAAGGACGGCAGTCTGCTGACACATACAGGCGTGACGCTTTTTGAGACGCTGCTCAGCTTTGCGCTTGTCACGGTACTGGGCATTGGCATTGCCCTTTTCCTCTGGTGTTTTCCAAGACTTGCCTCTGTCCTGGAACCTTATCTGGTCATTCTGAACAGTCTTCCGAAATCGGCGCTGGCTCCGCTTCTGATCGTATGGCTTGGAAGCAATATGCGTACCATTGTTGTCGCCGGTATTTCTGTGGCAATTTTCGGAGCGGTTCTGAATCTGTACACCGGGTTTGAAGAAACGGATCCGGATAAACTGAAACTGATCAAAACCTTAAAAGGAACCAGAAAAGATGCACTTTTTCAGGTAGTCCTGCCTGCCTCTGTTCCCCTTTCTTTCAGTATTATGAAAGTGAATATCGGTTTGTGTCTGATCGGTGTCGTGATCGGTGAAATGATCGGCAGCAAAGAAGGACTTGGATACCTGATCATTTATTCCAGTCAGGTCTTCCAGCTGACCCCCATGATTCTTGCTATTTTTATTCTCTGTGTGATTGCTGTCCTTCTTTACAGTCTGATTACCATCGCTGAAAAACAATATTTGAAAAAGCGGGCATAGTAAAAAGAAGTCCTCACCTGCATATAAATTTTCGGTGAGGACTTCTCTCTTATCCAACAATGCTGTACTGGAGCATCTCATAAGCAATCCGGTTTCCTTCCATAATTTCCGGGGGCATGAGTGCCCTTGCCACACATTTCAGTTCTGCATCCAGCTCATCAATCCGCTCCAGATACGCATAATCTCCATCAATTCTTTTCACAATATAATCGATTCTTTCAAACATCCTTCTGTCCTTTCTTTTGACAATGCCAACTGTTCCACTTTTTCATTTTATCATCTACAAGACGGTTAAGCAAGCTTACCGTTATCTCCTGTTCTGTTTTACCCCCCAGCAAATCTACGCTGTAACGAAATCCCGCCAGGAATCCGTTTTCCTGGGCACAGAAAGCCACTTTATAAAATTTTTCTCTCCATGCTTCATATTCACTGGAAGAAAGAGAGTCTCGATATTCTGCCAGTACTTCATTTACTGCCTCTTCCAGTTTCTGTTCGGCCTGTTCCAGATAAACCGATTGCTGTGGAAGTAAAAGCTGTCCGTAAATATCCCGCAGCAGATTCTCTCCTTTTAACTTCTTTTCTTTTTCTTCCTTTTCTTCTTTCATAATCTATCTCTCCATTCTAAAATTATTTTATTCGCTTCTTCTATTATAACTGGAAAAACGGACAAATGTTGCCATTTTTACATATTTTCTTTCGACACTTTTCGACATTTTACGACATTTTTGTGTTTTTTTTACTTACAATAACTATTTTTTAGTTTTAAATGATTATTTTATGGCTATTCAAACGTTAAAATAGGGTGTATACTATAAGTGGAGGGTTTATCATGGAGGAAATCAGCTTTGAGCATATTAGTCATCGTTTAAGAGAACTGCGTATCGCAAGAGGACTGACACAAGAATATATTGCAAATAAGCTGGATATAAATCCCAGCCATATCAGTAATATTGAAAATAACCGAGTAAAAGTATCTTTGACTACTTTGGTGAACATGTGTAATATTCTTGATACTACGGTCGATTATGTCCTGTCTGATTCGTATAACGATACGGAAAGTCCTTTGAATCAGGAAATTCTGAAAGAACTGTCAAACTGTGATAATGAAAAGAAAGAAAAGATTCTAAAGATTATCCGGATTCTATAACCGGTTTTTCCAGATACGCGTAAAAAAGCAATGCATGAAGAAGTTTCTTGCATTGCTTTTTTTGTATACATTATACAATCACCATATTCTTTTTATTTCTGTTTCCTTCAAACCGTACTTATCTAAAAATCCTTTCAAATCGTCCGGCGAGGAGATGAGCCCCTCTTCCAGAAATTTTCCTGTATTTTTATCCTGAAATCCGATCACCTGTTCTCCGGTACAGATGCTGCTTCGAATCACAGGAATCTGATTTTCCCTGTCATAAGTTCCGGTAACTGCTTTCTGCTTTTGTTTCTTTCCAAAAATCATCCCATCACCGCTTTCTGATCAGTTGTCATCCCGTCTTCGAAACGCTCCGGAAAGAATCAGAAGACGCAGAAGCTGCAAAAGAGAACTGACTACTGCTGCAACATAAGTCAGTGCTGCTGCCTGCAATACTTTTCTCGTACTTCCAACTTCTTCTCTTCCCATGATTCCGGTTTCTTCCAACAGAACCAGTGCTCTGCCGGAAGCATTAAATTCTACCGGCAATGTCACCACCTGAAACAACAAAGCTCCGCAGAAAAGCACAATACCGGCTGTCAAAAGCGGACGGAAGGAGAAAATAAGACCGGCCAGAAAAAGAGGCCAGGAAAGCTGGGAGCCCAGATTCGCTGCAGGTACAATGGCAGACCGAATCGCCAGCGGTTTATAGTGAACGGCATGCTGGACTGCATGACCACACTCATGCGCTGCCACTCCAATTGCAGCAACGGATGTGTTGTCATATACCGCGTCCGACAAACGCAGCACCTTATTTGTGGGATCATAATGATCCGTGAGACGTCCGGCCACTCTTTGAATCTTTACATCATAGATGCCCGCACGCTGAAGAATCCGCTGTGCTGCCTGTGCTCCGGTCAGGCCGGAATAAGCCCTTACTTTGCTGTATCTGGAAAATGTAGCATTCATTTTTGCTGACACCAGTGAAGAAATCACCAGTGCCAGAAGAATCAGAACATACGTGGGATCCAGTCCCCATCCGATTCTTCCGGGCCCATAATAAAACCCTGTCTGTGCCAGTTGTGCTGTCATATCTCCCAGCCCTCCTTACTGTCGTTTTCTCTTTATTCTTCCTCCTGTATATCAATCGTATTCAATCTTCCGCTTTCTTCCTTTTCCTTATGTCCTACGGTTCCTGCCACCATATAAAAGCCAAATTTGGCATCATGGAAAAATTCCTTCACCAGAGAAAAATTCTCAATCTGTCCGGTGCTTTCTACATGCATCTTTGGTCCGGTACAATGAATGATCTCATCTCCGATCTTAATATGTTCTTCATCGTAATACGTAATCGGCAGATCTTTTTCAATCAGTGCCTGAATTTTTCTTTCAATGGATTCCAGATCAAAATTAACCGGTTTTTGCATATAGTCAATCACAAAACCATGGCGGATGTCCGAGCGGACATAATCCGGTCGTTCCATATTTCGCACCACATATTCATACAGATCTTCGGCACTATGCGCCATTTTTCTATATTTCAAAGATTTATACACGATGTTTGAAATATTTTGCGGCAATGGTCCAAACAAAGAAGGGCGGGTCACAATGACCTCCTCTCCGATTCCGATCATCAGATCTGCATTTCTTTTCAGCACCGGATAAAGCATGTCAAAATATTCCACAATCACACGCTTATTCTGTTCCACCACTTTCCGGACTGCCTCTGCAATTTTCTCCAGAGAGAAAAACTGTGACGCTGCTCTTACATCCACATGAAACGTACGTGGGGTATAGAAGCCCACTTCATCTGCATTCATAAGAGGCATATTGATAAAATCAAATTCATCGTCTCCCTCCACTACCTGAATGCCCGGAAACATCCCCTGGATCAGCATGCTCTTTCCGGAGTCCTTTGCCCCGATGATCCCGATGATCTTATCAAAAGGATTCAGATACATCTGGGCAATGACTCTTCCCAGCTCCATCATTCTTCGATTGCCTCTTGGCGCAAAGAAAAAATTATAAAGATTACACTCATGACGTACATTGTTATAAATCATAAAAACCCTCTCCTGTAAATGTATTTTTCCCCAACCATTTTTACTCATTCACAGAATCATTCCTGTAATTCTTATTTTATCACAATCTCACAGAGAATCAATGCACTCCGCAAAAACTTCACACAATTTATTTCAGGAATCCACTGATAATCTGTTCTTCTGCTTCTTCCTCTGTAAGACCTAAAGTCATCAGCTTGATGATCTGCTCTCCTGCAATTTTACCGATAGCCGCTTCGTGAATCAGTGCAGCATCGGAGTTATTTGCAGTAATCTCCGGGATAGAACTGATTTTTGCATTTCCTACGATAATCGCATCACATTCGGTATGTCCGGAACAGGCTGCATTCCCGTTTAAAACAGACTGGAATAACTGACGGGAATCGTCTTTTGCCACGGAACGGGACACAATGTTGGCGCTGGAGCCATCTCCGTTCAGATCCACGATAAAGCGGCTTTCTGCATCCTGGGAACCATGCGTCATCAGACGTTCGGAAACAAGGATGTGGGCTCTCTCGTCCAGTTTCACACGTGTCATACGTTTCGTGGAATCCACACCTTTGATCTGTACCGTTTCCATTTCCATGGTACTGTCCGGTCCCACTTCTACAATGGTTTCCGGATTCATAATGCGCTCTCCTTTTCCGTCTCCGCTTCCATAATGTTTCTCCACGTATTTCACTCTGGAATTTTTTCCGATAAAGAAGCTGTGGATTCCGTCATGACGGGAAGCGGCATCGCCTCCGTTGTGAATGCCGCATCCTGCAATGATGGTCACATCACAGTTATCTCCAATGTAAAAATCATTGTATACCGTTTCTTCCAGACCAGCCTGGCTTAATACGACCGGAATATGCACACTTTCTTTTCTGGTACCGTCTTTGATGCGGATGTTGATTCCGTCTCCGCTCTCCCGTGGTGTGATTTCAATATGTTCTGTACTGTTTCTTGCTTCACTTTTTCCGTTTGTACGGATATTATAAGCTCCTACCGGAATCTCATGAAGTCCGGCTACTGCTTCCAGCAGCTGTTTCTGTATTGCATCCATTATTTTGTTCCTCCCTCTTTCCAGATTGTACATCCGGAATAGCTGTCTGTGCCTTCCATAAGATAAGGCATGACTTCTTCTTTCGCACCTCTTTTTACCAGTTTTCCATCTGCGATCACAAGAATCTCATCTGCAATGTTCAGAATTCTTTCCTGATGCGAAATGATCAGGATCGAACCATGAATCTCATTGTGCATCTTTTCAAATACCTGGATCAGATTCTGGAAGCTCCACAGGTCAATTCCTGCTTCCGGTTCATCAAATACGGACATTTTTGTTCCTCTGGCCATAACGGTAGCGATTTCGATTCGCTTCATCTCACCTCCGGAAAGGCTGTCATTGACTTCACGGTTAATATAATCTTTTGCACAAAGACCAACTGCTGACAAATATTCACATGCACCGGCTGCTGTCAGATTCTTTCCGGAAGCAAGGCGAATCAGATCCAGAACCGTAACCCCTTTAAAGCGAACCGGCTGCTGAAATGCATAGCTGATTCCCATTTTCGCCCGCTCTGTGATACTCTTTTCTGTAATATCCTGTCCATCAAGAAAAATCTTTCCTTCTGTCGGTTTCAGGATGCCTGCAATAATCTTTGCAAGTGTGGACTTTCCTCCTCCGTTCGGTCCGGTAATGGCAACAAACTGATTGTCTTCCAGAGTAAAACTTACATGCTCCAGAATACCGATTTCTTTTGTGTCTGCTTCTACTTTGAAAGAGACATCTCTTAACTCAAGCATTTCTTTTGTATCCTCCGTTTATAATTTATTTCAGAACATGGTTTCTAAAACCTTCTTCTTATGTTATACTGAAAATATTCCGGGCATTCTTTCGGGCGGGAAAGAATTCCTACTAAAACAGTACACTATAAACTTCTATTTGTCAAAAGAAAAATGGAGATATTTACTATGAATCCTAAAAATACAGAATTTACATTGGAAGAACTGATCATCCTTGCAGAAAACGGTCAGAAAGATCTGCAGTACGCAGTGGGACATTATTATGAATACGGTATCCACACAGAAGTAAATTATGAAAAAGCAGCCGAATGGTATGAAAAGGCAGCCGCCAAAAATCACGCAGATGCCCTCGTACATCTGGGTATGTTCTATGCCCAGGGAAAAGGTGTGCCAAAAGACAACAGCAAAGCCTTTCAATCCATTCAGAAAGCAGCCATGACCGGAGACAAAAATGCCCAGTATAACCTTGCCCGCTGTTACGAAGAGGGAATCGGAACGATCATCGATTACAGCAAAGCCTTTGACTGGTATCGAAAAGCAGCAGAACAGATGGATTACCGGGCAATGTGCTGTATGGGAAGCTATTTTCTCCTTGGTCAGGCAGTTCCCCGCATTCCGGAACGGGCATTCCAGCTGTTTGAGAAAGCCGCAAATGCCAACATTCCTGCTGCCCAGTATAATCTTTCCGTTCTTTACCGCTACGGAGAAGGCGTCGAACAAAATGAGGAGCTGGCAAATCAGTGGCGCATGAAAGCTGCACAGAACGGTTTCAAGCTTGCACTTGACGAAATCAATCAGGAAACGCAGAATCCATCCTGATAAAGGAAATGGAGCCATCCCGCTTTTTGTGGTATGGCTCCGCATTTTTTACAGATCCTGTTCAATGCTGTCCAGTTCACTGAGAATGCTCATCTGCTCTTCTTCAAACAGCAGTTTTTTATTGTATTTATAATAACTGTCACATCCATTTTCACTGATAAACTGTACACTGTACGGATTGGTATTTAACTCGGTCATGAAAATGACCATTTCCTGGCCTTCTCCAAAGGCCATTTTCAGAAAATGAAACGCATTTTCCAGCTTTTCTTTTGTTTTCCCAATGTCTTCTTCCCGTGCCTGTACTTCTTTCTGAAAAGGCATGGAGGCACAGGAAAACAACTCCGCGCTTTCCATTCCTTCCTGTTCTCCCTTCTCAATGGCAGGAACCAGTGACTGAAGAAAATGAATCATTTTCCGTTTTTCTTTTTCCACTGGCAAAGTCAGCTGCTTCGCAAGCTGTTTCTTCTCCAGATTTTCCTGTTCCATCTGGATTCGGTTTTTCATTGCCAGAGAAGGAAGCGTTCCCAAATCCAGGTCTTTCTTAAAGCGCTTCAGTTTTTCAAACAGATCATTTACATAAAGATCCTGCTCATAATACTGATAAAATGCCCGTCCCAGACGTCCCAGAAGCAAACCGACCACACTGAATTTCTCGTCAAAGGAAGCCAGTTTCAGCTTGTCTGTGGCGAATTTTTCAAACTGCCCTTCCAGCACTGCATCAATCTGGTAATCGGTTTTATATTTTTCAAACAGTTCCAGATAATTTGCAAAATCTTTTGCTGTTTTCCAATGCTGAATATACTGTCCCACAACCTCCCGGTCGGCAGTTTTTCCAAGCTGTTCATAAGCATACAGAAGCTGAGACAGATCTTCCCATCCTCTGGCTGTCACAAACATTCTTCCGTCCACACTGGTTTCCATCCGATAAAAATGATCCCTGTGAATATCGAGATAAGAGATTACAGCCGGATGAATGCCTGCCTGGTAAGCATATTCCTTCCACACCCCGAAATCTTCTTCCACTTGGATCCGACGGATTCTGTCCAGTGTAACCACATCAAATTCCCGTACGGATTTATTGTATTCCGGCGGATTTCCCGCTGCCACAATGATCCATCCTTCCGGAACTTTCTGATTTCCAAACGTCTTTCCCTGAAGAAATTGCAGCATCGTAGGAGCCAGAGTCTCCGATACACAGTTGATTTCATCAATAAAGAGAATGCCCTCCCGGATTCCTGTCTTCTGTATCTGTTCATAGACCGATGCAATAATCTCACTCATGGTATATTCTGTAACCGAACATTTCTGTCCCTCGTACTCCTTTTCCCGGATAAAAGGAAGTCCCACTGCACTTTGCCGGGTATGGTGCGTAATGGTATAGGAAACCAGGTTGATTCCACATTCTCCGGCGATCTGCTCCATAATCTGGGTCTTTCCGATTCCCGGAGGCCCCATAAGAAGAATGGGTCTCTGCCTTACGGCAGGAATCTGATAATTTCCATATGCATCCTTCAGAAGATATGCCTCAATGGCATCTTTGATTTCATTTTTTGCCCGTTTAATATTCATTTCTTTTTCCTCATTTTCCTGTCAGATTTTTCCCAGATCATTGTCTTCGTCAAAGTAGATTGCAATTGCCCAGGGTGGAACCTGTATTTGCTCATATTCTTTCTGCATGAGAATAAATGCTGTCTCATACGGAGGCATTTTCACAGGAAATCTTCCTTTTCCATCTGTAAAATATAAAAGTCCCTTCAGACTGGTAACTTCCTTTTTTCTCATCATTTCCTGTACATATGCAAAAACAGGACGAAAATCCGTACCGCCTCGTCCTTCCAGTTCCAGATGCTCCATATAGTTCTTCAATTCTTCCTGTGAAGTGATTTTATCATCTCTTCGCACCCTCTCATCACACTGGATGATGTGAATGTTCACTTTCCGGAAAAAGCTTTCCGTTTCTCTTAAAATCGACCAGGTTTCTGCCAGAAATTCCTTTACCAGTTCCCCGGAACAGGACATGGACGTATCAATGACAATCACAAATTCCTCTATTTTTTTCACTTCTTTTGTTTCAAGTGGTTCGATCAGCGGCATGTTTCCATAGAAGGAAAGCCCATAGGTATAAAATCCATAGTCAAACGCATCCGGATCCATTTTCTGCTCTTCTTTCATCACTGCGAACTTTTGCAGAAACTGCCGGTAATCACAAGTATCTCTGTTTTCCGTCCGAATCTGTTCCAGCACCCCCTGGGATGCGCCCTGCGCTTCCTCCGATCCGAAGCTTTCCAGTTCCGTCTGCATTTTGTCTCGAATCTCTTCCCATTCTTCCTCCGGTTTCCGGTTGGGATTCTGTCGGTTCTTCCGGTTCCAGATGCTGTGATCATCTACATGAAATTCCTGCCGGAGTCTTTGTGCCTGTTCCTCTGAAGTTTTTTCACTGACCAGTACCGCAAAGATACTTTCTGCATTCAGCACCTTTCTTTTCTGCTCCAGCCTTCGATAAACAGCCTGCCGAAACGCAGAAGAAGGCATACGCACACAAGAAAGCATAATTTTGTCTGTCATATGTTCCACTGCGATGTCACAGGCAATCTCCCAGAGAAGATCCACCAGAGAAGGAGCCGCTTCCTCCTCTTCTTCCTTCTGTATTCCCAAGATTTTTTCTCCTGCTTTTTTTCGGATCCGATTGTCTTTCCAGGGATGTGCAAAGATACAATGAAAGATCAGATGCAGATAAACCCGGTTCAGACAGGCTCTTCCCTTCCGGTAAATCCCTCCGATATAAGAAGGATTATAATAAAATCCAATTCCGTCCGTTGCCACCGTTTCCGTCTCCGCAGAAAGAACAAACGTAAACGTAGAAAGCGCCACATCCAGGAAACGCATATGTACATACAATTCACTTCTTGCAGCAGACAACATCCGGATACACACATCTTCGATTCGTTTTTCTATTTTATCTGCCATTTTTTCACTCCATCAAAATCCAAAATCAAACGTTTTCTTTTGCTGTCCGAAACGTCGGTTCTTTTCTTCCATTAACAGACTGACGGCCTCTGTATGTCCACTGTCTGCAGCCAGACGGATCAGCTGTTCCGCCTGATTCCCATCCTGGACACCTTTTTGTATCAGATAGCGAACACCTGCATGCCAGTCTGTCTGCTTCAGACAATAGCTGCCAACTGCTTCTATCCATGCACACACATAAGATCTGTATTCCTCTTCCCGCTCTGCAGACAACGCATAAGGACAAAGAAGTCTTCCCATTGCCATAGCGATCAGAATCTCCTGTTTCTCATACACCTTTGCCACCGAAAACAGGTTGTCATATCTGGCATAATCAATTCTCTTATCTGTAAAACACTGCCTGTACCGATATCCCGATCCATGAAAATGCGTTTCCAGAATCCTGGCCGGTGTATTTTCCACACCCTCCTCGTAATATTCCGGAAATACCAACCGGGCATACACATCCTGATCCCGATAATACACCGTCACATACATTTCGTGAAACGTTTCCGTCACTACATCCCGAATACAAGTGACCCGATCCTTCTCCGTTTCCACATACAACTCCCGCAGAGCCGAGCAGCCGGTAAAAGAACCGCCTCCGATCCGCCTCAGAGAATCCGTAAACTTCAACCGCTTCAGATTGCTGCACCCGTAAAACGTATAATTTCCGATTTCCTCTATTCCGTGAGACAGCTCCAGTTCCTCTGCTGCCAATAACTGCTCCTGCTCCGCTTTTTCTCTTCCTGTCCTCCACGGAGAATAATAATAATCCGGCAAAACTGCCGACGCTTCTATCCTTTCCATTCGCATACTTCTCCTCTATCCCATACCAGTTCCCGGTTATCATCCCACTCCTTCTCCCCACATCCCGAAAGACATATAGCTGTAAGGATCATCCCAAAGATAACAGCAAGTAATTTCTTCTTCATAACGCTTCCTCTTCTTCTGATTTTTTAGTAGGATATCCCGATTCTGAGATTCTCATACTAATACAGGTACTGCTTTCTCCCGTTTATAATGGCACAAAGCACTCCCGTTGTCAAATTTCACTTCCGCTCAAACTTTTGAAAAAACTGCTTGCATTTTTGTAAAAAATCTAGTAGAATGAGATTTGCAGTAATTAGCTGGAATAGCTCAGTTGGTAGAGCACTTCACTCGTAATGAAGGGGTC
>JALFGN010000084.1 GCA_022777285.1 Blautia sp.
TATCATAAGTTCACCTGCTAACAATAACGATCTCTTTTGGGGTTGATCTGGCAGGGAAGAGAAACCATATCATGATACACCGCCTGGTGTTTCCGGATACACTCCCTTGCAGCATCCACATGCTCCTCTGTCAATAAAATAGACATACCGCAGCCCAATTCGCCTTGAATGGAGCGTGGGGTCGGTGCAATGCGAGAGGGGATCTTTTCTGCCCGAAGATACTGCTGCAGCTGCATTCCCTGCGTATAAGTTTCAAATAAAATATAATAATTTAAATTGGCTTCTTTCATTTTTGGTCTTAATCTAACATTTCTACAAAGGCTTCTATTCTTGTGCGAAGCTGTTCTGCATCCGCATCTGTGTAGTCGGTTTCGATGCCGAGAACCGGAATGCCCTGTTCCTTCAGTGCTGCTTCTACCGTATAACCTTCTGTGTCATACAGGCAGCAGAATTTCAGATTTACATCGATCACTCCGTCAACGTTGTATTCTTTCGCAAGTCTTAAGATATCATCGATACGGCCTGTGTTTGGTGTGAAACATGCACAGTTGATGCCCATGTAGCGTTCTGCAATCGCATGATACTGTTCTTCGAGCGTTGTTTTGGATTCGTCAACCAGGTTTTCAAAGTAGCGTGTACCCGTACAGGTTTCTTCACAGACAACGGCAGCACCGCTTGTTTCAATGATGTGATGCAGCTTCCAGTTTGGAATTGCCATTGGAGTACCTGTGATCAGGATTCGCTTTGTTCCTTCCGGGAAAACAGAAACGCCGTCCTGAATGCGCTGCTCCAGTTCATCTGCCAGTCGGTTTGCCATCTGTGTACAGCGTACAGGATCATCGAAGAAAGCAATCTGTGTCATGAGTAAAACATCCTTACCACTGATCGGCAGTTTTTCTGCTTTTCTTGCTTCATATACACGAGCCAGGGCTTTGCGTTTTTCGTTCATGGTATGGATGGCATCCTGAAGCTTTTCTGCTGTAATTTCGTTGCCTGTGAATTCCTGAACCAGTGCGGCAAACTCTTTGATTTCATCTGCCCATTTCTCAATGTCTTTTGGACGTTTCATCTGCGGCATATCCATGATGTGCATAGGAACATCTTTTCCAAGAATCTCCCATGCTTTTTTCTTGCCATCGCAGGTAGTTTCCCCGACATACATGTCTGCAATACGGAAGAACGGACAGGTACGGCCAAGTCTTGCGCCTACAGATGCCTTGATCAATGGACAGGTACTCTTCGGAAGAACCGCCTCACCAGATGGTACCCAGAACTGGGAACCGCCGCACAGACCGGTAACAATACCGTTTGCAGCAAGGATGATTTCGTCCGGAACGTAAACACAGAAGGTACCGAATACTTTCTGTCCCTTTTTCTGTGCTTCGATTAATTCAGCAGGGCGGATGCCGTGGATGTCGGCAACTACCATGTCCCAGAAATCCATGGATTCCGGACGGTTTTCCTGAGATAAATACGTGTCGCCGAAAGCAGTTGGAAGTACTGCACAAAGCTGATCATGGGTCTCCAGATCCATTCCGAGTTCTTCCCACATTTTTACATAATTTGCCATTTGTTCTTTTCCTCTTTTCTTAAGTACTTTTTCGATACAATGATAAGAAAAGTATAGCATTCCCGATTTTTTATCTCCAATAGTATTTATTGATAAACTCAATAGATTTATTTGAAAATTAAATAAATTTATGGTAGCATAAGTGCAAAGAAATCAATACGCTGCGAGGGTATGAAAATGGATTTTAAACAGTTACAGTCATTTGTCTGCGTTGTTCAGAATCAGAGTTTTACAAAAGCATCGGAGCTTTTATATATATCTCAGCCGACCATCAGCAGTCACATCCGTCAGCTGGAAGAAGAATTACACGTCCGTTTGATCATCCGTACTACAAAAAGCATGGAAATCACGCCGAAAGGGCGGGAACTGTTCGAATATGCGGTGCACATTCTGGAACTGCGCGACCAGATGATCCAGAGTTGTTCCAACGAAAAAGAACCGATTATACGATTGGGTGCGTCTACCATTCCGTCCGCTTATATTCTTCCGAAATTACTTCCGAAATTTGCGGCACAGCATCCGGATATTTATTTTACGATTCATCAAAGCAACAGCTATGGAATTATAGAAAAATTAAAAGAGGGCGTGTTTGATCTTGGGTTGATTGGAATGCAGGCAGAGGACGATGCGTTGACATGTGTGCCTTTCTGTGAGGATCATATGATCATGATCACTCCGGTAAATGAACATTTCCTGAAGCTGAAACAGCAGGAAGATTTGGATGTGCTGTCCCTTTTGAAAGAACCGATTATTCTCAGGGAAAAAAAGAGCGGAAGCCAGAAGAGTGCCGATCATTTCTTACAGAAATTGAATATCTCGGAAGAAGAACTCAATATTTCAGCGCGCGTGAATGACCAGGAGGCGATCAAGAATCTGGTTGCGGAGGGTGTCGGTATTTCGATTATATCTATGCGTGCAGCAGAGAATTATCTGGCAGAAAAGCGTCTGATCGGGTTTGAACTGCCGGGAGATTCGGCTGTAAGAAAATTATATTTAGTGTATCGGAAACACTATATACTTAAAAGCCATGCAAAAGCATTTGTGGAGTTTGTTTTAAGATATCACGGATTTCTTTCTCGTCATCAGCGATGAGAATACAGTTTTTATTAGTGGCCAGGTACACATCCTCTGGACACTTTTTTTAAAATATTATACAATAGGTTGCAAGAAAGAGGAAACGGGACTTTTGGTAAGTCATCTCAGAATCTGCGGCACAAAGGACTGGAAGCGGATGTGAATGAATTTCACTATACAAAGGAAGACGGCGGACGAAAATATGTATGGAAATAGAAACCAGGGAGGAGGAGGAGGCAGCGGTGACATTAATACAGTTGCGGTATCTCATTACCATAGCAGAGACCAATTCTCTGAATAAAGCAGCAGAGCAATTATATGTATCCCAGCCGTCTTTGACCAGTGCCATGAAGGAACTGGAGAAGGAACTGGGAATCATATTGTTTTACAGAAGCGGAAGAGGAGTTACGCTGACAAACGACGGGACGGAATTTCTTCTTTATGCGAAGCAGATTTACAGTCAGTATGAAAGTGTGATGGAAAAGTATGGAAAGGGAGAGGCGCGCAAGAAGAAATTCGGAGTGTCTACCCAGCATTATTCTTTTGCGGTGAAGGCTTTTGTGGAGATGGCAAAGGAATTTGATATGTCCAAGTATGAGTTTGCCATCCGGGAGACAAGGACGGCGGAGGTGATCCGGGATGTGAGTACCATGAAGAGTGAAATCGGCGTGCTTTATCTCTGTGATTTTAACCGGAAGTCTATGGAGAAGCTTTTAAAATCTTCCAGTCTGGAATTTCATCATCTGATTGATTGCCAGGCGTATGTTTATATCTGGAAAAATCATCCCCTGGCAAAGGAAAAAAGTATCTGTTTTGAACAGTTGGAGGGATATCCTTGTTTATCTTTTGAGCAGGGAGATAACAGCTCTTTTTATTTTGCAGAGGAGATTTTGTCGACCAATGAATATTCTCAGGTGATTCGGGCGAACGACCGGGCAACGATGTTGAATCTGATGGTAGGATTGAACGGCTATACGCTCTGTTCCGGAATTATCTGTGAAGAATTGAATGGCAGCGATTATATTGCAGTTCCTTTCCGTGATGATGAGCAGAATCCCAACAGTATTATGGAAATCGGCTATATCGTGAGAAAAAATACCATATTGAGTAAGATGGGAGAGCTATATATCGATAAATTAAAGCGCTATTTAAAGGTAACCTAAAAAAATAGAACTTCAGTTATAAAATGAATCTATAATCAGATATTTTTTTTGTATATTAGACAAACAAAACCTACTATGTTAGTATGAATACAGAAATTAACAAAGGAGAAAGAAAAATGTATCAGTTAGCAATTCTTCTCAGTGTAAACCGAATGTGCAGGGAACGTATCACAGAATAAAAAAACAAGTATAGATTCTAGAAAAAATAATAAGATAATTGGAGGAAATCAAAATGGCAGATATTAAAAATTCTAAAAATTGGGGATTCGAAACAAGACAGTTACATATTGGACAGGAACAGGCAGATCCGGTGACCGATGCGAGAGCAGTTCCGATTTATGCATCTACTTCTTATGTATTCCATGATTCACAGCATGCAGCAGATCGATTCGGACTGAAAGATGCAGGGAATATTTACGGAAGACTGACCAATCCGACACAGGATATTTTTGAACAGAGAATCGCTTCTCTGGAAGGCGGTGTGGCAGCGCTGGCAGTCGCATCCGGAGCAGCGGCAATTGCTTATACATTCCAGGCTTTGACAAAAGCAGGAGAACATATTGTAGCTTCCAAAACCATTTATGGAGGAACCTACAATCTTCTGGCGCATACATTCCCGCTGACAAACGGGGTAACGACTACTTTTGTAGATCCGGAAGTGGAAGGATCTTTTGAAGCAGCGATTCAGGAAAATACAAAAGCAATTTTTGTAGAAACCCTGGGAAATCCGAATTCCAATCTGATTGACCTGGAAAAACTTGCGAAGATTGCGCATAAACACAATCTTCCACTGGTAGTAGATTCCACATTCGCTACTCCGTATCTGATTCGTCCCATTGAGTATGGAGCTGACATTGTAGTTCATTCTGCAACGAAATTTATCGGAGGCCATGGTACAGCAATCGGTGGTGTGATCATCGACAGCGGAAACTTCGACTGGAAGGCATCCGGAAAATATCCGTGGATTTCAGAAGCAAATCCAAGCTATCATGGAGTGTCCTTTGCTGAAGCGGCAGGCCCGGCAGCATTTGTAACCTATATTCGTGCAGTCATTCTCCGTGATACCGGTGCGACTTTGTCACCGTTCCATGCATTTATTTTCCTGCAGGGACTGGAAACACTGTCATTGCGTGTGGAACGCCATGTAAGCAATGCGCTGAAAATCGTAGAGTATCTGGCAAATCATCCACAGGTGGAAGCCGTACATCATCCATCACTGCCGAGTGAACCAAGCCATGAACTCTATAAGAAATATCTGCCAAACGGAGGCGGTTCCATCTTTACCTTTGAAATCAAAGGAGATGCAAAAACAGCACAGAAATTTATCGATCATCTGGCTATTTTCTCTCTGTTGGCCAATGTGGCTGATGTAAAATCGCTTGTGATCCATCCGGCTACTACCACACACAGCCAGTGCACAGAAGAAGAACTTCTGGATCAGGGAATCAAACCGAACACCATCCGACTTTCCATTGGTATTGAAAAAGTAGAAGATCTGATCGCAGCTCTGGATGCAGCATTTGAAGCTGTAAAATAGGAAATTATCCACAGGCTTGAATTCGTGATGCATTAATAGTATAATGAAGTAAATCAGTTAATTTATTTAAGGAGGAATCTATTATGGTTACCTGGAACAACTTAGATACTCTTGCTTCATTTCAGAATCTTCAAGATGCAGACCGTGTAAATCTTGCAGAGGTAATGTCTGGTGAGAATGGAGCAGACCGTGTTAGAAATTACAGCATTCCCATGGCAGCAGGTCTTGCTTATAATTATGCAGCAAAGCAGGTGGATGATAATGTTCTGACAGCACTGGCGAAACTGGCAGAGGAGGCTCAGCTCGCAGAGAAATTCAAAGCACTCTACAATGGAGAAGTCATCAATACAGGAGAAAAACGTCTTGTACTTCACCATATGACTCGTGGTCAGCTTGGAGATGCAGTGGAAGCAGATGGCGTTGACAAACGTGCATTTTATGTAGAACAGCAGGAAAAAATCGCTGATTTTGCAAAGAAAGTTCATGCCGGAGAAATCACAAATGCAGCAGGCGAAAAATTCACAACAGTCGTTCAGATCGGAATCGGTGGCAGTGACCTTGGTCCTCGTGCCATGTATCTTGCACTGGAAAACTGGGCAAAGAAGAATAACCTGTTCAAGATGGAAGCAAAATTCATCAGCAATGTAGACCCGGATGATGCAGCAGCAGTTTTGAATTCGATTGACGTCGCACACTCTATTTTTGTACTTGTATCCAAATCCGGTACAACTCTGGAAACACTGACCAATGAATCCTTTGTGAAGGATGCGCTGAAGAATGCAGGTCTGGACGCTTCCAGACATATGATTGCTGTTACCAGTGAGACTTCTCCGCTGGCTAAGAGTGATGATTATCTGGCTGCTTTCTTTATGGATGATTATATCGGAGGCCGTTTCTCCTCTACTTCTGCAGTTGGCGGTGCCGTATTATCACTGGCTTTCGGACCGGAAGTGTTCGCACAGTTCCTGGAAGGTGCAGCAGAAGAAGACAAGCTTTCTCTGAATGAAGATGCATTAAAGAATCCGGCAATGTTGGATGCACTGATTGGTGTTTATGAACGGAATGTTCTGGGTTATCCGGCAACAGCAGTTCTTCCTTACTCTCAGGCTCTGAGCCGTTTTCCTGCACATCTGCAGCAGTTGGATATGGAATCAAACGGTAAGTCTGTAAATCGTTTTGGAGAACCGGTTGCTTATCCTACCGGCCCGATTATTTTCGGTGAACCGGGAACCAATGGACAGCATTCCTTCTATCAGCTCCTTCATCAGGGAACCGATATTGTGCCTCTGCAGTTCGTAGGCTTCAAGAACAGCCAGATTGGTACGGATGTTCTGATTCAGGACAGCACAAGCCAGCAGAAACTCTGTGCAAATGTTGTAGCTCAGATCGTTGCGTTTGCATGTGGAAAAGCAGATGAAAACCGCAACAAGAACTTCGAAGGCGGACGCCCGTCCAGCATCATCGTTGGGGAACAGCTGGATCCGAAAGCGCTGGGTGCACTTCTGTCACACTTTGAGAATAAGATCATGTTCCAGGGCTTTGTATGGAATGTAAACAGCTTTGACCAGGAAGGCGTACAGTTGGGTAAAGTACTGGCAAAACGTGTACTTGCTCATGAAACAGAGGGCGCACTGAAAGAATTCAGTGATCTTCTGAACATCTGATATCAAAAATAAAAGCAATGATAAGCCGGCAAATCCACTGCCGGCTTATTTTTTGAAATGACAAATTGACAAATAAATGACGATATTTAGCGGGAAAATTCTAATAATTATAAATTTTGTGTTCCTTCATATACTCATAGCAGAGTTCCGGAAGTCTGGAATTTGTTGGAAATGAAAAATTTAACGAAAACTTTGTTATTTTTTTGTTGATTTTATTTGCTAAATATGTATAATGTAATTTAGAAAAGTAGAAAATTCTACTTCTGAAATCGATAACTCCTGCGTATGCAGTTAGTTATGATATGTTATCATGAAAGAAATGAGGTAAGTGTAAGATGGCAGAAATCAATTTAAGTAAGTATGGCATTACCGGAACTACAGAAATCGTGCATAACCCTTCTTATGAACTTCTGTTTGAAGAAGAAACAAAACCAGGTCTGGAAGGTTTTGAAAAAGGTCAGGAAAGTGAACTGGGTGCTGTTAATGTAATGACAGGTATCTACACAGGACGTTCTCCAAAAGACAAATTCATCGTTGTTGATGAAAACTCCAAAGACACTGTATGGTGGACATCTGATGAGTACAAAAACGACAACCATCCGGCTACACAGGAAACATGGGATGCATTAAAGAAAATTGCTCAGGAAGAACTTTCCAACAAAAAACTGTTTGTTGTAGATGCTTTCTGCGGAGCAAACAAAGATACACGTATGGCAATCCGTTTCATCGTGGAAGTAGCTTGGCAGGCTCACTTTGTAAAGAACATGTTCATCATTCCTACAGATGAAGAACTGGAAAACTTTGAGCCGGATTTCGTTGTTTACAACGCTTCCAAAGCAAAAGTTGAAAACTACAAAGAACTGGGACTGAACTCTGAAACAGCGGTTGTATTCAACATCACAAGCCGTGAGCAGGTTATCATCAACACATGGTACGGCGGTGAAATGAAGAAAGGTATGTTCTCCATGATGAACTACTATCTGCCTCTGAAGGGTATTGCTTCCATGCACTGCTCTGCAAACACAGATATGAACGGAGAAAACACAGCAATCTTCTTCGGTCTTTCCGGTACAGGTAAAACAACTCTGTCTACAGATCCGAAACGTCTCCTGATCGGTGATGACGAACACGGCTGGGATGACAACGGCGTATTCAACTTTGAAGGTGGATGCTACGCAAAAGTTATCAACCTGGATAAAGAATCAGAACCGGATATCTACAATGCAATCAGACGCAACGCACTGCTTGAAAACGTAACTCTGGATGCAGAAGGAAAAATCGACTTCGATGATAAGAGCGTAACAGAAAATACACGTGTATCTTATCCGATCAACCATATTGAAAATATCGTTCGCCCGGTATCTTCTGCACCGGCAGCTAAGAATGTAATCTTCCTGTCTGCAGATGCTTTCGGTGTACTGCCTCCAGTATCTATTCTGACTCCGGAACAGACACAGTACTACTTCCTGTCAGGATTCACAGCAAAACTGGCTGGTACAGAACGTGGTATCACAGAACCGACACCAACTTTCTCTGCTTGCTTTGGACAGGCATTCCTGGAACTGCATCCTACAAAATATGCAGAAGAGCTTGTTAAGAAAATGGAAAAGAGCGGAGCAAAAGCTTACCTTGTAAATACAGGATGGAACGGAACAGGAAAACGTATCTCCATTAAAGATACTCGTGGTATTATCGATGCAATCCTCAACGGAGATATCAAAACTGCACCGACTAAGATGATTCCTCACTTCAACTTCGAAGTACCTACAGAACTTCCGGGTGTTGATCCTGCAATCCTTGATCCTCGTGACACTTATGCAGATGCTTCCGAATGGGAAACAAAAGCACTGGATCTGGCTGACAGATTTATCAAGAACTTCGCAAAATACGAAGGAAATGCAGCCGGAAAAGCACTTGTTTGTGCAGGCCCTCAGAAATAATCATAACAAGAATCGAGCGGTACCGAAAGGTGCCGCTTTTTTTCTCTGACTTTACAATGTCACTAAATAATGATATATTAAAACTAATGTAAAAATCTGATAATAATTCAAGAAGGGAGTAAAGTGAATGATGTGAGGAAAATATGAGAAAAAAGATTCACATTTTTCACTTTGCAGCAAGGGAGAAGACAATGCCAGAGAAAAACAGATTCAGTAAGTTGCTGGAGTATCTGATGTCAGTGACGGAATTAAAGAATGCTACATTGGCACAGGAGCTTCAGTATGATGTGTCTTACATCAGCAAATGGATGAGCGGACGTATGCTGCCAGCAGAAAAAACGGAAAAAAAGGTTCTGGAAGGAATCAGTAAATGCATTGTGGAAGCTGCAGATGAAGAAGCCTGCACAAGCCTGTTATCGGATTATCAGGTAGATGACTGCGAAGAATTGAAAATGGCTATTTTTGATAATCTGGAAGCGGAGTGTTCTTATGTAAGGGATCTGCAGAAAAATACCGGCCTGGATGTCGCTCCCAAGACTTTTTATTATCCGGAACTGACGCTGTCCCAATATGTTTCAAAAATGCGCCACCCGGTTCTGCGGAGAGTACAGTCTCTGGATATTATGGCTGCCATTGATCTGATGGCTATGAGGCATGAATATCAGCTTCAGATCACCCAGGTGGAAAATGTGCATGTGCCGAAGATGAGGGGCTATCCGGATGTGCGTTATTCTATGTTGATTCATGTGCAGCCGGAAAAATGGGATTTTATTTACGATACGATTTTTCTGATTCATCTGCTGACCTGCAATACTTATATTAATTTTAATCTTTATGGAGATGAACAGGCAGCCGGCCGTGTGATTTTTACAGTAAAGGACGACTATGCGATTTCCGGTATGCTGGTAGGTACAGACCGTTGTATGGCAGTCAATGTAAGTGAAGAATATGAGAACTGCCGGCCGTTGTACCGGAATATTCAGGCCTTGTGCAACAAAGAACGGCTGCTTTTTAAGAAAACGACCATAAAAGAAATGATAGAAAAACATAACTATATTCATTCTCTTCTTTCACTGAATCAACGGGGACTTCTCGGTCATATGACGGAACATTTTCTGTCGGATGAACTTTTTGAAGAGATTCTGGAACAATTGTCAGAGAGCGGGAAATTAATGGCAGAGCCGGAAGCATTGCGCAGCATCCAACGATTGAGTCGAAATATTATGCAGGAGTCACATATAAAGATTCTTATTTACAAAACTGCTTTTTATAATCTGGTGGTGAACAATGAACTGGATTTTTATAATCATAAAGTACGTCTTACAGTAGAGCAGCGTTCCCGCTATCTGGAGCATATCCTTTCTTTATATAAAGAGAGGGAGAATCTGGAAATCCGGCTGATCAACGGACGGTTTGTGGCAGATTTTGAATATAGCGACAGCCAGTGTGTTTTCCTGAGTGATACGATTTCCTATTTGCGCCTGGAAGGAGAAGTGAATAATATTCTGCTTATCAATCGTTCCGATATGAGAAAGATTTTTGAAGAATCCTTTGAGGCTTTCTGGAACTATGACGAGGAAGTCGTGGAACGGGACAGAACGATCGTCGAGGCTTATATGCAGCATGTGATTCGGGGAATTCATCTGGTAGAGTGATGTTCGATTTGCATCTGTTATTTAGAATAAATAAACAGTATGTTTTTTTAAAAATTCCAGATGAATCACATTTATTCAAAATTCTTCCATATGAGTCCCATGCATTCCTGTTGCCCTTATGCTATACTGAGGCAGTCGAAAAAACGAAAGCAGAAGTAAGCATAAGGAGCTATGATTATGAATACAAATACAAATTTAACAGGAAAACCAAGTGTAGATCGTCCATGGATGAAATTTTATCCGCCGCAGGTGGCAAATATGGAAATCCCGCAGTGTACGTTGACAGAATATCTGAAGAATTGTTGTCCGGGGAGTGATATAGCAGCTATGCATTATTATGGTGCAGATATTATCTGGAGTACGATATTTGAAAAAGCAGAGGCAGCGGCACGTTCTTTACGGGCACTGGGATTTGGAGAAAATGATCAGATTCCGGTATTTCTTTCTTCTGTGCCGGAGTTTATTTATCTGTTGCTGGCAGCAGAGAAGATCGGTGCATCCCTCCTTTGCAGAGATAACACGATTGAAGAAAATGTAGAAGCAGTACAGAAATCCGGTGCAAAGGCAATCATTGCCCACGATTATCTGTCACAGAGCGATCTGGAGATGTATTTATCCGGAAGTGCTGTGGAGAAAGTGGTTCTTGTAGATGCCTGTCAGTCCTGCAGCCGGGCAGATATGCCGGAATATATTCAGAAATCTCTGGACAGCAGATATTCTGCAAAAAATGCAGAAGGTCCGGCTACCATGAACTGGGATGAATTTCTTGCACTTGGAGAAAGCTACACAGGTACAGTAGAGGCTTTGAAAGATTACAACCGTCCGCTGTTCCGCGCTTATACCAGTGGTTCGACCGGTCCATCCAAACAGGTGATTCATTCTGCGCATACCATGATTGCAGTCGTGCACCAGATGAACTTCTATGCAGGATCCGGTCAGTTCCGTCCGACCTGGATGCTGGCATGTCTGCCGCCGGCGCTGGTAGCAGTTGTAGTATCCGGACTTCTGATGCCTTTGTCATCCAATAAACTGCTGATTCTGAATCCGTTCTGTGCACCGGAAGATATTGACCTGGAAATGATGCGTTATCGTCCGAATTCCTGGATGATGATCCCGATGTTTGTGGCGTTTCTCGTGCGCAATGGACGGATTACCGATGATTACGATATGTCTTATCTGCTTGCAGCCGGTGTGGGATGTGAGGCATGTAACAACAAAGAAATGAAGAATTATCAGAAATTCCTGAAGGATCATAACTGCAATGCACGGTTTACTACCGGATATGGATGCAGTGAAGCAGGTTCTAATATGACTCTGCCGATGATGCCTTATGCTATGGAAAACGGAAGTGTGGGTGTTCCGCTTCCGGTTGATATCATCAGTATTTTCAAAGCAGGAACTCACGAGGAACTTGGCTATAATCAGATGGGAGAAATCTGCAAATATGGTCAGGGGAATATGTTAGGATATGATGATCCGGAATCTACAGCAAAAGCTTTACAGATGCATGAAGATGGAAGAGTCTGGTTACATACAGGGGACATGGGTTATATGACCGAAGATGGTGTGCTTCATGTACTCACGAGAGGAAAATCTCCTCGTCATGGAGGCGGTGATCTGGCTACTCTTCTTATGGAAAATATTGTGGCAGATGCAGATATTGAGGGCATCAAAGATGAGTTTTTTGTAATTATTCCGGATGAGAAATATCCTGGCCGTTTCCTTCCTTATTTATATGTGATTCTGGAAGATGGATATACAGTAGAAGACATTGCAGATCAGGTATATGAATGCCTGGATCCTTACATGCATCCGGTTGACATCTTTGAACTTCCGGAACGTCCGTTCTTCCATTTTAAAACGAACCGTGTGGGGCTGTCACAGAAACTAATAGCCGGAAGAAAGATCAGGAACATAAAAGAAAAAATGGATACACGTACAGCAAGAGGATAACATACAGAAGAGATGGAAGAAGTGATTTGCATCATACTTCCATCTTTTTTCTATGTGAGGAGATTGACAAAAGAGACAGAATCACGTACACTTGTCTGTATGTACAGGAATGAAATTTAGAAGTAAGAAGGAGTGTCCGGAATTTGAAGATTGCAATGATCGGGCAGAAACAGGTTCCCTCAAGAGCCGGAGGAATTGAGGTTGCAGTGGAAGCGCTGGCTGTGCGGATGGTCCCAAAGGGACATGAGGTAACTCTGTACAATTATCGAAGACACTGCAGAGATGGGAAAAAAATATATAGATGGGATTATAAGGGAGTTCATATCTGCGAAGTGCCTGTGATGAATGTGAGGGGCTGTGCAGCTGTCATGGGCTCCCTGTTTGCCACCATATTGGCAATATTTGGAAGATATGACTGCATTCATTATCATGCAGAGGGGCCTGCGCTTATGACTTTTTTGCCGCATCTTCTGAGAATCCGGACTGTTGTGACCATACATGGATTGGACTGGCAGAGAAGTAAATGGGGGAAATTTGCTTCCTGGTATCTCAGACAGGGAGAAAAGATAGCAGCAGCCTGTGCGGATCAAATTATTGTGCTGAGCAGAGCGATGCAGAAGTATTTTCTGGATACTTATAACCGGGAGACGGTTCTGATACCAAATGGAATTGAAAAGCCGGTGAAGCGGGAAGCAGCTGTTATTACAGAAAAATGGAATCTGAAGAAGGACAGTTATATCCTTTATCTGGGAAGAATCGTGCCGGAGAAAGGGCTGGAAAGTCTGATTCAGGCATTTAGAAAGGTACAGACAGACAAGAAACTGGTGATTGCCGGAGGACCTTCCGATACAGAAGCATTTTATCAGGAATTGCAGGAAAAAGCGAAAAAAGATGAAAGAATTCTTTTTACCGGGTTTGTGGAAGGGACGGTTCTGGATGAACTCTATTCCAACAGTTATTTTTATTGTCTGCCATCAGAGCTGGAAGGTATGCCGATCAGTCTTCTGGAGGCAATGAGTTACGGAAATTATTGTTTGTGTTCGGATATACCGGAATGTGCGGAAGTGATGAGCGCGTTTGGCGGCATGTTTCATAAAGGCAATACAGAAGATCTGCGTGAATGGATGCAAAAGCTTTGCCAGGAACCGGAACTGATCGAAAAAGGAAGACAACAGGTCAGCAATTTTGTGTGCAGTAAGTATAATTGGGATGAAAGTGCAGATAAGACATTGGACCTGTATCAATCTCATAAGAAATGAAGGTTTAAAGATTTGAGAATTTTGATGGTGAATAAATTTCTGTATCCTGCCGGGGGAGCAGAGACGTATTTGTTTCAACTGGGAAAATACTGGGAAGAACAGGGAAATGAAGTGGAATATTTCGGGATGGAACATCCGGATAATAAAGTGGGAAATCGTTGGAATTTATATACCAGATCGATGGATTTTCACAGAAAGGGAATTTTTGCCAATGTGACAAATCCTTTTCGTATTGTTTATTCCAGAGAGGCAAAGAAGAAAATGGGAAAGATCCTGGAATGTTTTCGGCCTCATGTGATACATATCCACAATTTTAATTATCAGCTGACGCCGTCTGTCCTGTTGGCCGTAGAAGCATACCGAAAAAGAACCGGCAGGAAGGTACGTGTGGTGTATACGGCACATGATTCGCAGCTGGTATGTCCCAATCATTACATGTATCGGCCGAAAGGAAATCAGGTCTGCGATGCATGTCTGCATGGAAGCTTTTTTCAGTGTGCGCAGGGACGATGTATTCACGGATCATTTCTGAGAAGTCTGCTGGGGTCTTTGGAGGCTGTTTATTGGAATTGGCGAAAGGTTTATAAGAGTTTGGATGTGATTATCTGTCCTTCTCTTTTTATGAAGAGACAGTTGGACACCAATCCCGATTTTGCAGGAAAGACGGTCCGGCTCTGTAATTTTGTGGAACCGGTAAAAGAAGCGGAAAAGAAAAAGGGAAGTTATGTACTGTATTTTGGACGATATTCGGAGGAAAAAGGAATTCGTACGCTTTTACAGGTTTGTCGGGAACTTCCGCAGATTCCTTTTGTTTTTGCAGGAGGCGGTCCCCTGGAGGCATTGACAGAGGGAATTCCCAATGTGAAAAATATGGGGTTTCTAAGTCAGGAGCAATTGGATCCGGTGATCCGTGGGGCACGGTTTTCCATCTGTCCTTCGGAATGCAATGAAAATTGTCCATTTTCGATTATAGAAAGCATGATGCATAAAACACCGGTTCTCGGTTCTGATCGCGGAGGAATTCCGGAACTGATTGAAACGGGGCATACAGGCTGGCTGTTTTCGGCAGGGGAGAAAGAGAAATTAAAGGACAGTATCGTCCGTATCTGGAACAGTGAGGAGCCGGAGAGATTTGAAGAAGCATGTGGGAGAAAATCCTTTGATTCTCTGGAAACATATGCAAAGAAACTATTACAGTGGTATCGGCCCCGATAAAGGAGGAAGCAGAGGGCATGACAGAACAGATAGATTTTGTTGTTTTATGGGTGGATGGAACGGATCCCGATTGGCAAAAGGAGCGGGCATATTATATTTTAAAAGAGAAGGACAACGGCAGTACATCCAATCGGTACAGAAACTGGGAGTTGATGCAGTACTGGTTCCGTGGCGTAGAGCAATTTGCATCCTGGGTGCACCGTGTCTTTTTTGTGACAAATGGTCAGATCCCAAAATGGCTGAATGTGAAGCATCCCAAACTGAGAATTGTCCTTCATGAAGAATACATTCCAAAGCAGTTTCTCCCTACCTTTAATTCGAATGTCATTGAGCTCTGGCTGCATCGGATTCCGGACCTTGGAGAACAGTTTGTACTATTTAATGATGATATGTTTCTGACAGCACCGGTCTGTCCGGAGGATTTTTTTCAGAAGCGTATGCCTTGTGATTCTGCACTGATGGATATTGCGACAGCTCCGCATCCAAAGGATTGTTTTCCCCACATGATGATCAATAATTTTGCAGTGATCAATCAGCATTTCCGGAAAAAAGAAGTGATAAAAAGAAACCTACATAAATTTTACACTTTAAGGTATGGAGTTGATCTGCTGCGCAATGTGTGTCTGGCGCCATTTCGTTATTTCTCCTGTTTTCGGGATTCTCATTTGCCTTCTTCTTATTTAAAAAGTACGTTTGTGAAAGTGTGGCAGGAAGAAGGAGAAATACTGGAACGCTGTTCACAAAATCGATTCCGGTCAAAAACAGATGTGACGCATTGGCTGATGAAATGCTGGCAGATCTGTGAGGGAAACTTTGTTGCCCGCAGCACCGGATGGGGACATCATTTTGAATTGTGGGAAGATGATGTGGAGCAAATCTGTCATTGCCTGGAAACAAAGAAATATCGGGCAGTCTGCTTAAATGACAGCAAAGAAGAAATTGATTTTGAGGAGATTCGGAAAAAACTGAAAGACAGTTTTGAAAGACTGTTTCCGGAACCCTCATTGTATGAAGAGACGGGAGTGAGGGGAAAGACATATGAAATCGGTGACTGACAAAAAAACGCTACTGTTTTTGTTCTGGATGATTCTTTTTATTATACAGAACCGCCTGCAGCAGTGGTGCGGCATATTTCAGTATGTAGATGAATTGTTTGCGGTACTTTTCTTTCCGCTTCTTGTGATTCGCCTGGCACAAAAAAAGAGAACCGTCCGATGGACAAAGCGAATGTCACTTTTTTGGGGGCTTCTTCTGCTTTTCTGGATGTGGGGATGGGGCGGATATTTCCGTTATCATTATCAGGTCTTTTCCAATGCACTGAAAGACTCTTATCTGAATTTGAAGTTTTATCTGGGAATTGGTGCTTCGTTTCTGCTGTTTTACGATGAACAGACGGATTTTAAACAATTAAAGAGACGGATTTGGCCGGTGCTCAATGGAATCACGGCAATTTTGTTCGTACTTTGTGTGGTGGATTCCATCTTTGGGATTTTTTCTACAGAGACCAGAGGGGGTATGATCGCGGTCAAATTGTTTTACGATGCTTATACCGTACTGGTAGCGCAGGGGGTCTTCCTGAGTGCGCTGTACCTCTGGTTCTTTGAAGAAAAACAGAAAAAGATCATACTGCCTCTGGGGATGCTTGCTTTTATTATGCTGAGTACCAGAAGAGCCAAATCCATGGGGGCAATTGCCTGTATTTTGTTAATCTATGTATTTGTATTTTATAAAAAACAGAAGATTAATAAGAAATTAAAAATGGCCATCATCTGTTTTGTGGGGATTGCCGCTGTCGCTGGAATTTATCAGGTAGTCAGTTATTATTTCCTGATGGGAGTAGAATCTGCCAGAGCTGTCCTTACGATCGGTGCACCGTTTCTTGCCTGGGATCATTTCCCCTTCGGAACAGGATGGGCAACCTATGGTTCTGCTTTTTCAACGGAACCCTATTCCCCTGTTTATGGCATGTATCGCATGGCAGGTGTATGGGGTATGTCACCGGATTTTCATGATTTTATTTCAGATACTTACTGGCCTATGTTGATGGGGCAATGTGGCTATGTAGGATTTGCAGCATTTGTTGGAACGCTGTTTCTGTTTGTGAGGAAGGTACTTACGTTAAAGAATCATAAGGAGATTTTTGCAGGGGTGATGCTTCTGGTGTTATATCTGTTTGTGTCAAGCAGCAGTGAATCGGCTTTTGTGAATCCGATTGCAGTGCCTTTTGCATTTCTCATTGGGTTCTGGTTTGCGGAACAGGAGTTGATCGGGTGAAGTTGAATCTGAGAAAAATGTACCGGAATATGTCGCCGGCAGTGCGGACATCGTTCTGGTTTACCATTTGTAATTTTTTACAGAGAGGAATCGCATTATTTACAGTGCCTGTTTTTACCAGATTGTTGACGACGCAGGAGTATGGTATCTGTAATGTGTATTTTACATGGGCGGAGATTTTTATTGTGTTTACTTCCCTTCAGATTCCTTATGAGGGATTGAATAATGGGCTGATTCGATATGAGGAGGACAAGGATGGCTATACCTCGGCTGCGGCAGGGCTGATTCTTGTAATCACATTGCTTGTTTCCGGTGTGTATCTGTTGCTTCGGAATCCTATTGATCGGATGACCGGACTGAATGGGATGATTATGAAGCTTATGTTTATACAGCTTCTCTTTAATCCGCCTCTGATGCTGTGGCTGAACCGGGAGCGTTTTGATTTTCGTTATCGCTGGCCGGTAGCAGTGACTGTGATCAGTACGGTGCTGAATCCGGTGATCTCGATTATTGCCGTATGCAATACCAGATATAAGGCAGAAGCCCGCATTATCGGATCTGTGCTGACGCAGTCTTTTTTCGGATTTCTGGTTTTGTGTATGTTGATTTACAGGGGAAAGGTTTTCTTTAAGAAAGAGTACTGGCATTTTGCACTGCGTTTTAATCTGCCGTTGATTTTTTATTATCTGTCGCAGTTGATTCTGAATCAGGCAGACCGGGTCATGATTAATTTCTTTGAGGGCAGCGGAAAAGCGGCTCTTTACAGTATGGCCTACACAGCCGCAACCATTATGATGCTTCTGGTATCGGCGGTAAATGGGACGTTTGCACCCTGGATGTATCGGAAATTAAAGCAGGGACAGGCAAAGGATATCCGACGTGTGGCAGGTGGTTTGTGTTTTCTGATCGCAGGAGCTACGTTGGCCATGAGTGCTTTTGCACCGGATCTTCTTCGGATTATGGCTACAGAAGAATACAGAGAGGCAATCTGGATCATTCCCCCGGTATCCGCAAGTGTATTTTTTATATTTCTGTATATGATGTTTGCAAATGTGGAAATGTATTTCGATGAAAATAGAGGGATTCTGGTGATTTCCATTGTATGTTCGGTTGCCAATCTGATTCTGAACGGGATTTTTATTCCTGTATGCGGCTATATGGCAGCGGGATGGACGACGCTGTTCTGCTATGGTTTGCTGACGATTTTTCATTATCTTCTGATGAAAAGAGCCAGAAGAAAAAATCAGATTTCAGATGCAATCTTTCCGGGGAAATTGTTTCTGGCAGTCAGTTTCTGTGTAATTGGTCTGTCCTGCGTGATTTTAGTTGTGTATCGTTGGAACATTCTCCGGTATGGTATCCTGATTCTGGAAGCAGGTGTACTTCTGATTTTACGGAAAAAACTGGCAGGGATATGGAGACAAATGGGAAAAGGGGACAAGAAACATGAGAAATAAATCGGAAAGGGCAGAAAGCCTGGGATATTTTAATCTGGCCAAGGGGATGGGAATTCTTTTGATTCTGGCAGGGCATTCGATTACTCCTGTTTTGACACAGATGCAGACCGGAAAGATTTTTTCAGGTGCAGGAAGCGTGTTGGGCGGTGGTGTGATCGCTGCATTTTTCATGATCAGCGGATTTGGATTTTACAAACGGAGTATGAAAAAATGCTTTTCTATTCAGTGTCGGCTTCTTCTTCGGCCTTATGGGATTGTCGCTGCAGCTGTTCTTGGGACAAGAGGGCTTCTGGCAATTTTAGAACAGCGATCCTTTTTGGAACATGGAGGAGAGCTGGTTCTGACCTATCTTCTTGGTTTGAATGCAGAAGGAGGCGGAACGCTTCTTGGAATTCCTATAGAATCCGTGAGTATTTTCTGGTTTGTGCTGGCTTTGTTTGTTGGCTGGATGATTTATAATTGGGTGATGCAGATGAAATCACCGGCTCGTAGAACGGAAATGATCGTCAGTTGTGTGATCCTTGGTTACGGATTGACGTTGATTGCAAAAGTCTGGCCTTTTTGTCTTCCTATGGGACTTCTGGCTGTCGGTTACCTGGCAGCAGGCAGACAGATGCGGGAGGAACGGCTTCTGGAAAGAAAACTGCCGGTGTGGTGTATGGGGATTCTTTTGGGAGTTGCAGGAATATCTGCTGCTTTTGGACAGGTGAATATCGTGGCCTGTGTGTGGAAACTGGGAATCATCGATGTTGCGGGTTCTTTCTGCGTGGGATTTCTTCTTCTGCGTCTGTATGCCTGGTTTATGAAAAAGCAGGGAGATCAGGAGAAAACAGGACGGATTCGTGGGTTGATCGAAGAAGTAGGATTTTATTCCATATGGATCGTGTGTCTGCATGCGTATGAGAAAATTATAATTCCCTGGTATCGGGTCTATGGAATGATTCGGGCATATCCCTGGCTGGCAGTCGCCATTTGCTTTATCGGTCGTTGTCTGATCATGTATGGAATTTACAAAGGGATTTTCTGGATCAAAGGAAAACAAAAGAGAAAAGGGAAAAAACCGAAAATCAGAATCGAAGAATAAGGAGACTTTCAGGTGTCAGAACAAAAAGTGCAGAATATGAAGCAGGTATTGGACAGCTTGAAAAAAAAGACAGAAGGAAAACGACTGATCCGTTATATGGAAGATCAAGAAGTGATGGAAATCTCTTCCCGGTACTTTTTTGAACAGGTGCAGGAAGAGGCGCTTCTGTTGGAAGCACAGGGACTTGCAGGAAAACAGGTAGGGATTATAGGCAGAAACAGCTGGAGATGGCTGGTGAGCTTTTGCGGAATTTTCCAGGCAGGAGCAGTGGCGGTACTGCTGGATCGGGAACTGGATCCAAAGATGATTGGAAAACTGGCAGAGCGGGTGGAACTGGCAGCCATTTGTTATGATGATTCGGCAGAAGAGAAAATTCGGGCAGCCGGATTATCGGAAACAGTAAAGCGCATTCCGATGGGAGAAAAGACAGAAAAAATCAGAAAATGCAGCCCTCCTGTGGAACAAAAAGGAGAGGATCTTGCCTGTATCTTTTTTACTTCCGGTACAACCGCAGAAAGCAAGGCAGTGATGCTGTCTCAGCAGGGGCTGGCTGCCAGCATCTGCAGTACAGTAAATGACAAGCCATTTCAGGCCTTGTTAGGGGTGCTTCCATTTCATCACCTGTCCGGTTTTATTACAGTATTGAATGCTATGTATCTTGGAGCAGAGGTGTGTCTTGGAACAGATCTGAAATATTTTTACCGTTATCTGGAAGCAATGCAGCCGGATTATGTGTGCGTGGTTCCCTCTATGCTGCAGCTTCTTGCACGGAAATTAAAAAAAGGGGGAGACAACGGCAGACTTCTGGGGTGGAATCTTCGGATGATCCATTGCGGAGGGGCAACTTTTTGTTCCGAGTTTCTTCAGCTTCTCCATGACAGAAAGATCACGGTAGTACAGGGATATGGAGCTTCCGAGGCGGGAGGTATCGGTTTCATGTGGGAGATGCACCCGGATCGACCGGATACGATTGGGAAACCTCCGGAAGAAATGGAGATTAAGATTGTAGAGGGAGAACTTTTTCTTCGCAGTGCATCGGTGATGATGGGATATTACAAAGATCCGGAGGCAACCAGTGCCGTTCTTCGGGATGGCTGGTATGCAACAGGAGATCTGGCCCGGGAGGACGAAGAAGGCTATCTGTATCTGACCGGAAGGAAAAATAACCGGATTATTCTCGCCAATGGGGAGAATGTGAGTCCGGAGGAAATTGAAACAAGGTTGTATGCATGCAAAGAAATCTGTGAGGTTTTGATAGGGGTGGAAAATCGGATGATCACAGCCTTTGTATTTCCGGAGGAAGAAGGGGAGCGTATCCGATGCCGAATCCGGAGTGCAATCGAAGATTATAATAAGGAAGTACCCCTTTACCGACAGGTACAGGATGTGAGATTTTTGGATAAACCGTTTGCAAAGACTACAGGAGGCAAGATTCTGCGCAGGGGTATGACAGGAGAAAAAGAATATGACCGTTGAGGAAGCAAAAAAAGAAATTTTCCGGGTGATCGTGGAATCCACGGAAACGGAACTGGAAGTGACAGAAGATACCAGCCTTGTGAAAGATATGGGACTTTCTTCTGTGGAAGTGTTTGTGCTTCTGGGAGATCTGGAGGATGCCTTCGGGATTCGCATTCCGGCATCGGAATTAAGGCAGATCCGGACAGCAGGAGAATTGTGTCGGCTGGTGATTTCTATATTAAAAGGAAAATAAAAGTTAGCACAGAATTTAGTAGATTTAGTCCTTGATATATCAGAAAATTCGTGGTAAGTTAATGTTAGGGTCTACCGTCATGGACTGCAGAAAAAGTAAGTGATATTGTAAGTGGGAAAAGATGGTACAAAAGTAACTATTAATAACGTCTTAAGGAAAGGAAAAGAAAATGAAGAAACACGTCAAAAAACTTATTGCAGGGTTTGCTGCATTGACAATGGTAGTAGGCAGCATAGATTCGACTGCTCTTGTTGTGTGGGCAAAGACAAAAGAGTCAAAAAGCGATAAGAAGAGTGTAAAAGAAGTGACACTTAGTTCTACTGCTAAGGAGAATTTAGCAGCAGCCAGAATCATGGCAGAGATAAATTCGTATGGCAAAGAGGATACAGTAAAGAAAGACAGTAAAGTAAAAAAGGCTGTTAAGAAGGCAATTTTTAATGGCTACAATGACAGCACAGATTTATCCAAGTATAATATTACCTCTGAAAAAATGGATACAACTACGGAGGAAATTCTGCAGGAAAGCGGTCTCGCAGATACTGTTTCTGTTGCCTATGATACTGATTCAGATGGTGAAGTTACAACTGCAACCGTAGAAATGGATGCAATGGTTACACTTGCAGCAGATGAATTAAAGGAAAACGCAACCATATATAATCTGACAGAAGCACAGACACAGGAATTGTTGGGTATGTATGCGCAGTATATTCAGCTTTGTGAAGACAATGCAGATATGTTCGGTGTGCAGGTACCTTATAATACAACAAAAGATACCAATGCAAATCCCATTGGTTCCATGTTGGATATTGCAAGTATTTCTGTAGATGCTGTAAATGCAGGTTATGTAGGATACGATACTCTTTCTGGCCTTATTCAGTTATATATGATGGCTACACAGTTCTCCATTACGGAATACAAAGATGATGTTATTGCAGCAAGAAATGAAGCGCTTTCTGTAATTGAAGATGGTATGACAACCGTACAGAAATACATTGCTTTGAATGGTTGGATGGCTGACAACTGTAATTTTGCCATGGATTCTATTATGGATGAAATGGTTGCGCCGGTACTGGAAGAAGATCCTCTTTATACATATGCATACAATTGTATGTACAATATGATCCATGATCAGGTATATCAGAAAACATATGATTATTTGAAAGATGCCTATGGTGAAGAGCAGGCAAAGGCGATTGCTACGCAGCAGGCAGACAGTTTTATGGTAGATGTGCAGGAGGATAAAGGAAGCGGAGCACAGCAGGCAGCTTCTACAGCAGGAGCTATGGTTGGTTTGTGGCAGTCTAATCAGGTGGGAACATTAGTTGGAAAGAAGGCAGTATGTTTTGGATATGCCAGCGTTTTCAATTATCTGGTACAGTGTGCAAATCCGCAGGTTTATCTGAAAGATCCGAATGCGTCCGATTTGTATGCATCTGATAACTGGAAATCTTACGAAGAACTGAATTTTGTACAGAATGATAATGGGGAACCGGTAAAAGATGAAGATGGAAACTATCAGTGGAGCGAAGAAGGTACTGCTGCCATTACAGACCTTGTGAAAATTAAATTTGATACAGATGTTTCCATGTTTGGACAAGAAGAAGAAAAGTTTGATTCTCCTCACTACTGGAATGCAGTAAAAGTAGAGGGTAAATGGTATTATATAGATCCATGTTATGTAGATATCTATGTGGAATGTATGAATCGTGACCGCGTTGAGACAGATGGCAATCTAAATCATCTGTATTTTATGTTTAGTGATACTTCAGCTCGTGAAATGTATAAAGATAATTATGAAAAGATTTTTACGTTGTATGAAGGAATTGCAACAGACCAGACTTATGAAGATGCATGGTTTGCTTTTGCCAAGAGCCATATTTATAAAGTAGGGGATAAGTTCTACTATCTCTATGATTCTACAGATATGTTGGATATTATGAGACAGTATGGTAATGGCAGTAGCTCTTCTTCCAACACCAGAGCAGCGAATGACTACGAAGGCCTCTTTACAGATACGGAATATAAAATTGTATATCATGCAAAAGCAGATGGAGATACTTCCGATACTTTTGTATCATTAGTAGACTTTAATAATGGTCAGATTTACAACCCGACTACTGATAAGATGGAAGACAATGCAATGATTGCAGAATTGTATGCAGAACACTCTGCTTATGTAGAGGAATATCCATCCATTGCAATTTCCACCGCATACTACAATGGAAAGATTTATTTCACACTTTCTAATGTAATGCTTTCTTATGATTTGGAAACAGGTGCTGTAGAAAAACTGGTTGAATACACAGAAGTAAGTGGTGCCCGTGATATGTCTCAGGGACTTGGCGGTCTTGGATTTTCTATGACAGAAAGTGGTTCAGCAGATATCACTGTAGAAAATCCGCCAGTTGCGGATATGACCATTAAAGGCGACAAGATGTATGTTTCTATCGCAACGAATTATGGATTTATTTCAGGAAAAGAATTTGGTCAGCTGACTGATTATAGCAGTTATGGATATCAATTTGCAGAAACCGGATACAATCCAAGTTATAACACCTATTATAACAATGATGAAACAAATGATAATGATGAATTCATGTGGAGTGCAAATATTGTAGGTACAATCGATATGGCACATCTCACGGGAGACAGTCATGATTATCAGAAAGTAGAAGTTCCGGAATCTTGTACAGAAGATGCTTATACAGTAGAACGTTGTAAAACCTGTGGAAAAATCAAACCGGAGACCAATGAAGGCGGTAAGGCACAGACTCTGAACGAAGGCGAAGAAGGCGGTAAAGAAGAAACCGCAGCAGCAACTTTGCAGATTAATATAACAGCTGGAGAGGATTCACAGTCTGTTGGAAGTACTACATTAACCAGTACAGATACAGGTAAAAAAGGCGATCCTTATACATTTACAGCCAGTGCTATTCAGGAAGCAGCCGAAGCAGCTGAGTTAACAGCTGGATATGCGTTGGTTGCAGATCAGTATGAAGATGAAACGGTTAATTATGGTGAAACAGGTAAAGTAGAATTAAAAGCAGAAAAGACAACAGATTTTGCAAAACTTGAGCTTGTCATAACGGATGGAGACCAGGAGGGTGCACAGGAAATTGCAAGCAAGCTCTTATCCAGTGATAAAGAAGGTCAGAAGGGCGAGTCCTATACGTTTGCAAAAGACATCATTGAAAAAGAAGCAGCAGATCTGGTGCCAGAAGGATATAAACTTCAGAACTATGAATTTGCAGATGCACAGGTTGCATATGGTGAAACTGAAAAAATGGCTCTGGCAGCAGATAAAGAAGCAGCAACTTTAACTGCAACTCTCAAAATTGTAGTAAAAGACAGAGCGGATGAGAACGCAGAAATCATCGGAACCGATACTTTAACTGCAGATGGTAAAGAGGGAGAAACACATACCTTTAAAGCGGAAGACATCAAAGAAAAGGCAGAAGCAATTGAATTGACTGGAAATTATAAACTGTCTGAGGAATATGCATATGAAGATACATCCGTTGCATATGGGTCAGAGTTTGAATTAGTATTAGTGGCAGAAAAAACAACAGCTTTTGCAACACTGAACATCGAAGTAAAAGATGGTGAAACACTTCTTGCTACGGATGTATTAAACAGTGAAGCAGAAGGAACCAAAGGAGATCCGCATACCTTTAAAGCAGAAGACATCAAAGCAAAAGCAGAAGCAATTGAACTCAAGGATAATTATGTATTATCAGAATATGACTTCAAGGATATGGAAGTTGCTTATGGCTCCAGTGAGATACTGACACTGAATGCTGAAAAAGCGGTAGCAGACGCAGTTTTGGAAATCAAGGTTTATGATTCTGCAACAGTAGATCAGGATGATACAGAGAAAAAACTGGTTGCTGAAAAAACACTGAAGAAATCCGGTGAAAAAGGCAGCGAAGTTAAAGTTACTGCTGAGGACATTAAGAAGGAAGTAGGCGAAATCGAGGGCTATAAACTGGATGAATCCAGCTTACCGACAGAAGATGTCGTAATTGAATGCGGCGGAGAAACAAAAACAGTAGAACTGACAGCAACATTGATTCCAGCAGGTAAAGGCCATACTTATGTGAAGTTCACAGAAAATTGTTATAAAAAAACAGACGGACATTGGAACAGCGTGACAAATTATGTATGTATTGACTGTGGACATGCTTTCGAAGAAAGTGAATATGATGATAATTTCAGAAAAGATGTAGATAAATTGTATGATGGAGATGCCAGTGAGAAAACAGCTGTGTGGACATGGTCTACAGATGGAACAGCTGCTGCACTGTATCAGGTTTCTACAGCACTGAAAGATCATAAATTTGACTGTATCTGGGAGAATTCCGATTTTAGTTCCCGTACAGCAGCTGAAGTGGTACGTAAAAATACCTGTACAGATGGAAGCCTTGTTTATACAGCAACAGCAGACGGAAAGAAAGATACAAAAACAATTACAGTAGAATCTAAGAAACATACTTATAATAAGGCAGCAGTAAAAGATGAAGCTACCGGAGAAATAAAAGAAAATGGTGCGGTTACCTGGAACTGGGCTGAGAATTGTTCAAAGGCAACTGTGACTCTGGTATGTGATGTTTGTGGTGATACAAAAGAAGTGACTGTTTCCAAGGGCGATGATGCCATGAAAGTAGAGCAGACGGCTGCAACTTGTACAACAGCCGGATCCGACAAGTATACTGCTACAGTTACCGTAGATGGTGTGAACTTTATCAGCACCAGAACAATTGAATCAGATCCTGCTACAGGACATAACTACGGAGAACCTAAATGGGATTGGACACAGGAAGAAAACGGAAGTTATTCTGCAGCTAAAGCTACATTCACCTGTAAAAACGATGAATCGCATACAAAGACGCTGGATGCAACCATTACAAAAGAGATTGACAGAAAAGCAAACAAAACAATCTACACAGCAACCGTTACTTTGGATGACAAAGATTATAAAGATACCAAAGAAACAGAGATTTCTGAACAGGACCTGAATCCGTTTGTAGATGTAAATCAGGAGGATTATTATTATGACGCAGTTCTGTGGGCTGTAAACAATAATATTACAACTGGTTACGATGATACACATTTTGCACCGCTTGAAAACTGTAACCGTGCACAGGTAGTAACTTTCCTGTGGAGAACAATGGGCAAACCGGAAGTAAAGACAACAAAGAATCCGTTTGTTGATATCAATGAAGATGATTACTTCTATCAGGCAGTTCTGTGGGCATATGAGAATAAGATTACTACAGGTAAAGATAAAACTCATTTTGCACCGAATGAGTATGTGACAAGATCAGATTTTGTAACCTTTATGTATCGTCAGAAAGGAGAGCCGGATGTAAACGGAATAAAGAATCCTTTCGAAGACTTAAAAGAAGATCAGTATTATACAAATGCAGTTTTATGGGCATATGAGAATGGAATTACTTCAGGTAAGGATAAAACTCATTTTGCACCGTTTGATATTTGTATTCGTGGTGATGTAGTAACATTCCTTTATCGTGGATACGGACAGAAATAAAAAACAGATAAGACAAGCTGAAACTGTATGAATAAAAATGAGCTATCATATTAGACGATATGTTTTAATGTGATAGCTCTTTTTCTATAGAAATGTATAGCAGAAAAGGGCAGATTTATGAAGAAAAGTATTTTGTTTTGTTGTCATAGTTTTGAGATGGGAGGCATCCAAAAATGTATGATTAATTTGTTGAATGCAATGGATACCACAAAATATGAGATTGATGTGTTGGCGCTGCATCCTTCTTTTGAACTTTTGGATTTGCTTCAGGCAGATGTGAATCTTCTGGATACTTATAAATATATTATGACAAAATATGGTACCTTTGAATATTTAAAAAGAAATAAAGCAAGTTTAACAAAATATCTGAAATACTATGTGTTTCGACTTGTGAATAAGCTGGGAAAACAATCCTGGAAACTGTATACAGCACCGGAGAAAGAATACGATATTGCAATTGCCTATGCTCATAATGGACAGGTGCCTTATTATGTAATTGACTGTGTGAAGGCAAAGAAGAAATATATGTGGCATCATGAGGGAAGATGTCCCAGAGATGAATATTATCCACTAATGAAAAAATATTATCCGGTATATGACGGGATTATAGCAGTTTCAAACAGCGATAGAGAAATTCTTGTAAATGAATTTCCAGAGATTCGAGAAAATGTAAAAGTTTTATATAATGTGATTCCAAAAGAAGAAATCAGACAAAAGGCAAAGGAAACCATCAAAATTTCGAAAAAAAACAAAATAAAGCTTGTAACTGTGGGAAGAATGTCACAACAGAAAGGACCGGATCTTTTAATAGAGACTGCCAGAAAGTTGGTAAGAGACGGGTATGAATTTATATGGTATTGGGTTGGAGATGGAGTGATGATGGAAGATATGAAAGCAATGATTGAAAAAAACCATCTATCGGAACAGGTATCTTTATTAGGAAACAGAAAAAATCCATATCCCTATATACAAATGTGTGATATCTATGTGCAGCCTTCTTATTATGAAGCATATTGTACAACAACTTTAGAAGCACAAGTATTAGAAAAACCAATTGTCGTAACAGATGTACCGGGAATGCGGGAACAATTTGGTGAAGAGGAGGGGAAAATCGTTCCTGTTGACAGTGAGAAAATCTGTGCTGCAATTGAAGAATTGATTGATCATCCAATAACATGTAAACAGATGAGCGAAAAACTTCATGAGAAAATGTATACAGAAGATCATACATTGGACGGATATTATCGTCTGTTTGATCAGGAATGATCCATAAAAAATGGAAGTCTATCAGAAGAAAACTAATAGACTTCCATTTTTATAAATGAAACGGATAGAAACAGAAATTAGTGATACGCTCTGTAAAGGAAGGTTACAACCTGCCCTCTTGTACATCCATCTCGAGGAGCAAAATGGGAGGAATCCACACCACTGGTAATGCCGTTTTCATATGCCCATAAAACGGCAGTTGTATAATATTGATTTTCTGATACGTCCTCAAAGGGATTGTCAATTGATGCATTTGGTTGTCCTTCTGCTCTCCAGAGAAAAGTGACAAACTGTCCCCTCTCCACGGTATTGTCAGGAGCAAAATGCGTTGCATCTATGCCGGATGTGATTCCATTTTCGTATGCCCAAAGGACTGCATCATAATAATAATCGGATTCTTTTACATCCACGAAAGGATTGTTTTTTGCAGATGGCTTTGGTTCTCCTTTGGTTCTCCAGAGGAAAGTTGCTACTTGTGCACGTGTACAGGTTTTTTCCGGGCTGAAATGCGTTGCATCAGTACCGGATGTGATTCCATTTTCATATGCCCAAAGAACCGCATCATAATAATAATCCGATTTCTTTACGTCTGTAAATGGATTCTTCTGTGTACTTTCGGAATTCCCTGTCACAGTGATTGTGTGTTCGAATGATATTTCTGGAGATTTTGGAAGATAAATGGTAAGTTTTGCATTTCCACTTTTTATGGCATGGATCGTGCCATTTTCTACAGTAAAGATACGCTCATCAGAACTCTGGTATTTTAAGAATTCCGGTTTGATTAAAAGCGTGGAGACACCATTGTTAAAGTAAAAATCCAGATAAGCTGTTTCTCCTATTTTTAGTGTATCCTTATCCAGCTGAATCCAAAAATCGAGTGCTTCAAATTCCGGATCGAACTGAATTTCGCGGTTGGAAGTGTGGTCTATGTAATCGGTTTTGGAAGCGATATCAGCCTCATCCATACCGAAGCATTGTGTCCAATACATGACACCATCAATTTTAACCGCTCCGATTCCAATCGAGTTGTAGCTTTTATCCAGAATGTTGGAACGGTGACCTTCAGAGTTCATCCAATCCTGCATTATCTCTGAAGCGGAAGTTCGACCATAGGCAATATTTTCTCCTATCATTTTGCTGCAGGCAGTAAAACACTGCTGATTTGTTGGACGCACATGGTCATAATAAATACCAAGTTCATTGGCACGGAGCATGGCTGCTTCGAGAAGTTCTTTATCCATTGCGAGCGGATGAACACCTTCCTTTTCACGTTCTTTATTTACTAACTCTAATATTTCAAATGCTGTAGAATAGTATTCTTGGGTAGAAATAGTAACAATTCCGACTATTGTATCAGAAGCGGCATATACTGTTTGAGTTACAAACAGAGCGATTGCCAGTATTAGTACCAGAATCCTTTTTTTATTCATAAGATTTGATTTCCTTTCTTTTCTTAATTTTATATTTGATTATTCTGTTTCATTATAAGCTCTGTATAAGAAAGTCACGACTTGTGCTCGGACACATTCATGATCTGGTTGGAAATGGGCTTCATCCATACCGGTTGTGATACCATTCTTATATGCCCAAAGAACTGCTGTTTTGTAATAGGAATCATCCGGAACATCGGAAAATGGATTTTCGGAGAGGTCCGATTCTGGTTTTCCTTTGGCTCTCCAGAGAAACGTGACAAATTCTTTTCGGGTCACTGTGTCATTTGGCTGAAAATGGGATTCGTTCAGACCGGTTGTAATGCCATTCTCATAAGCCCATAAAACAGCTTTATAAAAATAGTCATCAGGTTTGATGTCTGTAAACAGGTTCTCAGGGTTTTCCGGTTCCGGCTCTCCGTTTGTTCTCCAGAGGAAGGTCACTGCCTGAGCCCGGGTACAAGGAGCAGAAGGGCTGAAATGTGTTGCATCAGTTCCGCTGGTAATCTGATTTTGAGAAGCCCAGAGTACGGCATCATAAAAATAATCGGACTCCTCCACATCAGTAAATGGATCTTCTGAAGAAGGAGGAGTGTCGGAAGGTTCATAATCTTTTTCGCTCATTGGATAAGCAGCATTGAATTCTTCTGAGTCATAATCGGAGTGGCGGACATGATCCGAGAAATTTTCATTACATTTCAGAAAGTATTCCGGTTCTGATTTTCCAGCATCCCAGGTTGAATCCAGATTATAATATTTATGATCTAATTCTACAATGTTCCAACCATGGCTTCCGCCATTGGCAGTGCCTGGTATTAGTCTTGCATCCACTCCGGATTCCAGAGACATACGATAAAATAATACCGCATATCCCTGGCATACTGCTTTCTTATCGAGTAATGCAGCATATGCCGTATATTTCAGCTTATAATTGTCGTCTTCCAGATTGTCGTAGTCATATTTTACATTATCACAGATATAATCATAAATGTCACATATTTTTTCATAATCTGTTTTATTTTCCAGGTCTAACTGGAGTAGTACATTTTCCAGAGTGCTATCTACCTCCGCTTCTTGTTCTGATGTAGTGTAGTATGTAATGGTATATTTAAAAGAGAGTGTGGTTGTGTTATCTTGCGTAACCCTGTTAATATCACAGCTCCAGCCGGGATATTGCCATGCGATGTAATCTCCCTCGATAGGGTTTCCTGTATGAGAGAGTGCTTCTGTTATGATTTGTTTTGCCATTCCATCTTGGTAGTCGATTCCTTGAAATTCAAATATAATCGTTTCAGAACGTTTTGTCATCTCATCTCTTAGATATTCAACAGCTTCACTGATTGAGGTACAGTGTTTCGATGTCTCAGCGGCAAAAGAAACTTGATCTTTACCAGGAGATTTTAAATCAGAAAGCTGTATAACATCTTCATATAAAGGGTTTACAGCAGCTTCTGAAAAGGAAGTAATATCTGTTGAATCATTCTCGGCTGAGTGATTTGCTGCAAGAGCAGATGGAGGAGACAAGGATATTACAGAAGTAGTTGTTAATAGTGTAAGAAGTAATTTTCTGGATTTTTTCATGCTCTTTTCTCCTTTGAAAATTGATTTTATTATGGATATATTATAGCATTCATTAGAGAAAAAAATAGTCTTATTTAGTAAAATAGAAAAATCATTAGCACTATTATTATTTTTTCTATACTTTTGATTCAGGGTGTGGTAAGATAAAAAAAGAGTATGAGTATTTTTAAATGGAGATTAGACAAATGAAGAAGGTAATGGTTGTATTTGGGACAAGACCCGAAGCTATAAAAATGTGTCCACTGGTAATGGAACTGAAGGGGAGAAAAAATCTTCAGACTGTAGTATGTGTGACCGGTCAGCATCAGGAAATGTTGGAAGCAGTACTGGAAACGTTTCAAGTAGTACCGGATTATAATCTTTCTATTATGAAGAAAAATCAGACATTATTTGATATTACGACGTTAATTTTAAACAGAATTAAGGAAGTTATTGAAAAGGAAATGCCTGATATGGTATTGATTCATGGAGATACTACAACTACTTTTTCTACAGGTCTGGCATGTTTTTATAAACAGATTCCTGTAGGGCATGTAGAAGCTGGATTGCGTACATATGATTTGAAATCGCCGTATCCGGAAGAATTCAACCGTCAGGCAGTGGGGATTCTTGCAGATTTACATTTTGCACCGACACAGCGCGCACAAGACAATCTTCTCAGAGAAGGGAAAGATCCAAAGAAAGTATTCATTACAGGGAATACAGCAATTGATGCTTTGAAATCGACTGTTCAGAAGGGATATGTACATCCGGATCTGGAATGGGTGGAAGATAAGAAACTATTGTTGATGACAGCGCATCGACGGGAAAATCTGGGCGAACCTATGCGGCAAATGTTTCGGGCAATTCTTAGAATTGTAGAAGAGCATGAAGATGTAAAAGTAATCTATCCAATTCATATGAACCCTGCAGTGCGGGAAATTGCAGGAGAGATATTCCAGAATCATGACAGGATTCGTTTGATTGAACCGCTTGATGTTCTGGATTTTCACAATTTTATGGAAAAAAGTTATCTGATTATGACAGACAGTGGAGGAATCCAGGAGGAAGCTCCTTCTTTAGGAAAACCGGTTCTGGTTATGAGGAATACAACAGAGCGGCCGGAAGGAGTAGAAGCTGGTACACTGAAACTGGTTGGTACAGACGAAGAGGTTATTTATCAGGAAATTAATCGTTTATTTGATGAAAAAGAGTATAGTAAGATGAGTAAAGCTGCGAATCCTTATGGAGATGGATTTGCAAGTCAGAGAATTGCAAATATTATAGAAAAAGAATTAGGATGTTAATGCTGATGGAACGTATAGAGATGCTGGAAACCTATGTGGATAATTTATCAATGAAAGAGACGGTTTCAGTTGTGAATGATTTTATTGCAAATAAGAGACCATTGCATCTAATGGGGGTCAATGCAGATAAGATTAATGAATTAAGGAGAAAACCGAAATTAAAGAAAATTATAAATAGCTGTGATATTATTAATGCAGATGGAGCATCTGTTGTCTGGGCATCAAAAGTGTTGGGAAAGCCATTAAAAGAACGAGTTGCCGGTATTGATTTGATGTGTGAGTTGATAAAATTGGCAGAAGAAAAGGGGTATTCGGTTTATTTTCTGGGAGCAAGGCAGGAAGTGGTGCAAGATACAGTTGACATTGTAAAAAAACAGTATCCTGATTTAAATATTGTTGGATATCGAAATGGATATTTTCAAAAGAAGGACTGGACAAAAATTGCGGAAGAGCTTAGAAATTTAAATCCTCAAATCGTGTTTGTCGGCATTACTTCCCCTCTGAAAGAATACCTGGTAGACTATTTCCAAAAACAGAAACTTTCCTGTGTATTCATGGGAGTGGGAGGAAGTTTTGATGTTGTTTCGGGAAAAATCCCGAGAGCTCCTAAGTGGGTGCAGGATATAGGAATGGAATGGTTGTTTCGTGTAATACAGGAACCCGGACGTTTATGGAAAAGATATTTCTGCGGAAATGTTGAGTTTATTGTCAGTGTATATAAGGAAAAATACGAAAAGAGAAAATAGTATGAATATTCTTTATTTATCCAGGACCATGGGTCAGGGAGGTGCCGAAAAGATTGTATATCAGCTTGCCACAGAAACAGCTCTAAAGGGAGCCAATGTTTTTGTGGCTTCTTGTGGTGGAGTTTATGTGAAACAGTTGGAAAAACATGGGATTCCACATATTCAGTTGGATGATTTGGAATGTAAAAAGCCACAGGTTATTTTCAAAACTCTGAGAATTTTGACAGGAGTGCTTCGAAGAGAAAGAATAGATATTATTCACACCCATCATCGGATGGCGCAATTCTATGCAATACTGCTTAAATTAAGGTTTCCACGTATTCAAATTGTCTATACAGCACATAATGTGTTCTTTGATAAAATCCTGTTTACTAGAATGGTACTTCAAAAAAGTGTAATTGTGTCAGTGGGAGATGGAGTAAAAGAGAACCTGATTCAGAAATTTTGTGTATCACCGGATCAAATTCAGGTGATTTATAACGGGGTTCAGGTTGAAAAATCGGAAGTGAACTGCTTCAATTCTATATTAAGTGATATGAAGAATCAGAATCATATTTTAATCGGAGCAATTGGTCGTCTGTCTGAACAAAAAGGGATGGACGTTTTTATTCGTGTAATAAAAAACCTATTGAATCAGGGATTTCCGGTAAAAGGGATTATAATCGGGGACGGAGAAGATAAAAACATTCTTGAAAAAATGATTAGAGATATGAATCTTCAAAAAGATATCTTATTGATGGGGTATCAGAATCATATTCCTGCTCTTGTTCGGCAATTAGACTTTGTGATTATGCCATCCAGATGGGAAGGATTTCCGTTACTTCCTTTTGAGGTGTTTTATGCCAACAGAACAATGATTGCAAGCAAGATTTCCGGAATTAAAGAAATTGTAAAACACATGGAAAATGGTATTCTTGTGGAGCCGGATGATGAAAAAGCATTTACAGAGGCAGCTGTATGTTTGATTACAGATGAAACACTCAGAAAGAATCTGGAACGAAACGGAAAGGATACATTTGAGAAATACAACCATTATGGTGACTTTGTGAATCAGTATAATCAAATATATAAGAAAATAACGGGGGAGTAGCAATGAAGATTTTAATGGTAACTCCTGGTCGTCTTCCTGTACCAGCTGTCGGGGGTGGAGCAGTGGAAACTTTGACGGAATTGCTTTTAAAATATAATGAACAGTATCATTTGGCAGATATAACAGTGTTATCTTTATATGAAAAACAGGCTTTTGAAAAAAGTAAAGAATATAAAAATTCAAACTTTTTGTTTTTGAAAAGAAATGGTTTCAGTGAAAAAATTATGCAGAAGCATATGTTGCCTTATCGTTTCTTTGATTATTGTTTCAGTAAGAAGGCAGGAAGAATTCTGCGGAAAAAGAAACTTTCTTTTGATTATATTGTTATACAGAATGAACTGGTAAATGGATGGGTGTTAAAAGAGTTTCTTCAGGGCAGTTATATTTATCATGCACATAATGATACTTTAAAGAGTGAAAAGAAAAGAGATGTGAAATTTTTGCAGTCATGTAAAAAGGTGATTACAATTAGTGATTATCTTTCGCAGTGTTTTTGCAAAAAGGCGGGTATTACGCGAGTGACAACAATAAACAATGGTATTGATACAAAGTTGTTTGATCGAAAGCTTTTCCCGGAAAGGGGAGCATGTCTTAGAGAGAAGTATAAAATAGATCAGGAACAGACGGTTGTCGTATTTTCAGGACGTCTTGTCCCTGAAAAAGGAATAGAAATATTAATTGATGCTGTGAAAAAAATACCGGAGAAATACAAAGTGGTTCTTCTGGTGATTGGAGCATCTTTTTTTAAAGAAAGTGAAGAAAATGCTTTTGTAAAGCATTTAAAGCAAATCAGTGAATCTGTAAAAGAACGGATTATTTTCAGTGGTTATGTAGAATATGCAGACATGCCTTCTTATTACAGTATGGGGGATATCGGCTGTGTTCCATCTTTATGGGAAGAACCATTTGGCCTGACAGCTGTGGAGCAGATGGCAATGGAACTTCCTGTAATTACAACAGATGGAGGTGCAATCCCTGAAATTATAGACGATACTTGTGGTTATATTTTCAAAAGAGATAATTGTTTAAGCGAAAATATTGCTGATGCAATTATTGATTTATGCGTTCATAAAGAAAAGAGAAAGATTATGGGAGAGGCAGGAAGAAAGAAAGCAGAAGAATCTTTCAGTCAGCAGATTTTCTGTGAAAATTGGTTTCGTGAGGTGACAGGAAGGAGCCGGGATGGAGCATTGTTATAAAAATAAATGGATTTTATTATTTTTAATGATTCCTTTTTTTAAGCCGATTTGTTTTCAATATTTTTCTATATTAAAGATACTGGAGGGACTTTTTCTTGTTTGGAAAGTAGTATCTGCAGCAATTATTGGTTTGTTACTCTTGAATCATCTTAACAGACGAAAAAAGATACCAGAATTTATTATTCTGGTATCAGTTTTTGAGATGAGTATTCTGCTATCTACTATATGCAGACAGGGATATTTACTAAGAGCTATCATAGATATTGTTTCCATTGTTACCTTTGTTACAATTCTTATCTGGGGTATTCAGTTTAATTATAAAGATACAATTTGGGGACTTAGCAGAATATTAAGTGTATTGGTTTTGATTAATATGCTGTCTATGATTATTTTTCCACATGGAATGCCTGCAGATTTGTATGCAAATAATGCACTGAACCCTCTTTATTTTATGACAATAGACAATGGAAGTACATTGTTTTTATTGTTTGCAATGCTGATTTTTTCTATAGAATTATATACAATTGAAGGAATCGTGGAAAAATATCAGTTTGTACTGATTTTTTGTTGCCTGGCTAGTGCTTTTTTATCACATTCAGGAACGGCTTCTTTGATTATTATGGTAGAGACAGGATTGTTAATACTCATTTATAAAAATAAGGTTTTTGAAAATGTACAGTGGAAAATATTGAGTCTCATTTATGGATTGGGTGCTGTAGGGATGATTTTAGTGCCTGAAAGTGCTTTGATCAAGATGATTATGACAAATATTTTCCATTATTCTTCAGATCTTAGTGGAAGGTCCTTACTTTGGAGTGAGGCAATCAAGAAGATTGGAAAGCACGTTTTGCTAGGATATGGAAGACAGGTACAGGACTATATTTCAGCATGGGGAGGCTATTTTTCTTCTCACAATTTCTGGCTTGAATTGTTGCTACAGGGAGGATTGGTCGCTCTGTTTCTTTTATTCTGTGTAATTGTTTTCTCTTTTCGTCAGTTAGAGAATGGAAAACAGACGAGACAGATAAAAAGTATTCTCGTGACTTTTTTCCTGATTATGGTTTCTGTTATGATGGAATCTGCGGTTCATTCTGTTTTTATATTTGGTACGATGGTGCTTATTTGTTATAATCAGAATATTCCGGGAGTTGGAAACAATCAAAAGAAACAATCTGTGAGAAATAGAAAGAAAACCGCAGACAGGCCGACAAATGTACGGAACATACCTGGTATGGCAGATATGCCGGAATTTATATTATTAAGTACAATTGTACCTGTTTATAATGGAGAAAAATATCTGGATAATCTCGTAGAGAGTATTGCATCTCAGCAGTTTCCGTATATGGAATTGATTCTGGTAGATGATGGTTCATCAGACCATACCTTGAAAATTTGTAAGAAAATGGCATCCAGGTATCTTTGGATTAGAGTGATTCATACAAAAAATATGGGAGTTTCTCATGCAAGAAATACAGGACTTGAAGTTGCCAGAGGACAGTGGATTCATTTTATGGATGCAGATGATGAAATAGACCCGGGAATGTATACAGAATTTGTAAGGAATGTAGCAAGAGGCCATCAGGATATAGTGATCTGTGGATGCCATAGAGTGATGGATGGAAAGAAAACAGCTTGCGGACCAAATATGACAGAAATACTTGACAGAGAAGGAATGAAAAAACTGTTTGATCATATGGAAATGAATACCAGATACTGGTTGTTAGATTATATCTGGAATAAATGGTACAGAAGAGATATAATCGAAAAGAATAAACTTCGTTTTTGTGAGACAATGAATCTGGGAGAAGATTTCTTATTCAATGCAGGCTATTTTCGGTATGTATCAGAATTATCTTTGATTTCTGATTGTTTTTATCAATATCTGATTCACGAAAGCGGTCTGGTGAGCAAATTTCAGGAAAAACCCTGGGAAGGGCGTGAAAAATTGTATCATGCTCAGATTGAACTGTATCAGTCTCTGGGAATTCTTTTTGATAATCAAAACTGGATTCAACAACAGGCAGGACAAATTGCCTTTGGGGATATCCGAACGATTAATTCACCACGGTGTTGCTATAACAGAAAACAGAAAAAAGAGTTTGTTGAAAAAATGTTAAACAGTCCTCAGTATGAAAAGATTCTAAATTACTTAAAAATAAAGGGAAAAAGTTCTGTTGTTTTTCGAATTTATTATTATTTATTTTTAAAGCATCATATTGGATGTATAACTTGCATGATTGGTATGGAAAAATTCATCTGTTCTTATAAACATAAATAGGAGATTTATATATGAAAATTGCTGTTATTGGTGTCTATTATGCATCTAATCTCGGAGACGCAATTATATGTGATTGTGTAGCATTTTGGCTGAAAAAGAAATGGCCGTCTGCAAGCATCGATATTATTGATATTGAAAATAAAAAAGAATTTGCAAAGCAAACAGATACTTCTTTGCGGACTTTGGAATATCGAAGTTGGAAATTAAAATGGGAGTATTGGCAGACAAAACATCATATAAAAGATTGGATGTATTATTGGAATAAAACAGATGTTGAATCAAGAAGGGAGTTTTATAAGCAGATTGCAGAGAAGGGTTATGATGCAGCAGTATTTGCAGGTGGGCAGATTTTTATGGATTGGCTCTCTATGGATCTTGCTGCTTTTCTGCATTGTTTTGAGAAAGCAAAAACACCAGTATATTTAAATGCATGTGGAGTAGGAATTTCAATAAGCAGTCAAATCAGAGATACATTGAGACAATATCTGTTAAATGATAATGTAAAGCTGATTTCTACAAGAGATAATCAGAAAGAAATAGAAAAACTATATGTGAATCACCAGAAGAAAGTAAGTAAGACATATGATCCGGCATTGTGGACAAGAGAGGTTTATCCATCTGTTCCTAAATTATCCACCAATATTGTAGGATTAGGAGTAATGTATTCCAATCATGCACCGCTTTCAAAAATTACCGGATTTTGGATGCAGATGATTAAGCAATTGAGTACAAAGGGAATTCCATGGAAAATGTTCTGCAATGGTTCTATAGATGATTATAATTATGCAGCTTATATTTTGAAAAAAGCCGGACTGAAACAAGAGGAGTATCTATATGACTGTGCACAGAGACCAGATGAGTTGGTTCAGCAGATTGCTTCTTTTCGAAGTCTGATTTCATTTCGTCTTCATAGCCATATTGTTGCAACGTCCTTTCATATTCCGGCTATTGCTGTGGTTTGGGATGAAAAACTTAGATTTTACTACAGGAATCTGGGACATGAAGAACGGTGTAAAACTATTTGGGACAAGCCGGACTCTGTGCTGCAGGCATTGGAAATAGCAGAAAATGAAGGATATGATATTGATCTGATTAAAAAACAGAAAAAGTTTGCCAGACAATTATTGCTGGAATCTTTAGATGGGGAGGAACATATTGAGCAGAGGTAAGGAACTTATTAAAAATACGGCAATTGTAGCAGTTGGAAAAGTCTGTACAAAATTTTTATCTTTCTTTTTACTGCCTTTTTATACAGCAGTATTGTCTACAGAAGAATATGGAATTGTAGATCTATTTAATACTTATGTTTCATTGCTGCTTCCGATCATTGTATTTCAAATAGAAGACGCGTTATTTCGTTTTCTGGTGGATGTAAGACAAAAAGATGAAGAAAAGAAAAAAGTGATATCTACGGTATTTTTCTTTGCATTGTTTCAGAGTGTAATATTTATTATTGTATTTTCTCTGATTTCTATGCTGCTTTCGATTCAATATGGATATTATCTGTTGTTGAATGTGATTGTCAGTATATTTTCCGGCGCTTTGCTACAATTGGCAAGAGGGCTTGGAAATAATTTTACATATGCCTTTGGAAGTTTTTTGACAGCCTTTGTGGCTATTCTGTCAAACATTGTTCTGGTTCTTCTTTTTCATATGGGGGCTGATGGGCTTTTTATTACAGCCTTTGTATCAAATTTTATAGGTAGTATTTATATTGTATGGAAGGAAAAAGTATACAGGATGATTCACTTTCGATCTTTCGATAAGAGATATCTGAAAGAAATGTTGGCTTATTCACTTCCGCTTGTGCCCAATTATTTATCCTGGTGGATCATCGGAGCCAGTGATAAATCTGTGGTGAATTGGTTTTTGGGAATTTCACAGAATGGTATTTTATCGGTGTCACAGAAGTTTTCTACAGCATATACATCTTTTTATAGCATTTTTAATTTAACATGGACAGAGAGTGCCTCTGTACATCGTGATGATATGGATAGTGAAAGATTCTATTCACAGATCATAGATATAGCATTTCGTGTTTTAACATGTGTTTGTATGGGAATTATAGCAATCATACCAATTGTATTTCCATATATGGTAAATAAAAATTTTGCACAAGCGTATTATCAGATTCCGATTTATATGTTGTCATCACTGTTATATTCTGTTATTGGTATTTTCAGTGTGGTATATGTAGCATATAAAAGAACCGGTCAGATCGCAAAAACATCTGCAATCGCAGCAGTGCTTAATCTGATAGTTAACATAGGTTTGATACGGTACATCGGACTGTATGCAGCTGCTATATCTTCTGTGGCTGCATATGGAATCATGTTGCTTATACGGTATTTTGATATTCAGAAAATCGTCAGAATTCATATAAAAAAATCTGTTTTAATTACAATGGTGATATTGATGATAATTGATTTTATTGCATATTACTCCAGAATTTTATGGATTATATGGGGGAATTTATTTTTAATGGTGTGTTGTTCTGTTTATCTGAATCGCAGATTTTTATCAGAAGTGTTATTAACAATAAAGAGTAAATTAAAAGTAGGAAAGGGATAAGAAATGAATAGCAATGAATCTATGATTTCTATTGTACTTCCTGTGTACAATGGAGAAAGGTACTTGAAAAAAAGTATAGAAAGTTGTCTTAATCAGTCTTATAGAAATTGGGAACTTCTGATTATTGACGATGGTTCTACAGACAGAAGTGCAGAAATTGCGAAAGAATATGTACAAATAGACAGTCGTGTTCACTATTATCGAAATGAGCACAATCTGAAACTTCCAAAAACATTGAACCGAGGCTTTTCGTTAGCGTCGGGTGCATATCTTACATGGACATCGGATGATAATTATTATTATGAAAATGCTTTTGAAAAAATGGTACAGGCTTTAGAAAAAGAAAAGAGTGATTTTGTTTTTGCAGCTTGTTCCATTATTAATGAACAAGACAAACAAGTTGATATGATTTCTGCCCCGACAGATTATAGAAGTGCAATTTGGGATTATAATTTTGTTGGTGCATGTTTTATGTATACACGTAAAGTATATGAAATAGTAGGCGAATATGACGCGAATCTGTTTTTGTGTGAAGATTATGATTATTGGCTGAGAATTTTTGCTTCATTCAAAGTCACATATTTAGATGAAATTTTATATGGATATAGGCGTCATGATAGAGCATTATCTGCAACACATAAAGAAGGGCAATATGAGGCGTTTGAAAGAGTTTTGCTTAAAAATTTTGAGAAAAAGAAGGATGCAAAAACATTAGATCGATTTTACCTTTACAGAGGGCTTCACAGAAGTCGTTCTCTGAAAAAGTCTTTTTGGGAAAAATATTATTATTTTCCAATGTTATTATGCTATAAAATATGGCATAAAGTAACTGGTTTCAAATGATACAAAGGAGGTACAAAATGTTGGCTAAGAAACGTAGAAAAAAAAGTCGGGTCCCTGGATTAACAATAACAACCGCTCTGTTTTTTCTGATAATGGAATTTACAATATTGCTTGCTGTGGTAAATATAGTTCCTACTTATTTCCTTGCAGCAATTGCAGTTGTGTTTTTGGGAGTTGACCTTATTGTTTATCTATTTACAGATAATGTAGGAAAGAAACTGTTTTTTGTTATGGGGTCTGTGATTGCATTACTGTTAGCATCCGTGTTGTTGATGGGAAATTTATATGTCTTTAAGACCTATAACACATTAAAAGAGATATCTGGTGTAAATACGAAAACGTCACAGATTGGTATTTATGTAAGAACAGAAGACAAGGCACAGACAATTGCAGATGCGAAAAAATATGTGTTTGGCGTACTTGATAATCTGGACACAGATAATACAGAACAGGCAGTAAGCCAGATTAATCAGGAAATTGAAACAGAAATCACAGTGAAAAGACTTCCTGGTGTAACACAGCTTGTAGATGGTCTCAGAAATCAGGAATGCGATGCTATTATTTTAAATCATGCGTATTTTCCTGTTTTGGAGGAAATGGAAGGATATGAAAATATTTCTTCGGAAATTCGTGAGATCGATGTGAAAAAGGTAGAGGTAGTAATAGAAGAAACTGTTGTTGATGGAATATCAAAATTGCAAGATAAAAATGTTGTACAAATCTATGTGAGTGGTATTGATACTAGAGGAAATGAAATTATCAATACACGAAGTGATGTCAATATTATTGTTACTGCCAATATTAAAACAAGACAAATTCTGATGGTTTCCACTCCACGTGATTATTATGTGCCATTGTCTATTTCCGGCGGTGTTCCGGATAAGCTGACCCATGCGGGTATTTATGGTACAGATGTGTCTATGGATACATTGAGTATGCTTTATGATACGGACATCAATAATTATTTTAAAGTGAATTTTGCAGGGTTTGTAAAAATTATTGATGCGCTTGGCGGAATTACGATAAATTCCGACTATGATTTTGAAAGTGGTAATGTAAAAGGATATCATTTTAATAAGGGAAGCAATCAGGTGGATGGCAAACAGGCGTTGGTATTTGCCCGGGAACGTTATGCCTTTGAAGAGGGAGATCGCCAGAGAGGTAAAAATCAGATGACCGTTATCGAAGGGGTAATTAAGAAAGCATTGTCTCCGGAACTTTTGAGTAATTATACCGGTATTTTATCGGCAGTAGGAGACTGCTTTGAGACCAATATCTCTTATGACAGAATCGCAGAACTGGTGCGTGATGTACTGCAGAGCGGAACAGACTGGAACATTGTCAGTTACAGTGTAGATGGAGAAGGTGCTGTGAAGAAGCCGTATTCCATGAGCGCATCTGCTTATGTTATGGTGCCGGATCAGGCGACTGTTGATCAGGCAAAGGAATTGATGCAGCAGGTGATTGATGGAGCGGTTATCAGTCAGCCGTAAACGAGAAATAAGGCGGAACAATATGAAGTATGATTATTTAATTGTAGGCTCCGGATTATATGGAGCAACGGTTGCTCATGAAGCAAAGAAAGCGGGAAAGACTGTACTGGTTGTGGAGAAGCGTCCCCATATTGCCGGAAACGTTTATACAGAAGAGATTGGGAAGATTTATGTGCATAAGTATGGAGCGCACATTTTCCATACGAATCACACAGAAGTGTGGAATTTCCTCCGGCAGTTCGCCACATTCAACCGGTTTACAAACAGCCCTGTGGCAAATTATAAAGGGGAATTGTATTCGCTCCCCTTTAATATGTATACCTTTAACAAGATGTGGGGCGTGGTCACGCCAAAAGAGGCCATGGAGAAAATTGAAGAGCAGAAAGCAGAGGCTGGTATTACAGAACCCAAAAATCTGGAAGAACAGGCCATTTCACTGGTAGGAAGAGATATTTTTGAGAAACTGGTGAAGGGCTACACAGAAAAGCAATGGGGAAGAGACTGCAAAGAACTTCCGGCATTTATCATCAAACGGCTTCCTGTACGGTTTACATTTGATAATAATTATTTCAATGCGCGCTATCAGGGAATTCCGGTGGGCGGATATACAAAGATGGTGGAAAATATGCTGGAAGGTATAGAAGTCCGTCTGAATACCGATTATCTGGAACAGAAGAGGGAGCTGGATGCATTGGCCGAAAAGATCATCTATACCGGCCCGATTGATGCTTATTTTGGATATCAGCTGGGATATTTACAGTACCGTTCGGTACGGTTCGAGACAGAACAGCTGGAAATTCCGAATTTTCAGGGAAATGCAGCGGTGAATTATACAGACAGGGAAACGCCATGGACAAGGATCATCGAACATAAATGGTTTGAATTCGGAAAAGACAAAGAGGGTAACGATATTCCCAATACCATTATCAGCCGGGAGTATAGTTCAGAATGGAATCCGGGAGAGGAACCGTATTATCCGGTGAATGATGAAACGAACAGTTTGCTATACCAAAAATATAAAAGACTGGCGGAAAAAGAACAAAAAGTTCAGTTTGGCGGACGGCTTGGTGAGTATAAATATTATGACATGGATGCAGTTGTTGCGTCAGCGTTGGAATTTTGCAAAGCTGAATTTTAACTTGACATGAAATAAGGCGACCGCAATCCCACTGGCTTTAGACGGTGGGATTGCGGTCGCTTTATTTCAAACGCCTGCTCCTGACGGTAAAGCGGGAAGGCACATCCTTTATTTTAAGGAATTGTGTCCGGCTTTGTAGCGAAAACTTTTAGTATATTTAACAAAGCATTGATAGATAGATCGGGAGCCTTTTTTATACTGAAATAGCATAATAAAACAGATACAGGAGAGAGAATAAGAGTAAGCGATTAATAACCCACCGTTTAGACAATCTCCTTATTCCATGAGATAATGCTCTCATGGAGTGGAACTTCTATACATGTTCTATGTTGCTTTGCTATTCGGACTATTTTACTTCATATCATCAAGGTCCTGTGTGAA